>JALWZT010000056.1 GCA_027002405.1 Anaerolineae bacterium | reverse complement strand
GCCGTCATCTGATCCCCTTCCGCTGTTCTCCCCCGCTTGCGGGGGAGATGAAGAGGGGGGCTGGCCGTAGGCCTTAAGTGTTCGACTTCAGTCGATGAGCACAAAAACGGAAACTAATTTTTAGACGGTTACTAAGCATCCTACCATGAATCTTCAAGGGAAAACCGCATTTGTCACCGGCGGCGCACATCGCATCGGTCGGGGGCTGGTCCTGGCCCTGGCCCGGGCGGGCTGCCATCTCGTCCTCCATTATCACCGCTCCGCGGAACAGGCCCAGGCCACCGCGGCCGCGGCCCGGGCCCTGGGCGTCCAGGTCATCCTGCGTCAGGCCGATCTCAGCCGTTTGGAGGACGCGTCTGCTCTGTTCACGGACCTGCCCTCTTCCTTCTCCCCCGTGCAAATCCTGGTCAATAGCGCGGCCATCTTCCCCAAAGACACTCTGACCGATTTCACCCTGGATGGCTGGAGCCAGACCTTGCGCATCAACCTGCGCGCGCCCGTGCTGCTCACCCAGGCTTTTGCCCGCGCCTTGCCCCAGGAGCTGGAGGGTGCGGTGGTCAACATCACCGACTGGCGCACCGAACGTCCCTACCGCACCCATTTTACCTACACCATCTCCAAAGGCGCGTTGGATGCGTTCACCCGGGCCGCGGCCCTGCAACTGGCCCCGCGCATCCGGGTCAATGGCATTGCCCTGGGCGCCATGCTGCCCCCGGCAAAGGCCAGCGAAGCTTATTGGCAGAGCGTCCTGGCCACGGTGCCCCTGGCCCGTGCGGGCGGCACCGAAAGCGTGGCCGACACCCTTCTCTACCTCCTTCGCAATGACTTCATCACCGGCGAAATCATCCGCCTCACCGGTGGTGCTCATCTGAAAATGTCGTATGCGTGATCGGGTGCTGATTGCCCTGGGCAGCAACGTCAATCGAGAGTACAATACCACCCGGGCCTTGAAGCTCCTTCAACAGGACCCCCGATGGCGGGTACTCGCGGTCAGTCCCATTTATCGTACCCCCGCGATAGGGGGGCGCGGGCCCCAGCCCGACTATTTCAATGCCGCGGTGTTGATAGAAACCGATCTCTCGCCCGAGGCCCTGCATCGGGCCTTGCGGGAGATCGAAGCCCGCCTGGGGCGAATTCGCACCGAGGACAAGTACGCATCCCGTACCATCGATCTGGATATTGTCCTTATCAAAGATCGCCAACTGGAGCTTCACGGCGCGCCCATCCCGGACCCTGACATCTTCCATTATCCCCATCTGGCCTTTCCTTTGGCCGATATCGCGCCCGACTGGCGGGTGCCAGGAACCTCACACACCCTGAAACACATCGCCGACACCTTACGGGTGTCGGCCGAGGAGATACAGCTCATGACTGAAAGAAAACCGCTTTTCCGTGTGGATACCTTTAGTCATTACGGCTCGGACCAAATCTTTGAAGCCGAGGAAAACGAGGTTTATGACCCTGAATTCGAGGCGATGATTCGCCAGATTTTGATCCGGATTGGCGAAGACCCCAATCGCGAAGGGCTGCGCCGCACCCCTTTGCGGGTGGCCAAAGCCTATGATTTCCTCACCAGTGGATACACCACCACGGTGGAAGAAGTGGTCAACAATGCCATCTTCACCGACAGTTGTGACGAGATGGTCATTGTCAAGGACATTGAATTCTATTCCATGTGTGAACATCACATGATCCCCTTCTTTGGGCGGGTGCATGTAGGCTATCTACCCCAGGGCAAGGTCATCGGCCTGAGTAAGGTCGCCCGCATCGTGGATGTGTTCGCCCGCCGATTGCAAATCCAGGAACGGATGACCAATCAGATCGCGGATGCCATGGTGGACATTCTGGAACCCATGGGCGTAGGGGTGGTGGTGGAAGCCAGCCATCTGTGCATGATGATGCGAGGGGTTCAGAAGCAAAACAGCTCCACCATCACCAGCGCCATGCGTGGGGTCTTCCGCAAAGATGCCCGTACCCGGGCGGAGTTTATGAACCTGATCCGCGATAGGGCATAAGTTGGGACGCGCCCCTGAAATTGACCTCCAGCCCAAAGCGCGTTACACTTGCTCCCACAGTCACCATGAACAATAGCGCACCCCATAACGACGAAAATGGAACGCAGTTTGCAGGTTTGCAAGTAGCAAGTGGCAAGTTTGCAAGTAGCAAGTGGCAAGTGGCAGGTAGCAGGTGGCGAAAACGCAGATTTTCGCAGATATTCGTCATGCTGAGCGACCGGAGGGAGCGAAGCATCTAGCGAGCGAAGCGAGCGCCATGCCGTGGTTTTTGCGCTTCGCTAGATTCCTCGGTCGCTGCGCTCCCTCGGAATGACGTCGCGGGACTCTATCTTCAAAGCAGTCATCACGAACGGCAGTTCGCCGATACGAATGAAAACGCCTCGCGGTCAGGCTGGCGGGCCGTGAAACGTGATGCGTGATGCGTAAGGCTCTCACGTTTCACGTTTCACGCATCACGTCCGTTGCCGCCTCGCTCAACGTTGTCCTGATGATCTCAATCCTAATCCTAATCCTAATCCTAATCCTGATCCGAATCCTATTTACAAAGCAGGAGTACCG
This sequence comes from Anaerolineae bacterium, assembly GCA_027002405.1. Lineage (GTDB taxonomy): Bacteria > Chloroflexota > Anaerolineae > J102 > J102 > M2005. The sequence continues at coordinate 5,624 of JALWZT010000056.1, read as the reverse complement.
CTTATGATGATCGCTCGCGTGGTGGGCTCGGCCGTAGCCACCATCAAAGATGAAAAACTCCGGGGCCTCAAGCTCCTGGTGGTACAAGAGGCCACCATTCATAATGAGCTGATAGGCAAACCCTTTGTCGCCATCGACGCGGTGGGCGCGGGGGTGGGGGAATTGGTGATCCTGGCCCAGGGGAGCTCAGCCCGTCAGACCGATATCACCAAAAATCGCCCCGTGGATGCCGTTATCATGGGCATCCTCGATGAGCTGGAGGTCCAGGGCGAATTGACCTACAAAAAGGGGCGTGAAGGGCAAGGTGGTTGAGCTGACACGCGTCGCGGTGATCTCCGATATCCATGGCAACCTGGCCGCGCTGGAGGCCACCTTGGCGGATATCCGTGCCCGGGGCGTGGCGCGAATCTATAATTTGGGCGACCTGGATGGCAAAGGGCCGGACGGGCCGGAGGTGATCGATATCTGTCGCGAACAATGCCAGGTGAATCTCTTTGGAAATTGGGATGACCTCATGATCCGGGAGGATGTGCATAATCCCCTGGTGGCATGGCATCGAAAGCGTCTGGGACCTGAGCGCCTGGCCTGGCTGAAGAGCCTGCCTTACAGCGTGGATTTTCGGCTGAGCGGCCGGCGCATCCGTCTTTTTCATGCTTCGGCCCAAGGGATTTGGTATCGCGTGTATCCCCACAGTGAGCGGGAAACCCTCCTGGGCATGTTTCAGAATACCGAACTCACCGGGTTCGACACACCCCCGCCCCATGTGGTGGGCTATGGGGATATTCATCACGCGTTCATCATGCCTTTCTTCGTGCCCAAAAATCACACCCTGTTCAACGCGGGAAGTGTGGGGAACGCGCTGGACGAACCTCGGGCCACCTATGTGCTGCTGGAGGGCGTATGGGATGGTGAGGATTGGGACGCGCCGTTCAGCATCCAGCTCATCCGCCTGCCGTATGATGTAGAACAGGTCATTGCCCGGGCCCGGGCGTTGGGACTGCCCGAGACCGACGCGCTGGCCATTGAACTGCGAGAGGGGATCTATCGAGGCATGCGCCACAAATAGCTGCTCGCCGATACCGAGGAATATGGGAACGCAGATTTGCGCCGATGCTTCGCAACGCTGATTGACGCAGATAATCTTTCACCACAAGACACCAAGGAACAGCCAACCTACTGAACACTGGATGCCTGATCCCTGACCCCCTGGGGAAAGGTTACTCACCGCAGAGAACGCAGAGGACGCGGAGTGAACTGAACACTGAACACTGATCACTGATTACTTTACTCTCACTGCCAGGGTAGAAGCTCGAGAGTCCCCATATAAAGCAGCCACGCGCCCGCGGCCAGATAGGGCCCGTATGCGAAGCTGCTCTTGAGTCCGGCCCGTCGCGTCACCAAAAGCGCCAGCGCAGCCAGCCCACCAAAGATCACGCCCCAGAAAAGGGCCACCACCACGCCCGGGAATCCGAAAAGCAGGCCGATCGCGGCCGCTAATTTCACATCCCCCATGCCCAAAGCCCCTCGCCCCATCAGGGCCAGGATAAAAAAGCCGATCCCACCCACCAGAAAACCGCCTAGCGCAGCTCCTAAGGTGGGATGCCCCAACCAAAGCATCTGGATCGCGGCCCACACCAGCAAGGTTAAGGTCATCACGTTGGGGATGCGCAGGGTAGCATAGTCCACCACCGTCACAATCAACAGCAGGGTGGTGGTGATGATGGCCGCGAGGAGCCAGGGGCTTCCCATGAGCCGCCAACCGGCATACCCGCTCCAGACCATCAAGCATGCCGGCATCCACAGCCCGCGCGGGCCTACCAAAAGCGCGGGCAGGGAGGACCGGTATCGCAAAATGAGGCGTCGGCTGACGACCCAGGCCACGCTACCGGCCAGCGCGGCCAACGTGGCCGAAGCCAGGGCCCAAAAAAGTGGGGATGAGAGAAAAGATGGAGGGATCATCATACGTTCATCGGGTTAATCCCACCGCGTTGACGCCGCCCGCCCGAGGTGGGTTGCCGCTGAGGGTGCCGCAGGAGGTGAAACAGGCCATGGGGTTGCAGGGGATGCGCACGGCAATGGCCTGGATATGCAGGGGCCCCCGGCAACGAGGAGGTCTTCTGCCACAGCCACAGCCCCCCTCTCGCGGGGTGGTCCGGCAGGTCAGGCGCAGGTCTCGCACCCACCCTTCCACGGTGACACAGCCGAACGCGGTGACTCGGTAAGGCCGGCCCCCTGGTCCCGGGCGCCGGGGACAAAATCCATCGTAAAGGGCAATGGCCACCCGGTCGCCACGGCGGGCATTGATGGCATTGCCCACACTGGCCGGCGACCCAAAACCCCGATCCACACATGCGGGGGTTTCGATGCGGGCCCCGCTGCCGTGCAGGATCTCACAGCGCAACTCCGCGGCGCCGATGCCGGGTTGCGAGCACGAATCGGGGAATTCAGGGCTGACTTGCCGGGTGAAATCAAGCCAGGGGCGGTTCTGCGGCCCTTCGGCGATGAAGATGTCATCATCCCCATCGCCGTCCAGGTCACAATCATACACATCGCAATCGGGCGCGTCAATAGGGGGGCCGCCGGTCCAGATGTAAAGCAAATCGCCGCAAGAATGTTCGGCCTGACCTTCCCAATCGCGACGATTGAGCCCCAAAGGCCACACGCGGCACGCGCTGGCCGCCTCGCTACACGTGGCTTCCGCGTGGGCGCCTATCGTCACCTGAGAAATCCCCAACATTTTGGCAAAATACGTCTCAACCGTCCTGCGCGCGGTGACTCGAACCCGCCAACCATCCACCCGGACCGAGACATCATCGGCCCCGTTCAAAGTGGCATATCGGGTCGCGGTCGAAGTCACCGCGGTGCCCATGCCACGACAGAGCCGTTCGGCCCCGGCCATGGCCGCGGCATCGGCCGCGTTTTGCATTTTCTGCCGCTGTCCGTACAGGAACCCGCCATCCACCGCTAACGCGACGAACCCTACCAGGACCACCAAAATGACGGCCAGATAAACCAGGGTGGTTCCTTGTTCCGAAAAATCATGGCGTTTAGGCATCATCATCGGATTTCCTAAAACACATTAACCACGGAGACACAGAGAGCACGGAGAAGGAAAAAGATAAGGTTTGGAAAGGATTTCCTCCGTGACCCGCCTTATTTTTTCTCTGTGTCCTCCGTGCCTCCGTGTTGAAAAATCTTTTTGTAGTGGAGCCATCATCGTCACCTGGAAGCATCTAAAGCCATCATCACAGCGGCACTGTGGATAGGGAGGCCGCGCAGGCCGAACATGGAGCCCATGATGGTGGGCATGGTCGTGTGAACTTCCACCCGGATCGGGTCTCCGGCCCGGATGGGCTGTGTGGCGGGATTGGGGATGATGAGGATCTGTTCATCAGAAAGCAAGATGCCATCATCACGGGATTCTTCTTTCACCACGGCTCGGATGGCATCCACCCGAGAGGGGGCCCGGGCCGCGTAACGGGCGCCTTGCTCGGCCGCACTGGTGATCGCGATATAGACTCGGAAGGCGCGGCCCAAATCCACCACACTGGCCATCAACATCAATAGAAAGATGGAGACCAGCGCGGTCTCAATCAAGCTTGAACCGGCTTCGGAGGCGAGGCCGCGTGGGCAAGGAGGGGTATCCATATCAAAAGCGTCTGCGTGAAGCCCGAGGCTCCATGGGGTTGAAAACATCGGGCGGGAGCTTGATGCCACTGATCTCGAATTTTTCCATGAATCGCGGGCGGATGCCGGTGGGGGCAAAATGCCCTTGGACCTTTTCCCCTTTGATGCCCGTGGGCACAAAGCGAAAGATGTCTTGCATCACAATGGTATCGCCTTCCATGCCTATCACTTCGGAGATGGCCGTGATTTTACGGCTGCCATCACGCAGGCGGTCCAGATGCACGACCACGTCAAACGCGGAAGCGATCTGTTCTCGAATGGCCCGCAGGGGCAGGTCCATCCCTGCCATGAGCACCATGGTCTCGATGCGGCGCAGGGTGTCGCGAGGGCTGTTGGAGTGAGCCGTGGTCAGGGAGCCATCGTGGCCGGTATTCATGGCTTGCAGCATGTCCAGAGCCTCGCCCCCACGCACCTCGCCGACCACAATACGGTCAGGGCGCATTCGCAGGGCATTGATCACCAATTGACGGATGGTTACCGCGCCTTTGCCTTCGATGTTGGGGGGGCGAGCTTCGAGACGGACCACATGCCGCTGGTTGAGCCGCAGCTCGGCCGCGTCTTCGATGGTGATAATCCGTTCGTCATCCGGGATAAAGCTGGAAAGCACATTGAGCAGGGTGGTTTTCCCGGTGCCTGTCCCACCCGACACAATGATGTTGAGGCGCGCCCGAACGCACGCATTCAGGAAGGTGCTGATAGCCCGATCCATGGTGCCAAATCGGATGAGATCATCGGGGCCCAGGGCTTGTTTGGAGAATTTGCGAATGCTGAGACAAGGCCCCACCAGGGAAATGGGGGGGATCACCACATTGACCCGGGACCCATCAGGAAGGCGGGCATCGACCATGGGGCTGGCTTCATCGACCCTGCGGCCCAAGGGGGTGACAATGCGTTCGATGATGCGCATCACATCCTTATCATCCTTAAAACGCACCGACGTTTCCTGCAAGACGCCGTGACGTTCCACATAGACCCGATGGGGGCCATTCACCAGGATTTCGCTGACGGTTTCATCTCGCAAAAAGGGTTCCAGGGGACCAAACCCCAAGATGTCGGCTACGATTTCGTTGAAAAGGTCGGTCTTTTCTGCCCGACTCAGGACCATATTCTCCTGGGCCAGCAGCTCATTGAAAATACGCTCCAGCCGGCGACGCACGGCCTCATCATGATCGGGCACGGCCCGTGCATTCATTTCCGCCAGCAGGCGGCGCTGGACTTTCTCCTTGAACTCTTCTTTGATGCGTTCGTGTTCGGAGATCAAGGATGATTTGGGGTACGATGAGTAACCGTAACGAGAAGGGGGTTCCATGGGATTTACCTTATCCAAAGAGGACGCCATTCATCCCAGGCGGTGTTGCTGAGATTGCGGACATTGCGTCCATCCGCGTCCATGATGTAAATGTTTTTGTAGCCGGTACGATTGGACCAGAAAACAATGTAGCGTCCATCGGGGGACCAGGAGGGGTGTTTGTCCCATTCCCAAATGTTGGGCGTGAGGTTGATGGGGTTGCTGCCATCGATGTTGATGACCCACACGTCATCGCTGCCATCCTCCTCACTGACAAAAACCAGCTTGGTGCCATCAGGGGACCACATGGGGTCGTAGCAAACGGCTGTGAAGCCTTTGGTGACTTTCCAGGTTGGCGCAATGCCATATTTATTCACCTGGCCCTGGATGTAGATTTGCGGGCTATCATCATTCGGGCCTCGGGTCACATAAGCCCGGTAGCGGCCATCTGGGGAGATGCGATATCGGTCGAACATGGCCAGGAATTGTTGTTTGACCCGGATGTCATCGCTGTAGAAACGTCGATGGGAGCCGTCAGGGTCCATGGTCCACAAGCCGGGCATGTCGGGATTTTCGGAAATGAACGCGATCTTGCCTTTGAGCATGGGTAAAGGCAAGGGGGTGGGGGTTGGTGATATCGGCGTTGGGG
>JALWZT010000055.1 GCA_027002405.1 Anaerolineae bacterium | reverse complement strand
CAGGATTAGGATTGAGATCATCAGGACAACGTTGAGCGAGGCACCAACGAACGTCAAACGTAAAACGTGAAACGTCAGATCATGACGCATGACGTTTGACGCTTGACGAAATCGGCTTCCCGCGCCAGCCTGGCCGCGAGGCGTTTTCATCGGTATCGACGAATAGTCGTTCGTGGCGCTGTTTCTTGGTGTCTTTGTGCGCTTGGGGCCCTTTGTGGTTAAAGGTTATCTGCGTTTATCAGCGTGCGCTCTCCAATTCTACCACAAAGGATGGTCACGGGGCACGCCCTTACTTGGGGGAAGCGGCTTCGCGCAGCCAGGCCCGAGCCGCACTGAGATCAGGATCACGGCCGGCCCGCACATCCTCCAGGGTCCAGGTGATAGAAACATGGGGCTCAATGCCATGACCATTCAATCGCGTGCCATCCAACAGATAGAAGTCGCCGGTGCTGTAGTAAACCGTGGCGTCAGGGAGATAGAAGGGGACGGGGTTGCCTGTATTGCCCGCGGTGATACGCCCGAAACACCGGGCTCGGCCTGTGGTGCATAGGGCCGCGGCCATCCATTCGGCCGAACTGTGAATGTTGGTGTTCAGCAATACAGCCACGGGCCCGGTATACGGCTTGCCACGCGGTTGCACTTCCAGCCCATGGCAGCCCTTGGTCCAGAGATGGTAGGGATGCCGGCCGCGGAAGCATTCCTTCCCATAGGAAAGGGTCTCGGTAATCACCCGCCCCACCATCCGGTCCCCCCACATGGAATTGCCTCCGCCATTGGAGCGCAGGTCGATGATGAGCCCGGCCGCATCCATCAGGTCATCCAGGGCCGCGTCAAAATTTTTCACCAGACCTGGGTCTCCTTGCAGGGTACGCACCGCGAGGACCCCCCAGCCATCGTCTAGGCGCCGCCCCTCTATCGGTTTCCAATTCGTGGAAGATCGTTCGCCCCGAAGCAATTGGACATGGTGACGCTTTCCCGAGATGTCTTCGACAGTGAGGAATACATTGCTGCCCGGCTCACCCATGAGCAGGTTGGCATATCGTTTGTAGGTGCGGGTGTGGGGCGCAGCAAAGGCAATGGCCCAGGCCGGGACGTGCTGCAGCGCTTCCTCCACAGGGAGACCATCCACGGCCACGATGACATCCCCTGGCATCAGGCCCGCGGCCTCTGCCTGGGAATCGGGGGCCACCCATACGATGGCCGCGCGACCTTCGATCTGACGCACAGCCACGGGCGGGAAGGCATGGGGCGGCAAGGGAACCAGCCGGGTGTGGCCATCCTGCAATTCGGCCAGCATCGCGGTCAGGGCCAGACGGTAGGGCTCGCAGGGTCCGGAGCGTCCCCGGCAGGCCGTGTCTGCCCCCGCGATTTTGGGATCGTAACGGGCCTTGAGTTCGCCGGCGGGCACGGGCGCCATGTCCCAATAGGCGTAATAGCGGTCTAGCGCTCGCCACAATCGCTGATACGCGCCCATCCGGCTGCCTCGGGCGAAGGGCAGTAACCCTACTCCGTACAGATAAAACGCGAAAGCCGCCAGCAAAAGCGCCAGCAGCAGGCCGCTCCCTAGTAGGATGCGATGCACTCGGGCCATGGTTGCTCCGTAAATTGGAGTAATCAGTGATCAGTTATCAGTAATCAGTGGGAATCCGCGAAGCATCTGCGCAATCTGCGTTCTCTCCACCTGCCACTTGCTTCACGCATCACGCATCACGCATCACGTGCCTGGCCTCCCGCGCCAGCCTGACCACAGGCCGGTTCTCACGACATCAAACCGCGACCTACAAGATCAACATGGCATCGCCAAAGGAGAAGAAGCGATAGCCTTCGCGGATGGCTTCTTCATACGCCCGCAGGATGGTCTCCCGGTCGGCAAACGCGGCCACCAGCATGAGCAGGGTGGATTTGGGCAGGTGGAAGTTGGTGAGCATGGCATCCACCGCCCGGAAGTGGTGGCCAGGATAAATGAACAGATCGGTCTCCCCTGTCCACGCGGCCACGGTTTTCCACCCGCAAACCAGATTGGGGGGCGCAGGATCGCTGGGCTCCAGGCCCAACGCGATCTTGGCCGCGGTCTCCAGCACCCGCACACTGGTGGTGCCCACAGCCACGATGCGCCCGCCTGCCAGACGGGTATCGTTGATGAGCCGGGCTGTGTGCGCGTTGAGCTCCATCCATTCCCTGTGCATCTTGTGATCCAGGGCGTTTTCCTCCTTCACCGGCTGGAAGGTGCCCAGGCCTACATGCAGGGTCACATAGGCGAACTGGATGCCGCGAGCCCGCAGGTCCATGAGCAGGTCTGGGGTGAAGTGCAGCCCCGCGGTGGGCGCGGCCACCGCGCCCTCGCGACGACCGTAGATGGTTTGATAGCGTTCGGGGTCCTGCAATGGGGTGTGGATGTAGGGCGGCAGGGGGATTTCTCCCAGGTCATCGAGCAGAGGGGTGATATCCCGATGGAAGCGAACCACGCGTTTGGGACCTTCCAGCTCCTCTTCGATGACCGCAGTCACCCTGGGCGCTCCTTCTCGTTCGATGATGATCTTTTTGCCCGCGGTCAGGTTTCTGCCCCTGACCAGGACCTCCCACCGTCCGCCTTCCAGCTCCCGCAGCAGGAAGACCTCGGCCCGACCGCCCGTCTCCTTATGGCCCAGCAGACGGGCGGGGATGACCCGGGTGTCGTTGAGTACCAGCAGGTCGCCCGGGCGCAGGTAATCGACGATGTCGTACACGTGCCTGTGCTCCATCTGGCCCGTGTCGCGATGAAGCACCAGCATGCGCGCGTGATCGCGCGGCTCCATGGGCGTTTGCGCGATGCGCTCGGGCGGGAGCCGGTAATCAAAATCGGTGATGGGGATGTATGTGGGCCGTTTGGTCGGTTGGGGTTCTTCGACGGCGCAGATGTCGGGAGGGGGGAACCATCGCATAGGCAGAATCAGAAAGTTCGGGTTGCTTGGATGAGTTCGGAAAAAAGGCGGCGGTGGGCCAGGGGGAGCTCGAAATAGCGTTCTGGGTGCCATTGCACGCCCACAAAAAAGGGATGCCCAGGCATCTCGAGCCCTTCTACGATCCCGTCCTCGGCCCAGGCGGTCACTTCCAGGCCGGGCGCCAACGCGTCTTCGGGCACGGCCTGGTGATGGTAGCTGTTGACCATAAGGCCGGGGTTGACATCTAATAAACGAGCCAGAAGGCTTTGAGGTTTCACATGCACCCAATGTAACGTGGACGATCCCTGAAAGGTGTTTGCCACTTGCGAGTGCCCCTCGATATGCTGAATCAGCCCGCCGCCCAGGGCGATGTTCATCACCTGAATGCCACGGCAGACCCCCAGGGTGGGGAGCCCTTGGGTCGCGGCATAGCGGGCCAGGGCCAGTTCCATCTCATCCCGAGCCTCGTTTACCGAATCCATATCGGTGCCCTGGTTTTCCTGGCCGAAGAAGCGAGGATGCACATCCCCACCTCCGGCCAGGATCAGCCCGTCCAAGGTGGGGAGCAGGGCCTCCAGGTCATCGTCGGGATAGATGGGGACCGGCTCGCCACCTGCCATGGTGATGGCAAACCAGTAGGTAACACGCCAGCGATTGAAGTAGTCGCGTGTTCGGTTAAGGAAGGTGTAGCCAATGCGAGGGGGTGATGCAAGCATGATGGGGAGTCGGTATTTACATGGCGAAATCCACGGCCCGGGTTTCGCGGATCACCGTGATCTTGATTTGGCCGGGGTATTGCAAACTGTCTTCAATTTTCCGTGCGATCTGGCGAGAAAGTTCGATCGCGCCGTAATCGTCGATCATTTCGGGTTTCACCAGGATGCGCACTTCGCGGCCCGCCTGAATGGCATAGGCCTGTTGCACGCCTTTGAAGCTCTTGGCGATCTCTTCCAACGCGGTGAGCCGCTTGATGTAATTTTCCAAAGATTCCCGTCGGGCACCGGGCCGGGCGCCGGAGATGGCATCGGCCGCGGCCACCAGGATGGCTTCCAACGATTGAGGTTCGACTTCGTTGTGATGGGAGGCGATGATGTTCACCACTTTCTCGGGCACGCCGTAGCGTCGGGCGATATCCGCGCCCACCAGGGCATGAGGGCCTTCCACCTCGTGGCTGACCGCTTTGCCGATGTCGTGGAGCAAACCACCCATCTTGGCCGCGCGCACATCCCCATGCAGCTCCGCGGCCATGAGTCCGGCCAGATGGCTGGTTTCGATGGCGTGGTAATACTGGTTTTGGCCGTAACTGGTCCGGAATTTGAGGGTGCCGATGAGTTTCAGCAGTTCGGGATGGAGGCCCTGGAACCCGGTCTGGTAGGCGGCTTCCTCGCCCGCTTCGCGGATGATGCGCTCCACTTCGGATCGGGCTTTTTGCACTTCTTTCTCCACCCGGGCGGGATGGATGCGGCCATCTTGCACCAGTTTGGTGAGAGCCCGTCGGGCCACTTCGCGGCGGATGGGATCATGGCTGGAGATGATGATGGTCTCTGGGGTGTCGTCCACCACCAGGTCCACGCCCGTGGCCGCTTCGATGGAGCGGATGTTGCGGCCCTGGCGGCCAATGATGCGGCCTTTCATATCATCGGAAGGCAGAGGCACTGCGGTGACCACGCTTTCGGCCACCACCTCCGAAGCCAATCGTTCGATGGAAAGGGTGATGATCTCGCGAGCTCGGCGGTCGGCAATGCTGGCGATCTCTGCTTCCACCTGGCGCACAATGCGGGCCATCTCTCCCCGGGCCTGGGCTTCGGTGCGACGCAGGAGCTCTTCTTGAGCTTCTTCGGTGGTCATGCGCGCGATGCGTTCCAGCTCCTTTTGGAACTCCGCTTCTGCGGATTGCAGTTTGGCTTCCCGTTTGTCGAGCTGGCTTTGGCGCTGGTTCAGGCGTTGTTCTCGCTTTTCCAGGTTTTCGGACCGGGCTTCCAACTGGTCCATGCGACGTTGGGCCCGTTCTTCCAGCCGTGTGAGCTCTCGCCGTCGGCGATTGAGCTCGGCTTCGATTTCATTGCGGAAGGCAATGGCCTGGTCTTTGGCTTCAAGTTCGATTTTTAGGGCTTTATCTCGTGCTTCGCTGACGATACGTTCGGCCTGTTGTTGCGCGGTGGCCAAGGTTTCGGCATCCTGGCGTTGTTTGTTCCACACGCCCAGGAAATACCCCAAGGCCACCCCCGCGCCCAGGCCGAGCAGTACGGCCAGAATGACAAAAATGTATGTTGGATGCATGATCAATAATCCTGATGAATTGGGATGTGTGCAGCGTTAGTGCGAGAAGCCGAGTTCGTGATGCGTAATACGTAATGCGTAATGAGCTCACGTTTCACGTTTCACGCATCACGCCCGTTGCCGCCTCGCCCAACGTCGGCCTGGCGATCCTTCCGCAGCCGACGATCATGCTATTTTCATGGCAGCGACACGAGTCACGGCTCGCCGATACCGAGGAAAATGGGGCGCAAGTGGCAGGTTTGCAGGTGGCACGTGGCAAGTGAGCACGGTGTGCGTCTCAGACATTTGGTGTGGTTTAGCCGACCGAAGTGGTGTCCACCACGCCCGCCCGGCGATGAAGTCGCCGGGCTATAAAACGGCGCCGGATAATTCCGGCTAGCCCCGCAACTGATTATTGATGACTGATCACTGATTACTCTATTTACGGAGCAATTATCCGCGTTCGTCCGCGTCCAATTCACGGAACAACAGATCAGCCACCTGACGTGCCGTGGAGTAGTCGAAGCCACGGCGTTGTAAATAGCCAAGCATACGTTTTTCAAACTCCTGGCGGGACAACCCTTGCCAGCGATACGCCCGTTGGCGTCCTGCAGCCATGGCCAGGGTGATGTCATCCAAAGGCGCTAACACCCGGTCGATAAGGGGGGCGGCGATGCCTTTCTGCCATAATTCCTGGCGCAATGCTTTGATGCTGCGGGGGCTGAATTGAACCCGATTTTCCACCCACCATCGTGCGAAGGCCTCGTCATCAAGATAGGCCATTTCGGTGAGGCGAGAAAGGATGTGTTCACGGGTGGGGGCCTCAAAGCCAGCCTGGCGCAGGGCGTCATCGATCTCATGACGAGAGCGAGGACGGCGGGCGATGAGGCGCAAGGCTTTGTCCATGCCCTGTTGGTAAGCATCCTGCGCCTGCAACTGGGCGATGGCTTCGTCGCTGAGAACCTGCCCAATGCTCAGGCGGGTGGCCAGAATATCGCTGAGGGAAAATGCGTAGGCATCGTCCAGATAGACGTTGATCCGCCGTTTGTTGCGTTTTTGGGCGACCAATCGGGTGATGGTACCGGCCATGGTAGAAGGGCGTAGGATGAAACCGCCTGCGGATACACCCGCGCCAATGGATGCAACGGGGACAGGTCGTAGGAGGCGAGGAGGTCCGCTTCGCGGCCAGCTAAGCGGGGTTATGAGGGCCGCGTCGTGTTGGCCCGGGCCTCATGCGGCTGGAGCGGGAGGCGCATGCCGCGATGGATACCTCCCAACGGATGGTCATCCGTTGGTTAGCCCTCGATGCCCACAGCCGGATGCTTCATCCGGTCAGGCGGCAAGCCGATGTTATTTGGATGATGTCTCTTCAGGCGCGCGTGGCCGCGCGGGAAGCCCCATCAGCGCCCGGAGCTGATCATCAATGGCATCGAGAAGATCGGGATTCGCCCTTAGGAACGCCTTCACATTTTCACGCCCCTGACCCAACCGGGTTCCCTCGTAGCTATAAAAGGACCCACGTTTTTGAATGATATCATTTTCCACCGCCAGGTCCAGGATTTCGCCCGCGCGCGAAATCCCTTCGTTGAACATGATGTCAAATTCAGCTTTACGGAAGGGGGGAGCCACCTTGTTCTTTTTCACGGTAACCCGGGTGCGGTTACCAATGGTTTCCCCACCGTGTTTAATGGCCTGGATACGACGAATGTCGAGCCGTACAGACGCGTAGAATTTGAGGGCCATGCCACCTGGTGTGGTTTCGGGATTACCGAACATGACGCCGATTTTGTGCCGCAACTGGTTGGTAAAGATGAGCACCGTATTGGTTTGCTTCACCACACCGCTCAATTTACGCATGGCTTGGCTCATCAACCGGGCCTGCAAACCGACATGGCTATCCCCCATCTCGCCTTCAATCTCGGCCCGGGGTACCAACGCCGCGACCGAATCAATGACCACAACATCCACCGCACCGGAGCGGACCAGGGCCTCGGTGATTTCCAAAGCCTGTTCACCTGTATCGGGTTGGGAAATGTAAAGCGCGTCAACATCCACGCCTATTTTTTGTGCGTAACTGGGGTCCAGCGCGTGTTCTACATCGATGAATGCTGCGATGCCACCCAAGCGTTGGGCTTCGGCGATGGTATGAAGGCAGAGGGTGGTTTTACCGGAGGATTCGGGGCCAAAGATCTCAATGATGCGACCGCGCGGCATCCCCCCCACACCGATGGCATAATCCAGCGACAGGGACCCGGTGGGGATGGCTTCCACATGCAGCGCGGCGGCGTCACCCAGTTTCATGATGGCGCCTTCGCCATAGCGCTTGTTGATATTGGCCAGGATACTTTCTAGAACTTTCGCGCGGTCATCTTTGGGCATGGGCTTTCTAATACGTTGCAAGGGCGATGATTATTTTGGGTGGGAAAATGAATAACTCATGAAAAAATTCACCCAAATATGAAACGATCTTCTCTTATCCCAAGTATACTGCAATCACGCCCATGTGACCAATTTGCCAAGGGCCGCGGGGGAGGGTGTTTCGTCCATCAGAAAAGGGTATAAATAAACGGCCCGACCGCGGTGGCCTGGCCCAGCAGGCTGATGGCAATGACCAAAATCAGAATCACAAGAAGCGGGATCATCCAGTAGAGTTTCTGGGCCCAGATAAAACGGAAGAGTTCGCCAAGGATGCCAAGTCGTTTGATCATAGTCTGTCTCGTAATAGGATTAGGATCAGGATCAGGATTAGGATTGAGGATTGTCAGGCCGAGGTTAGGCGCGAGTAGGAGTAATCAGTGATCAGTTATCAGTAATCAGTAATCAGTGTTCAGTGTTCAGTAGCGCCAAGGCTGGAAACAGCGCCCCTGCGGGGCTAGCCGGAATTATCCGGCGCCGTTCTGTAGCCCGGCGACTTCATGAACCTGTTGGCAAACCTCGAGCAGGCTGCCGGGCAATCCGGCAGGGGCGGTGATCCGGCCGTTCGGCCCCCACCCCCTGCCCCTCCCCCGCTTGCGGGGGAGGGGTGATCGCCCGGATCGGAGGGGCTACGTAAGATTCATCCCCTCCTGCAGAAG
>JALWZT010000054.1 GCA_027002405.1 Anaerolineae bacterium | reverse complement strand
CCCCCACCCCCTTCGCGCCTACCATGCCCCAAGGGGATGAGCGCCCCTTGAGTAAAATTCCGCCCAAAGAACGGAACAATTACTTCAATACCCCACCCGCGATGGAGATTGATCCCGACAAAGATTATCAGGCGATCATCCGCACCGAAAAGGGCGATATCGTGGTGGATTTGTTTGAAAAACAGACCCCCATCACCGTGAACAACTTTGTGATCCTGGCGCGATTGGGCTACTACGACAACACCACCTTCCACCGGGTTATCAAAGATTTCATGGCTCAAGGGGGTGACCCCACGGGCACGGGCGCGGGCAGCCCGGGCTATGTGTTCGACGATGAGATCGTCAATGAACTGCGCTTCGACCGCCCCGGCCTGCTGGCCATGGCCAACCGGGGATACAATACCAATGGCGCCCAGTTCTTCATCACCTATGCCGAAACCCCCTGGCTCAACGACAAACACACCATCTTTGGCGAAGTCATCCAGGGCATGGATGTGTTGCAGCAGATCAAAGAGCGGGACCCGCAAACCGCAACCGAGCCAGGAGACAAAATCCTGCGCATTGACATTGTGGAAAAATAAGAGGTGCTGCTATGAAACGCATCGCGGTCTTGGGCGCCGGGTATGTGGGCCTGGTCACCGGCGCCAGTTTTGCCGATCTGGGCAACCAGGTCATCCTGCTGGACATCATCGAAGAAAAAATTGAAAAACTACGGCGAGGGGAAATCCCCATCTTCGAACCCGGCCTGGCCGAGATGATCCTGCGCAACGTGGCCAAGGGCCGATTGGATTTCACCACCAGTTATGCGGAGGCCCTCAAGAACGCGGAGTTTGTCTTCGTGGCGGTGGGCACCCCCTCGGGCGTGGATGGCGAGGCGGACCTGCGCTATGTGCGCATGGCCGCGGAAAGCATCGCGGAACACATGGATCACCCTCTGATCATCATCAACAAATCCACGGTGCCCGTGGGAACCGGGGATTGGGTCGCGGACATCATCAAAAAGAAACAGAAAAAGCCCATCCCCTTCTGGGTGGTTTCCAACCCGGAATTCCTGCGCGAAGGTTCGGCCATCAGCGATTTCATGAACCCGGACCGGGTGGTGCTGGGCTCGCAGCATCCTGAGGCCGCTCAGAAGGTGGCCGAA
Organism: Anaerolineae bacterium; assembly: GCA_027002405.1. Lineage (GTDB taxonomy): Bacteria > Chloroflexota > Anaerolineae > J102 > J102 > M2005. Next base: position 7,161 of record JALWZT010000054.1, on the reverse strand, counting down.
CTCCATCGCCCCCTCAACGCGCCCATCCTCATCACCGACCTGCGCACCGCGGAGATGATCAAATACGCGTCCAACGCGTTTTTGGCCACCCGCATCAGCTTCATCAATGAGATCGCGACCATCTGCGAAGAACTGGGCGCGGATGTGGCCATGGTGGCCAAGGGCATGGGGTACGACAAACGCATCGGCCCCCACTTCCTCAATGCGGGCCTGGGCTTTGGGGGGTCTTGCTTCCCCAAGGATGTGCGGGCTTTGGAACACATGGCCCTGATCCACGGTGCCCATCCTCAGCTCCTGCGCGCGGTGTTGGATATCAACCAGCACATGCGGCGCCAGGCCGTGGTCAAACTGCGCAACGCGCTTAATGGGCTGAACGAACGCCGCATTGGCATGTTGGGCCTGGCCTTCAAACCCAATACCGACGACCTGCGCGAGGCGCCTTCCCTGGACATCGCCCGCCAGATCGCGCGAGAAGGGGGCGTGGTCCAGGCCTACGATCCGGTAGCCCGTCCTGTCCATTGTGAAAAAGCCCCGGAACTTATCCTGGTGGATGATGCCTACGAGGCGGCCCGGGATGCCGACGCCCTGATCCTGGTGACGGAATGGAACGAATTCCGCCAATTGGACATGCATCGCATCCGCGAGCTCATGCGCGGGGATGTGCTCATGGATGGGCGCAACATCTGGAGCCCGGAAAAAATGCGCGAGATGGGCTTCCGCTACTTCGGCGTGGGCCGCGGCATCCAAAAGAATGGCTGGTAATCCCTTCGCGTCCATCGTCACCCATCGCCTGGAGAACGGCCTCACCCTGTTGCTCCTGGAACGTCATACCGCGCCTGTGATCAGCTTCTGGCTCTGGTATGGGGTGGGAAGCCGCAACGAGACCCCAGGACGCACCGGCATCTCCCATTGGGTGGAACACATGCTGTTCAAAGGCACCCCGACCCATCCTCCAGGCACTTACGACCGCCTGATCCAGCGCGAAGGGGGCCATTTCAACGGCATGACCTGGGTGGACTGGACCACTTTCTACGCCACCCTGCCCGCGGAACGTATCCACCTGGCTGTGGAGATGGAAGCGGACCGTATGCAACACGCGCTTTTTGATCCCGAGGAGGTGGAAAAGGAACGCTCCGTGATCCTGGCGGAACGGGAAGGCAACGAAAATCGACCGGGTTACATGCTGCGGGAGCAGGTGCAGGCCGCGAGCTTCCTGGCTCATCCTTACGGCCACATGGTCATCGGCTGGAAGGAGGACCTGCGTCGCATCACCCGGGAGGAACTCCTGGCCCACTACCGCACCTACTACACCCCTCAGAACGCGGTGGCCGTGGTGGTAGGGGATTTCCAGACCCAAACCATGATGGCCCAGGTGGAGGAGGCTTTTGGACACATCCCCCCGGGCCCCGAGCCGCCCCCGGTTTGGGCCCGAGAGCCTGAGCCCAGGGCTGCCCGCCGGGTGGAACTGACCGGGCCCGGGGGTGCCCACTACCTGCTCATTGCGTTCCAATCCCTCTCGGCCCGGGACCCCGATTATTTCCCCCTGGTGGCCTTGATGGCGGTTTTGGATGGCGCCCGGGGCTTGCCTCCCTTTGGCGGAGGGGGCCTGGGCCGCGCCGCGCGTCTCTATCGGGCCCTGGTCAATTCGGGCCTGGCCGTTTCGGTCCATGCTTCCATGGCCGCCACGGTGGACCCCTACCTGGTGACCATCTCGGCCACGGTCCGCCCCGATCAGGACCGGGAACAGGTGGAATCCCGCATCCTGGCCGAGTTGGAACGACTCCAGGAAGAGCCTGTGAGCCCGGAGGAACTGGCCCGGGCCATCCAGGGCGCGCGGGCCATGTTCGCGTATGGCAGTGAAAGCATCTCGAACCAGGCCATGTGGTTGGGCTTTGCCCATATGGCCGCGGATATCTCCTGGCTGCAATCGTATCAGGAACGTCTGGCCCAGGTCACGCCCGAAGCCATCCAACAGGTAGCGCAGCGCCTTTTCCATCCCCATCGCCGTGTCATTGGCTGGTACCTTGCCGAAGCAGGAGCATGACCATGGCCTCTTCTCTCCCCGGTCCCCACAACATCCACACCGGCCAACTGAGCAATGGTCTGCGGGTGTGGGTTTACGAGAATTTCGAGAGCCAGACCGTCATCCTGGATGGGTATGCTCCGGGCGGCACGGTGGATGAAGGCCCCGAAAACCCCGGTTTGGCCGAGATCACCGCGACCATGTTGCGTCGGGGCACGGCCCATCGTTCTTACGACGCGCTGAACCAGGCCGCGGAAGAGCGGGGGGCCTTTTTGGGGTTTGATGCCGGTTGGCACCACCTGAGCTTCAATGCTTACGCGCTGGCCGAAGATTTTGAGGCCATCCTGGCCTTGCTGGCCGAAAGCCTGCTCCATCCTGCCTTCCCCCAGGATGAGCTGGAGAAAGTGCGCCAGGATGCCCTGACCCATCTGGAGCAGAGGAAGTACAGCACCCGGGGCATGGCCCTGTACGCGTTCCATCAGCAGGTCTTCCCCCCGGGCCACCCCTACCACGAAGACCTGGAAGGGGAGATGGAGGCGGTGCGGCGTTTCCGCCGGGAGGATTTGATCCGCTTCTATCAGGAAAAAGTCACCCCGACCGGAGGTGTCATCGTGGTGGTGGGCGCGGTCCCCACAGTCCAAGTTTTGGAAACGCTGGAACGCTTCCTGGGCTCCTGGCGTCATCCCCAGGCCCAACCCGATTTCAGCATCCCTCCCCGACCTCAGCTCGCGCAGAGGACCAGCCGCCATGTGCATGTCCGGGGGAAATCCCAGAGCGATATTGTGCTGGGATGGCCGGGCATCGCCCGCACAGACCCTGACTTCGACGGGATGCTGGTGTGCAACACCATCTTGGGCCGGTTCGGGATGGGGGGGCGGCTGGGCCGACGGATCCGGCAGGAGATGGGGTTGGCCTATTATGCTTCCAGCACTTTCAGTGCCAGTCGCGGGGCCCGCACCTGGCGCTTGCAGGCCGGAGTCCATCCTCGCCATGTGGAGGATGCGGTGGCCGCCATGCTGGCGGAAGTGACGCGTATCATCCAGCAGCCCGTCACCCCCCAGGAGCTGGAAGACGCCCATCATTACCTCATCGGTTCCTTGCCCTTGCGTCTGGAAAGCAATGGGGGCATTGCCAGAAACCTGGTCACCATGGCTTTGTATGATCTGGGCATGGATTATTTGCAAACCTACGGGGACCGCATCCGCCGGGTGGATCAAGAGACCATTTTGCGAGTGGCCCGGACTTACCTCCACCCCGACCGCTACGCCCTGGCTGTGGCCGGGCCCTCGGACGAGGAGGGATGATGCTACGCACGGGCGTCGATCTTATCGAAATCCCACGTTTGCAGCGGGCCCTGGACCGGCATGGCGACGCGTTCTTGCATCGCGTCTATACCCCGGCCGAAATCCAGGCCTTCGGTCATAGCCCGGCCTCCCTGGCCGCGCGCTGGGCCGCGAAGGAGGCCGTGGCCAAAGCCCTGGGCACCGGCCTGGGCCCGGTAGGATGGCAGGAGATCGAAATCCTGGCCGATGAGCAGCACGCGCCGGTCCTGCGCCTGCATGGCCGGGCCGCGGCCCTGGCCCAATCCCTGGGCCTGACCCAATGGAGTTTGAGCCTTTCCCATACCCGAGAACTCGCCATCGCCTTTGTGGTGGCCATGAGGTGACACACCATGCGCATCGATACACCCATCCACACCAATCAACACAGCATCGATCGAGTCTTAAACGCGGGGCTTCCGGTTTTCCTGGTGTTCTGGAAATCCCCCTGCTCCCCTTGTGATCAACTCCAGCCCGTGCTGGAGCGGCTGGCTCGGGATTATGCCGGGCGCTTATTGGTGGCCAAGGTGGATGCTGCCAGCGAAAAGCCCCTTTTGCAGCGTTTCCGCATCACCGCGTTGCCCAGTACGGTGTTCGTCAGGGAGGGGCAGCCTGTGGCCACTGCGGTGGGGGCTGCTTCAGAAGCCGACCTGCGTCGTTGGGCCGAGTATCTGCTGCGCGGGGGCGCGCGACCGCCTGTTCCGTCGGGGCCCAGTATCTCATTGACCGGATCCAGGTCCGCCCGGCAGCGCCCGGGCCCCGAGCCCGGCCCTACCCCCAGGCAGGAACCTCGCGCCCCCGCGCGGCCCATCACTCTCACCGACGCCAACTTCGATGCCACGGTCTTACGCAGCCGTCTCCCCGTGCTGGTGGATTTTTGGGCCCCCTGGTGCGGTCCCTGTCACATCATCGCGCCCACGGTGGAAGCCCTGGCCCGGGAATTCCAGGGGCGGCTTTTGGTGGGCAAGCTCAATGTGGATGAAAACCCTCGCATTGCTTCCCGCTATGGCATCATGAGCATCCCCACGTTGCTGGTCTTCCGCAACGGTCAGGTCATCGACAAAATCGTGGGAGCTCTCCCCGCACCGGCCCTACGGCAGCGGGTCATGAGGCATGTGGGGTAGATACTGGGTATTAGATATTGGGTATTGGGTATTTTCCGTTCCGTAAATAGGATTAGGATTAGGATTAGGATTGAGGATTGTCAGGCCGAGGTTAGGCGCGAGCGGGAGTAATCAGTGATCAGTTATCAGTTATCAGTAATCAGTTGCGGGGCTAGCCGGATTCATCCGGCGCCGTTTTATAGCCCGGCGACTTCATCGCCGGGCGGGCGTGGCAGACGCCACTTCGGTCGGCTAAACCACGCCAAATGTCTGAGACGCACACCGTGACCACCTGCCACTTGCATACTTGCCACCCTTCCTCCTCCGTGCTCTCTGTGTCTCCGTGGTTAAGGTTTTTTCAGGACATCCAATATCAACTATTCAAGACTCGCCAACACATCCTCGGGCGTAAGGAAATGAGGGTCGCGGAAGAGCTTGTTCACCTGGCTGGCGAAGACTAAAGACTCGGTCATGACCCGGCGGGAGGGGCCTTCCACCACCACCTCTCCTTCCCCCAGGATCACGACCCGGTCTGTCGCGGCCGCGACCAGTTCCACATCGTGGGTGGCCATCAAAATGGCTTTGCCCGCGTCCCGCAATGCCCGCAAGATGGCGGCCAGTTCCGCTTTTTGTTCATAATCCAACCCGCGCGTGGGCTCATCCAATAAAAGCACCTCTGGCTCAGGGACCAGGATCGCGGCCAGGGCCAAACGCTGCTTTTCCCCCACCGAAAGATCATGGGGATGGCGATCCCAGCGGTGAGCTATCCCCAACCGGGCCAATAGAGCCCGGTCCGCCTCAGGGTCGGGGGGGAGGCCATGGGCGCGACGGCTGAAGGCCAATTCATCGGCCACCCGCTCGGTGAAGAGCAGGCGTTCGGGGTTCTGTGGCAGATAGGCCACGCGGCGGGTCAGCACTTCGGTGGGGGTGCGGCCGGCATCCATCCCCAGCACCTCCACTCGCCCGCGGTCTGGCCGCAGCAATCCCACCAGATGTTTCAGCAGGGTGGTTTTGCCGCTGCCATTGCGTCCCATCAGGGCCACGAACTCGCCCGGATGCACCTGCAGCGAAAGCCCCCGCAAGGCTTCCTGTCCTCCCTGTTCGTAGGTATGCCACAGCCCCTCCACCCGAATGGCCGGGGGGTGGCCGTTGGGCGAAGGGGAAGGATGGGGCCGGCCGCGCAGATGGGGGCGCAAGGCCCGGGCCCAGGGTCGGGCTTGCTTGATGGTCAGGGGCAGAGGGTCCCAACCCAGGGCTTTGCCCAGAGTCACCAGGGGGGGCGTGAGGGGGACCTGGGCAAGGATCTCGCGAGGCGGGCCCAAAAGGGGGGCGTGTCCGGGCCCGGGCCAGTAAAGGATGGCGTCCACATAATGGATCACCCGTTCCAGACGATGTTCGGAAAGCAAGATGGTCAGGCCCAGGTCCTCGTTCAACTGCCGCAGCGCGAGAAGCACCTCCTCCGCGGCCTGGGGGTCCAACTGGGAGGTGGGCTCATCCAAAGCCAGAATCTCCGGATGCAGCGTGAGCGCGGCCGCGATGGCCACCCGCTGCTTTTCCCCTCCCGAAAGCTGGCTCATGGGGCGATGGCGTAAATGCGCGATGTTCAGTTGATCCAAGGCCTCCTCCACCCGCTTGCGCATGACATCCTGGGGGAGCCCAAAATTTTCCAAAGCAAAGGCCAGTTCATCTTCCACCACATCCACCACAAACCCCGCCTCCGGGTCTTGAAACACCATCCCCACCAGGTCTGCCATGCCTCGTGGGGAAGCCTCGATGGGGTCCCGGCCACCTACCCGGACCTGTCCAGCCACCACGCCTCCGTAGAAATGAGGCGCCAGGCCGTTGAGGGTGCGCAAAAAGGTGGATTTCCCCGCGCCCGAAGGTCCCATGACCAACACAAAGGCTCCTTCGGGGATGGTCAGCGTCAGGTCGTGGAGGACGGGCCGCGCGGCATCAGGGTAACGATAGGAAAAGTGCTGGTACTGGATGAGTGGGGACATGGGGGGATAGGATCAGGATTAGGATCAGGATCTGGATTGGGGGGGGTGGGGTGAGGTTGGCGTGATCTGGAGTAATCAGTGATCAGTCATCAGTAATCAGTTGACTCTGCGTTCTCTGCGCTCTCTGCGGTAAGTAACCTTTAGGGGGATCAGGAATCGGTCATCCAGTGTTCAATGTTCAGTAGAGCCTTGCGACGTCATTCCGAGGGAGCGAAGCGACCGAGGCACGTCCTGAGCTTGTCCTGAACGAAGTGAAGGACCTCGCCGAAGGAAATCTAGCGAAGCGCAAAAAACACCGCATGGCGCTCGCTTCGCTCGCTAGATGCTTCGCTCCCTTCGGTCGCTCAGCATGACGAACATCTGCGTTGCATCGGCGCAAATCAGCGTTCTATTTTCGCCGTTATGTGGTGAGCTCAGGATGCCTGCCTGGCAGGGGCCAACAGGGCCGGGGCCAGCGGCAGGGCAAAGAGCCATCCCACCCAGGGCTGGAAGGAAGGGAGCAGGGGATAGGGGGGATAAGGGTAGTAGAAAAGGGTTTGAGGCGCAAACCAGGCCAGAAGGATCACGGCCCCTCCCATCAGGCCCGAAAGGAGGATGAGCCCGGTATCTCGCGGGCGCCACAGCCAGCGACGGTAGCGGCTGCGAGACACCCCGCGACTGCTGAGCCACAAACTCATCCCCAAAAGGAAAGCCCCCCCCAGCAGCAGACTCAACCC
>JALWZT010000053.1 GCA_027002405.1 Anaerolineae bacterium | reverse complement strand
GTGGTGAAATGATCTTTTTGCAGTGCATCCAAAGATGGGTTTCCTCAAAAGATGTCATTGCAAAAACGGCGGAATTCGCAGTTGACGCAGCGACCTCGTTTCGATGTGGGCGGGGGAATCGCTTCGGTTTCGATCATCGTACGGATCGCTTGCACAACGGCCATGACTTTGTTTCGTAGGTGCTTGGTGAAGGGAATCCGTTCGGCCCGACGATGAGGAATGCTGACCAGAAATCCAGCAGGGGAACGCACCTTCCACTGGTCCTCTAAAATGAGTCCATAGGCAACCAGTTGCAACTTGTAGTGTTGGGCAATCGTTATGCGCCGACTGTGTTTGTAGTCCACCGGCCAGGCTTCGTTGCCCTGGCGCAGAACGAGATCGATGCGGGCGCTGAGTCCCAGTCTTTCGGATTGGAGCTGCACGTCTTCGACGCGTTCCGCCTCAGGCAGACCGTAGCGGCTTTTGGAACGCCGTCGCTCCCGTCGGGCTTCCCGTTCGTGAGCCCGTTCCCCCATCTCCATCTTGAAGGTGATGGGACGCAAACCTGGCATCACGTGGGTGTAGTAAACCACCCGGGGACAGTAGTCCCACTGCTTGAGATCGGTGACGGGGAGGAGCCAGGGGGAGTCAGGATCAGGATTAGGATTGGGATCAGGATTGGGGGTTGGCATCGTTGGTGTCCTCCTCTTCATCGGCCTCGACTTCATAGGCGATGCGTTCGGCCCAGTCTTTGGCGCAGATGGGGATGAGTTGGATGTTGCCTGGGTTGTCGTCCATCCGGTCTTCGATCTTGAGCATGAGTTCTTCCTGATGGTTGCGGCTGAGGTTGCCCAGGAACGCGGAAAACTGGATGCGGTCGAGACCGTAGTCGAGGCAGATGTCCGCGATTTTGTTGCGGAGACGGTCGTTGGGGATGTCGTAGATAACAAGGCAGCGCATGATTAAGAGCTCAGATGGGAAGAAAGAGATATCGAGGAATCGCCATTCACCCTGGCGCGGGAGGCTGGTCACGTAATGCGTGATGCGTCATGCGTAAGGTGCTCACGTTTCACGTTTTCACGCATCACGTGCATTGCCGCCTCGCCCAACGTCGGCCTGGCGATCTTTCCGCAACCGATGATGATGCTTCATTGCAGTCACCAGGATGCCTGGAAGGCCTGGAACGCGTCCGCGTCGCCGCGCAGGTAGCTGGCCAGCTCCCGGGCCTGGGTCTGGATGATGGCCCGAGGGCTGAGGCGCTGGCCTTTATACCGTTCGGGCGCATCGAGCCGGGCGTGGACTTTCTCGGCGATGAGGGCCCGGGTGGTTTTGTCCAGATTGCTCCGTTTATCCAGGTCCAGGCTCGTGCCTTTGCCCACCATGGCCAGGATGGTGCGGTCGACCACCGGGGCGCGGAAGGGTTCGATGAGGTCGAGCACAAGGCTGGGTTTGCCGGGGCGGTCGGTGTGCAGGAAGCCGGCGTAGGGGTCCAGGCCCGCGAGGACGATGGCCCGTTCCACCTCGTTGTAGAGGACGCCGTAGCCGTAGTTCAGGGCCATGTTGATGGGGTCTTTGGCGTGGCGGCCCTGGCGCCCGGGCCAGTTCAAGTCGGCTGGGATCAGACGTTTGACCCCGGCCCAGTAGGCTTTGGCCGCGCGGCCTTCGGCGGACAGGATCTGTTCCCGCACCTCGCTCACTGTGTCCGCGTCCAGGGCCAGGAGTTCTTGTTCGTGGCTCAGGGCATCGATGGCTGCGTCGCGCAGAGCCTGATAGAGTTCTGGGTCCTTGTCTTTGCGATATTTGGCCACATATTTGAGCAGTGTGGCCTGGTTGCGGATTTTGCCCAGGGCCAGGGCTCGGGCCACTTCGAAGCCCCGGCGGTCGGCATAGGCCAGCAGTTGCGCCCGTCGGGTCTTGACCGTGCCGATGAGCGCGCTGGCGTAGAGGCTGGCCACGGGATCGCCCCGGCTATCCACGATGAAGACGGGGATGCCTTCCCGGGCGCAGGCCGCGATGGCGTCCGCGCTGATGCTGACGCCGTGGTCGGCCAGGGTGAGGGTTTCGAGATGCATGATAGGGGCGTCCAGCTTGCGTTCGCCTTTGACGGTGATGCGCAGACGGCCCTGATGCTTGCTGACGAACGCGCCGTAGTCTTGGATGAAAAGGTGTTTGATGATGGGCATGGGGTTTTCTGAGTTATTTTGGGAGTGATGGAGTTCGAAAAGTCTAAAATCGATGGGGCCGGAGAAGCTGGAACGTGAAACGTAAAACGTGATGCGTAAGGCCTTTACGGATTACGAATTACGCCAATCCGCGCCTCGCCCGACCTCGGGCTAACAGCCCTCAATCCTAATCCTGATCCAAATCCTTTACTCAAACCCACCGAAACCACCCCCCGCCCTTGACGACGTTCTTGCCGAGCTGGGTGCTTTCGCCCCAAAGGAGCAGGGGGAGGAGGGGGCGCCAGTCCGGGG
>JALWZT010000052.1 GCA_027002405.1 Anaerolineae bacterium | reverse complement strand
AGGTGGTCCAGCTCCTGCTCCCGTTCCCACCCTCTCCTCCCAGCAGGAAACGCCCTATCCCCGTCTGGCTATCATCGAAGGGAATGACAACTCCCTGCTCCGTCGCTTCGTCGCCCACTGGTTCGCGAATACCGACGTGTGGTCACTCATGGATGTGGGGGACGTGTTGCCAGAAAACGCCGGGCCCCCTCGTATCCTCCTGGGGCGCCTGCCCGATGATCTCCCCATCGATGCCAAGGCATTGAAGGGGATGACCGTCCTGGGCTCGGTCATTGACCCCGGCCTGGGAGAAACGAGCATCCTGCTGGAAAGTGACAAACCCGTGGAGAAGGTGCAATCTCAGTTGCAGCAGGTTTTGGAAGAGGCCGGCTATCAAGCCCTGGAAGCGCCCTTTGGCATGGCCGAGATCTTTCAGGGAAGCACTTCCTCCGCTCCCACCTACTTCTGCGCTAAGGGACACCCGGGCTGGATGACCCTCACGGCCACCGAGATCGCGGGGGGGAAAACCTCCGTTCACCTCAGCATTGAAGTTCCCCCCGAAGGCGCGCTGGACGAGTTCGACTCGCCCTGCGACCTGTTGGAACACCCGGAGGCCATGATAGCGCTCGAGTTCCCACCTTCGCCCCAATTGCACGCGCCCCGTGGGGCCCGCCTCATCGCCTCCTCGGGCGGGGATTTCACGGACGAAAGCACCTACTTCGAGGCCGCGGAGATCCAAACCGATCTATCCCTGGCCAAGCTCACCCGAGCCTATGGGGAACAGCTTACCTCCCAGGGGTGGACCCGTGTGGGCGAAGAGACGGGCAAGCGAGTTCACTGGAGCGAATGGACCTTCACCGATGACAAGGGTCGGACATGGGATGGTAGCTTTCTTGTACTTCGACGATTCTCCCAAGGCGATCGCTATCGGGTGACCTTCACCATCGAACCCCATCCCGGCTCCTCCTCCACGCCATGATCGGATCAGCGACGGCTCAACCCCATGACGGCGAAAATGGGACGTAGATTTGCAGGTTTGCATGTGGCAAGTGGCAGGTGAGTATGAGACCTCGGAGGGTCTGCGCAGACCTCCGAGGTCTGGGGTCACCACGCCCGCCCGGCGATGAAGTCGCCGGGCTAAAGAACGGCGCCGGATGAATCCGGCTAGCCCCGCAGGGGCGCTGTTTCTAGCCGGGGGAATTATCCCCCGGTGTTAGGTGATGACGCGAGCCTGTGGCATACAGAATGCCGTCGGGGTGCGCTAGCCGCCACCCGCCCGGCGATGAAGTCGCCGGGCTATAGAACGGCGCCGGATGAATCCGGCTAGCCCCGCAGGGGCGCTGTTCCTTCTGCTCGGAGCTAAACCTCCGAGCTACGAATGCGAAGCCATGCGGGCTGGCCACGGGAGCCCCGAAGGGGCGCTGTTTCTAGCCGGGGGAATTATCCCCCGGTGTTAGGTGATGACGCGAGCCTGTGGCATACGGCATGCCGTCGGGGGGGCGCTAGCCGCCGCCCGCCCGGCGATGAAGTCGCCGGGCTATAGAACGGCGCCGGATGAATCCGGCTAGCCCCGCAACTGATTACTGATTACTGATGACTGATCACTGATTACTCCTGCTCGCGCCTAACTGCTCGCGCCTAACCTCGGCCCAACAATCCTCAATCCTAATCCTAATCCTAATCCTAATCCTAATCCTAATCCTGATCCTAATCCTATTTACGGAACACCAACCGAGGCAGGGCCGTCAATTCCGGCGCGCGGAGCACCCAGGCAAAGAAAAGATACATCCCCACGGCCAGGCTGCCAAAGATGACAGCCTGCCAGGTCAGGGGCAGCCCCGGAAACTGCGCCTTCAATCCATAAATCAACCCTGCCATCAGGCCCGTAGCCAGCCCCGCACGGGCCAGACTCAACGCGACCCGGCTTTCTTGCCAACCGCCCATCCGGCGTTGCAACATCCACAAAAGCGCGCTCATCTCCAGGGTGGTGGCCAGGGCATTGGCCAACGCCAACCCCCCATGAGCCAGGGGGTGGATGAGGATAAGGCTGAGCAGCACGTTGAGGCCCATGGCAGCCACACCAATGATCACAGGGGTCTTGGTGTCTTTCATGGCGTAGAAACTGCGGGCGGAGATTTCCACCAACGCATGGCCCACCAGGCCCAGGGCGAAGAATCCCAAAGCGTACGCGGTCATGTGGGTGTCCTGGGTATCGAACGCGCCCCGCTGCAACAGAAGCGCCACAATGGGCTCCCTGAGCAGGATGAGGAGCGCGGCCGCGGGCAGGGTCAGAAAGAGGAGCAGCGCGAAAAGCCCGCCCAGGGTACGGCGCATGGCCGCGCGCTCCCCTCGGGCCGCTTGATGGGAGAAGGTGGGAAACGCGGCCGTGGCCAGGGATTGGGCGAAGACCCCCTGGGGTAACAGCATGATGAGCCAGGCATAGTTCAGCGCGCTGATGGAACCTTCGGGCAGATGGGAAGCCAGAAACACATTGACGATGAAGTTGATCTGCACCACGGCCAATCCCAAAACCCGGGGAGCCATAAGCCGCAGGACCTCTCGCACGCCGGGGTCGGCCAGGCTGAGGGAGGCCCGCCAACGGGCCCGAAAGCGGATAAGGCCCGGGACCTGCACCGCCAGATGCAGGCTTGCCCCCGCCACCACCCCAAAGGCCAGGGCATACACGCCCATGCCCGGGGCCAACAACATGGCGGCCAGGATGATGGAACTGTTGTAAAGCACCGGAGCCAACGCGGGCAAAAGAAAATGATGGAAGCTGTTGAGAATCCCCATGAAAAGCCCGCTGATCCCGAAAATGACCGTGCTCACCAGCATCCAGCGCATCAGGCTTACCGTGAGCGCTTGCTGGGCAGGACTGAAGCCGGGGGCAATAAGGGTTTGCACCAGGGGCCGGGCCAGCAGTCCCGCGATCACAGCCAGGGTGATGAGGCTCACCAACAGCAGATTCCCAATCTTGGAAGCCAACGCCCACGCGTCCTCCAAATCCCCATGAGCCAGCCGTTCGCTGAAGGTAGGGATAAAGGCCGAGGCCAGGGCACCGCCCGCCACCAGGGTGAAGAGGAGATCGGGGAGGCGAAACGCGGCCAGGTACGCGTCCAGGTCGGCACTGGCCCCAAACCGGGCGCCAATGACCATCTCTCGGATCAACCCCAAGGCCCGGCTGACAATGAACAACGCCATGACCAGGGTCGCGGCCCGGGCGATGCGGCGCAGGGGAGCAGAGGTTTCGGAGGACATGGTGGCTATTGTGCCCTAAACCCCACCTTAGGGGCAAGTCGATTGGCTCAGGGTGATCTCCCACGCCCGGGTGGCAGTGGGCGGGAGCGAGGCCCAAGCCGAGGCGCGATGCCCCACCAACCACAAAATCCGATCCCGGGCATCCACCAACAAGGGCCAGTGAGGCCGGGCCGAGCGGGGAATTTTGTAGGTGTTCATCAGGTCCTTGATGGACTTCTCCCCGGGCAGCCCTAAAGGACGCATCCGATCTCCTGGGCGGCGGGGCCGCACTTGCAAGGGCTGGGGGATGTCCATAGGGAGCCAGATGCGTTGGGTCTGGCCCTGGTCTTGGGCCCAGGGGGGCTGCCCCGGGGGCCACTGCACGGGACGCGCGCATAAGCGCCAGCGCGGCCCCAGCGGGACCTCCCCGGGCAGGGGCAAAGGATGGGGCTTGAGGATTTGGGGGACGTCCGAGGGGCGAAAATCCTCTTCCTGCACATCCAGCCACGTGTAGGAAAGATACGCCACCAGCCCCGCGGTGAGGACATAGGGCCCACCGCTGGCCCGCTGCGGGTCTTGGGCCAAAAGTTCCAGCACCCGTTCGCTGTGCTCCCAGCCCAGATTGCGATGGTCGGGCCGCAGGGTTTGCATGGCCCGACGCAGCAACGCGCGTTGGTCCCCCAGAAGAAGCGCACGGAAACCAGCCAGGTCCAGACGCACCCGGCCCGGCTCCACCCGGGCCAGATCCTCCCACAACTGCTGGCGATGGGCTTCCAGCACCTGGTATTCCCCTTGCAGAATGAACGCGGTGCGGGCGAGGGTTTGGGTCAGGCGGGGGTTGATGGCCTTGAGATGAGGGATGATCTCATGGCGCAAGCGGTTGCGAAAGAAAGTGGTATCCAGGTTGGAAAGGTCCCAGCGAGGTTCCAGGCCCTGGGCCCGGACATAGGCCAGGATCTCCTCGCGGCGAAAAGGCAGCAGAGGGCGGATAAGCTGGATACCCTTGAGGTCCAGGTGGTCTAAAGGCACGGGAGAGGCGTGCGGTGTGCGTTTGAGCGCGTTCAGGCGCAAGCGATCCAGGGCCACCGCGGGGGGCATGCCCCGAAGCCCGGCCAGGCCACTGCCCCGCAGCAGATGCATGAGCATGGTTTCCACCTGGTCATCGCCGTGGTGTCCCACCGCGACCACAGGCGCGGCCAGGCGTTGGGCTGTGTAGCCCAGGAAGGCGTATCGGGCCTGGCGCGCGGCTTCTTCGATAGAAACCCCCGGCCGGGACGCGATGGCCTGGATATCGGCCCGTTCGATGGTGCAACCCAGGTCCCAGGCCGCGGCCAGCTCGGCCACGAAGTGGGCTTCCTCTTCGGCTTCGGGCCGCAACCCATGATGGAGATGGGCCACATGGAGATGCCAACCCTGTTCCGGGGCCAGGCGATAAAGCCCGTGCAGCAGGGCCAGGGAATCGGGCCCACCGCTCACCCCCACCACCACGCGCGCGCCAGGGGGGATAAGCTGATAACGGCGGATGAATTGACGCAATCGAGCCAGCATAGTCCTCTATTTACGGATCAACTCCAAAGCCTTCTTCAGGAACGCATCCTCCTGAGGGTCGGGCTCAACAGAGACATCGGGCTGGAGCCCCTGGCCGTCGATGGCCCGGTCCAGGGGGGTGAACCATTTGGCAAAGGTGACGTGCACCGCGCTTTGGTCGGAAAGGCGATGGATGCGTTGGATGGAGCCTTTGCCATAGGTGGTTTGCCCCACCAGGGTGGCCCGCTGGTCATCCTGCAGGGCGCCGGCCAGAATCTCTGCCGCGCTGGCGGTGTTCCCATCCACCAGGATGACCACAGGGATATCGGGCGGGATAGAGAGCCCCGGTTGGGCCTTGTACACCTTCTGGCTGCCATCCGCGTGTTTTTCGATGAGCACCACCTGCCCGTCCAGGAACCGACTGGCCACATCCACCGCCGCGTTGACCAGCCCCCCGGGATTGCCCCGCAAATCCAGGACCCAGGCCTGGTTCGCGCCCTGGGCTTTGAGTTCGGTCACAGCCTGGTCGAACTCCTTGGCCGTCAGATTGCTGAACCGCTCGATACGGATGTAGCCAACCTGAGGGGCTTCGGTGACCGGGTACCAGGTCACACTGGGCAATTCGATCTCCGCGCGAGCAACTTGAAATTCCAAGCGTTCGTCATCCCGCAAGACGGTGAGGGTGACGGTGGTGCCCACCGGGCCTCGGATGCGGTCAGTGACCTGGTCCAGGTCCGCGGGGGTGGGCACAGGCTGCCCATCGATGGCCAGCAAGATGTCCCCTTTTTGAATCCCGGCCCGGGCCGCGGGCCGGTCAACCATGGGGTCCAAGACCACCTGCCCCTGGTCATTGAGATGCAAATAAGCGCCGATGCCCCCGAATTTCCCTTCCAGGCGTTCTTGTTCCCGCACAGCGGGTTCGGGTTCGATGAAGTAGGTGTAGGGGTCCTGCAGGGTTTGAATGCTGCCTTTGATGGCGCCATATGTACGGGTGCGTTTTTCGGGGATGGTTCCGTAAAAATCTTGAAAGATCACATCCCAGGCTTCTGCCAGCAGCGAGGCGTCGATGGGCCCGTCTTGCGAAGCGCGGGTTGGTAGAGGCCATTGAGGTTTGTGCCCGGTCCAATACGCGTATCCCCACACCGCGGCCGCGCCCAACATCATGACCACCAGCGCGGTGAACATGCCCAATAAAAAATAACCCCAGCGCTGGGCCTGGGCTCCAGACGTGGAAGATTGGCTCATGATCCCATCATACTCAAAACCCCATGGCTTGACAAGTTGTTCGGCCCTCGGAGGCCCGCGCGGACCTCCGAGGGCTCATGATCCGATCATTCGTTGGCCGGAGGCTCCGCGGCGATGGTTTTCGCGGCCTCCTTCATGCCCTGGAGCAATGTCCCGCCGGCCTGGGCCATTTGGCTGGTGGATTCCGCCACGGTTTTGCCCAGCCGCGCGCTTTCCACCATGCCCGTGGCAGTCACACTGACTGCGTCTTTGGTCATCACCGCGCCACTTTTCACCGTTTTGGCCGCGGCTTTGGTGGTGCCGGTCATCAGCCGGGCACCGGCCTTCACCTGATTCGCCGCCAATTTGGGAGGAGCGAGCAGCAAGTTTCGTTTGCGTCGGGGCACCTCCCGCAGCACCTGGAAGGAATCGACGGTGACGATGCGGCCCGTTTCCACAATGGTCTGGCCCATCTCTTTGGCCACATCGACCACGTTTTGCGCCGCGTGCATGGCGCCTTGTTTCACTTTCCGGCCCAGGCGTTTGCCGCTTTGGCCTGTGGTACGCGCCAGGTGGACACTGCTATCTGTGGCCAATACCGCGGCGTCCCTGCCTCCCTGGGCTGCTTTTTTGGCTGCTTCGGGCGCCAGCGTGGCTTTGGCCTTCACCCGGGCCGCCAGGTCCGCGGGGATCTTAATCAGGCTTTCCCCCCGGCGTCGGCGCTCCTCGTTGAAACGTTCATACAGGCGCAACTGGGCTTCGTCCGAAAGTTCAGCCTCTTGCGCCGCGCGTTGCAACGCCTGGCTTATGGTCCGATAATTCTCAATGGCCTTTTGGCATGCTTCGCAAGTCGCCAAAAAGGCTTCGAAGGCTTCCCGGTCGGCCTGGCTGAGGGTGCCATCCATATAGTCGGGGATGAGTTTCATAAAGGTCTTGTGGTCCATCATGATGCGGTCTCCTGAAGGCGTTGGGTGAGATATTGCTGTAAAAAGATGCGGCCACGATGCACACGCAACTTGGCCGCGGATTCGGAAATCCCCAGAGCCTGGGCGGTTTCTTTCATGGACAGGCCTTCCAGTTCATAAAGCACCAGCGCTGCTCGCAGCTTGGGCGACATCGCGTCCAGGCCCTCTTGCACCAGTTGTACATCTTCTTCTCGCAAGACCAGCTCCTCCGGCATGATGACTTGCTCATCGATAAGAGGGAGTTCCTCCCCCTCTTCTGTTTCCAGAGAAACATTCAGGCCCTGTTTACGCTGGCGAGAGCGGTGAATACTCAAGGCTTTGTTGGTGGCAACCCGATAGAGCCAACTGGAAAGCTTGGCATCCTCGCGGAATGTATCGATATGGCGGTAGACGGTGATAAAGGTCTCCTGCATCGCATCTTCGGCCTCCTGAGGGTCCCGCAAGATGCGATAACACACGCGATAGACCATCTCCGCGTAGTCTGCGATGAGTTTTTCACAAGCCCAGGCCTCATGGGCTTTAAGCCCGGCGATGAGCTCCTGTTCAGTGATGGTTGGGGTCATGGTGGGTGCGGTCATGGTGATCACGGTGCAAGGAGCAAGCAGGTAGCAGCAGGTGAGGACGCGCGGGGGACACGCGTCCTCATGGAACGATGATTCAGTAGGATACTTCTCGCTGGATATCCGCGTCCGCGGTGCGAAGGAGGTGGGTCTGGGCCGTCATGGTCTGATTGGTTTCTTGAATATCCTGGACCAAAGCCAGGCTGCTGGCGCTGATGAGATGTTCCGACACCACAATGCGGTCGGCCATCACGCCGATCTGCAGCTCCGTCCACAGGATGCGGTCCGCCATGACACCAATGCGGTCGGCCATCACGCCGATGGCATCGGAAAGGCTCAGGGTGGTCACTTCGGAGTGGTCAATCCGGTAGTTGATATCATCGGCAGTCACGGCAATCTCGGCGGCGTCTTGCTCGGTCTGGGCCGCCAGTTCCACGATCTGCCCGGCTAGAGCCACTATCTCGGGGTCCGTTTCGGTTGCCTGGATCGCCAGGGCGTTTTGACGGATTTGAAAAGCCTCCTGTTCCAGAAGCACAGCTTGATCATGAATCATTATCGCGTCTTGCTGCACTTGCTCCCAATTGGTCGTGGGGCCAAACGCGTACGTGGGAGCAGCCAAAGGAAGCGCGGCAAAGGCCAAAACAAAGAAAAGAAAAACCAGTTTTTTTAGTTTTTTCAACATGATTTGAATCTCCTTTTAAGGTGAGATGAGCCGGACACCATATCTTGCGTCCGACCTGACGATAAGACGCCAGGGATGGCGAGTCGGTTACATGATTTCGGGGAGTTTGTGAATTTTGGTAATTTGTGGTATGTTTTCGCGGTTTCACTTAGGTTTGAAACAATCCACCGACGAACGCCCCCGCGCCCATACCCAGAAAACGAAAATAGAACGCAGATTTGCGCCGATGCGACACAGATTGACGCAGATAATCTTTAACCACAAAGACCACCAAGAAGCACAAAGAGACCAAGACACCAAGACACAGCCAATCTGCTCACTGAACACTGATCACTGGATTTCCTGAAAAAACATTAACCACGGAGACACAGAGAGCACGGAGAAGGAAAAAGATAAGGTTTGGAGAGAATTTTCTCCGTGAACCCCCTTAATTTTTTCTCTGTGTCCTCCGTGTCTCCGTGTTGAAAAACCTTTTTGCAGTGGAGCCATCACTGATTACTTCCTTACGAGCCAATGCCCTCCCCCCACGGTCTACTCCTCGCCAATCTCGGTTCCCCCCTCTCGCCCCAGGAAGAGGATGTGCGCGCGTATCTCCATGAATTCCTCATGGACCCACGCATTTTGGATATGCCCACGCCTTTACGCTGGCTCATTGTGCGCGCCTTTATCCTCCCCAAGCGCCCGGCCCAATCCGCGCACGCGTACGCCAGCATCTGGTGGGACGAAGGCTCGCCCCTCATCGTGCTCACCCGGCGGGTGCGAGACCAACTGGCCGCGCGGCTGGCCATGCCCGTGGAAATCGCCATGCGCTACGCCCAGCCCTCTCTGCGTTCGGGGCTGGCACGGCTGTTGGACCAGGTCACCCCAGGGGGGCAGATCATCCTGTTCCCCATGTATCCTCACTATGCCATGTCCACTTACGAGACGTTGGCCTTGAAGGCCCTGGGGGAATTGGAAGACCTGGTGGGCCAACCCCACACCCCCGACCGGGCCGCCACGGCCTGGCTACGAAAAGCCGTGGTCCAGGCCCAACCTTTCTCCCGCCAGGTAGGCCCGTACACCTTCACCCTGATTCCACCCCATTACCATCACCCTGGATATCTGCGTGCGTTGACCGCCAGTATTCGTGAAATCTGGCAGGAGGGCACCTTCGATCATCTCCTTTTCAGCTTTCATGGCGTGCCCGAACGGCATCTACACAAAACCGCGCCTCAAGGCAGTCGGTGCCTGCAGGATGGGTGCTGTCAACATGCTGTCGAAGCCCACGGGGTTTGCTATCGCCATCAAGCCTTTGCAACCGCTCATGGCGTGGCCCGGGCTTTGGGCCTGCGCCCGGGCCAATACTCGGTCAGTTTTCAGTCTCGTCTGGGCCGAGACGCGTGGCTGCAACCCTACACCGTGGATACCCTGGCCCACCTCCCGGCCAAGGGGGTCAAACGTCTGGCGGTGGTGACCCCTTCCTTCACCGTGGACTGCCTGGAAACGCTGGAGGAAATCGGCATGGCTGGCCGCGACGTTTTCCTCACCGCGGGGGGAGAGGTTTTTCAGCGCATCCCGTGCCTCAACCATCGGGACGATTGGATGCAGGTCATGGCCGAGATGGTGCAAGGGGCGCTGCTTTGTAAATAGGATTCGGATCAGGATTAGGATTGCGGATCGCCAAGCCGACGTTGAGCGAGGCGGCAACGGGCGTGATGCGTGAAACGTGAAACGTGAGCATCTTACGCATCACGCATCACGTTTCACGGCCCGCCAGCCTGGCCGCGAGACGTTTTCATTCGTATCGGCGCGGGCGAGCCCGCCGTTGGACTGCTTTGAAAATAGAACCTCGCGACGTCATTCCGAGGGAGCGAAGCGACCGAGGCATGTCCTGAGCGCGGTCGAAGGAAATCTAGCGAAGCGCAAAAACCACGGCATGGCGCTCGCTTCGCTCGCTAGATGCCCTTCGATTCCTCAGGGCAGGCTTTCGCTCCCTTCGGTCGCTCAGCATGACGAATATCTGCGGAAATCTGCGTTCCCTCCCCTTGCGACTTGCAGACCCGCATCTGGCTACCTGGAGCCTGTCCGATTCCCCTCTGCGTTCTCTCCGGTGGGCAACCTTTTTGCAATGGAGCCAGGTCCGCGTTCTCCTTTCATATGGTAGGGGCAAGAAATATGATATGATAGATGGGCGGCCAATGACGCCGTTGTCAGAAAAAGGTTGTCACTACTTGCGCCTCCGTGACTGATTTTCGGACTCAATCCTTATGCCTTTCCTCACAACCCCTCGCGGACACTTCTTCTATCGAGAACGCATCGGCCAAAACCCCACCCTTCTTTTCCTCCATGGCAACTTGGGAACGTCCCGATGGTGGGAGCCTCTTTTGCAGCAACTCCCGCCAGGATGGCGGGGGATCGCCTACGACGCTTTGGGTTATGGCCAGTCCTCCCCCGGCGAGCAGCTCACCCGGTACAGCATCCCGGCCCTCATGACTGATCTCCTGGCTGTGATCGACGCCTTGGAGCTGGAGCAGATCCACCTGGTGGCCCACAGCACAGCCACGCCCGTGGCCATGGAATACGCCTTATTGCAACCCGAACGTGTGGCCACGCTAACCCTCATTGGGCCCGTCCCTGCCACCGGGGCTCCCACGCCTCCCGAAGCCTACCCCTTGCTTGAAAAACTCCCTACCGACCGGGCCCTGCTCACCCAGGCGTTGCGGGCCAGCGCCCCCCATCTGGACCCTCAGAGCTCCCTCTTCCAAACCATCCTGGCCGACGCAGCCGCGCTGGACCCCCTGACCCTGCCGGCCATTGCCCGAGGCCTGGACGCGTGGCAGCCCGGCCAGCGTCTACGCAAGCTGACCATGCCTGTGATGCTGGTGCGGGGCGAGGATGACATCATTCTGGAAGAAAAAGACGCCCATCTCACCCTTCTGGCCATCCCCGGCGCCGGAAACCTGGAGATCCTACACGGAGCAGGGCACAGCCCCATGCTCGAAGCCCCCACAGGGCTCTTGCAACTGCTGATCGAGTTCATCGCTGCGGATTGGGAAGAATACGAGGCCATCCGCGGCAGCGTGCAGGAGCCTGCTTCGTAAATAGGATTCGGATCAGGATTAGGATTAAGGATCGTCAGGTCTACGTTGAACGAGACGGCAACGGGCGTGATGCGTGAGACGTAAAACGTGAGAGCCTTACGCATCACGCATTACGCATCACGTGCTCGGCTTCCCGCGCCAGCCTGGCCGCGAGACGTTTTCATTCGTATCGGCGAGCCGCCGCTCGTGGCGACTGCTTTGTAAATAGAGTAATCAGTGATCAGTGATCAGTAATCAGTTGTGGGGCTAGCCGGATTCATCCGGCGCCGTTCTGTAGCCCGGCGACTTCATCGCCGGGCGGGCGTGGCAGACGCGACTTCGGTCGGCCGTTCCGTAAATAGAGTCTTGCGACGTCATTCCGAGGGAGCGTAGCGACCGAGGCATGTCCTGAGCGCGGTCGAAGGAAATCTAGCGAAGCGCAAAAAACCACCGCATGGCGCTCGCTTCGCTCGCTAGATGCCCTTCGATTCCTCAGGGCAGGCTTTCGCTCCCTCCGGTCGCTCAGCATGACGAATATCTGCGGAAATCTGCGAAGCATCTGCGTGTATCTGCGTTCTATTTTCGTCGTAATGTATATCCCTGTTGCACTCGAGCGATAATTTCCCGTAGCAAACTAGGGTTGATAAACAATGAAGAACGTTGCGGGATTGCTTCCAGAAGAGCCAGAACTTCACGAGGCGTAAGCTGATTGCGCCGTATCGCCCGTAACAAAATGCCAATGCTACCATGCACGCGGTATCCGAACTGCTCCGCCGCAAGCCGCGCAGCGGCGTCATCGGTAAGGAATAGGGCTCCAGGGGCTTTCGTCATAAGAGCCAGAGCCTCTATCTCGCCTGCATCCAACGCCAGTGTACTGCTCAAAGCCAGCAGTGCCGGCGTAATTGACTCTAAAGCTGTTAGACGTTCGTAGGAAGCACCTGCTCTATCGAGAGCATTGGGGCGATGATATTGCACTTCTTTCCAAACAGCCTCAGGAACCCACACGCGGAAGTCTGTAAGCAAATGCAGACAACCCAATTCGTCCAGGTGAATAAGAGGCCCCGCATCGCAGATGGCGATCGTTGTCTTAGTCTTCTCCATAGAGGCCCCACTCGATATCTTCACGGATAAACCGTTCCATCAATTCAGGACGGCGCACTTCCAGAAATCGGCGTAAGGCTTCTAAGAGAAGATCATTCTCGTCGCGAAACCAACCTTCAGCAACGAGAACGCGAAGTTGCTCGTGAAGTCGAGGAGGCAGCGTCATTTGAATGGTGGTATCCATTGTACCCATGGCTGTTTCCTTTATCATTGCTTGGTGATTCCTTGCTATTTTACTCTGTTATCCTATTTCCTGCAAGAGAACGTTTGACCTATGAAAATCGGCCTGTTCCATAAATAGAGTCATCAGTGATCAGTCATCAGTGATCAGTTGTGGGGCCAGCCGGAATCATACGGCTACTAAGTTAGCGTCGCCGGGCTACCATGGGGCCCAGAGGGCGGCCGCCCAGCAGGTGCAGATGGAGATGGGGCACCACCAAATTGGCATCGGGCCCGTAATTGAAAAGCAATCGGTACCCCGATTCCGCGATGCCTTCCATCTCCGCCACCTGATTGGCGACCCAGAACATCTCTTTCAGGATGTCATCTTCGAACGCCCGCGGGTCGCGAATATGGTCGATGTGGCGGTTGGGCACGATGAGAATGTGCACTGGCGCGACAGGGTTGATGTCTCGAAACGCGGTCACGTTTTCGCTGTTGTATACGGTTTGCGAAGGGAGCTCACCCTGGATGATTTTACAAAAGATGCAGTCGGTCATGATGAAACCTCCGATTTCATAGCGGGCACCACGAGCACCAGCTCGCCGATACCGAGGGGAATGGGGACGCAGATTTCCACTGATTACTGATCACTGATCACTGATTACTCGTACTCGCGCCTAACCTCGGCCTAACAATCCTCAATCCTAATCCTGATCCTATTTACGGAACAGAGTCTAACGCCCGGTTTCCACCATGCGCAAGAAGTAGCGGTGGAAGCGGAGGTCGTTGCTGAGTTCGGGATGAAAGGCCGTGCCCAGAAGATGCCCCTGGCGCACGGCCACGATGGGGCCATTTTCGGGCAGCCGGGCCAGGATTTCCACCTGGGGCCCCACTTCGACCACCGCGGGGGCGCGAATGAAGATGGCATGGAAGGGGCCGGTGGGGTCTTCGGGCCGGGCAGCCTGGGCCAGGGCGGGCACGTCCAGGTCCGCCTCGAAGCTGTCCACCTGGCGCCCGAAGAAATTTCGGTCCACGGTGATGTTCAGACCGCCAATGAGAGGCTGGCCGCCTTTTTTCTGACGCGCAGCCCGGTTCGCTAGCAAAATCAGCCCCGCGCAGGTGCCCCAGGTGGGCTTTTCGCGGGTAAAGGCTTTCAGCGGCTGTAAAAGATCAAAGGACTCAGCCAGCTTGCCCATGGTGGTGGATTCCCCACCGGGGATGATGAGCGCGTCCAGGCCGCGGAGATGGTCGGGCAGACGCACCTCGGAGGCCTCCACCTCCAGGGCCTGGAGCTTGTGGATATGTTCTCGAAACGCCCCTTGCAGGGCCAAGACGCCGATTTTCATAGGTCAAAGGTCATTCTTGGATGCACTGCAAAGTAACTATACAGATCCTTCTGCAAGACGTTTTTACCACGAAGGCACAAAGTCACAAAGACACGAAGAAATTTTTTATTTTTCCCTTTGTGCCTTAGTGTCCTTCGTGTCCTTAGTGGTTTTTGCCTTGCTATGAGAGGGTACGTGTATAGTTACTGTTTTTTCAGGAAATCCATTCTTGCATGAGAAACAATCCATGTATCCATTCCACCATCCCCTTACCAACCCCGATGGGCGATGCGTTCTTCCGCGGGCATGGATTCCACCGTGCGGCCCACCATGGGCTCGCCCAGATTACGGCTCACCTCGGCCAGGATCGCGGGATCGCGATAGTGGGTGACCGCCTTGACAATGGCCGCGGCCCGCTTGGCCGGGTTGCCGCTCTTGAAAATACCCGAGCCAACGAATACCCCGTCCATGCCCAATTGCATCATCATGGCTGCATCCGCGGGCGTGGCAATGCCACCCGCAGCGAAATTCACCACGGGCAATCGCCCCATTTCCGCGGTTAGTTTCACCAACTGGTAGGGCGCGCCTATGTTTTTGGCATAGGTGTACATTTCCTCCGGGGCCATGGTTTGCAAACGACGGATCTCACCCAAGACCGCTCGGGCATGGCGGACAGCCTCCACCACATCGCCCGTGCCTGCTTCCCCTTTGGTCCGGATCATGGCGGCGCCTTCGTTGATGCGGCGCAAGGCCTCCCCCAGATTACGGCACCCGCATACAAAAGGCACCTTGAAATCCCATTTATTGATATGGTGCTCCTCGTCGGCCGGAGTCAGCACCTCGCTTTCATCGATGAAATCCACCCCCAGATATTCCAAAATCTGGGCCTCCACAAAATGCCCGATGCGCACCTTGGCCATGACGGGGATGGTCACCGCGTCCATGATCTCGAGGATCTTCTCGGGGTCGCTCATGCGGGCCACGCCCCCCTGCGCGCGGATATCCGCGGGGACACGCTCCAGAGCCATGACCGCGACCGCGCCCGCCTCCTCCGCGATGCGGGCTTGTTCCGCGTTGGTCACGTCCATAATGACGCCACCTTTCAGCATCTCGGCCAGGCCCGATTTGACGGTGAATGTGCCGGTTATAGGTTCCATGATAAATGTATTTGCCTCCGGATAAAAAGATGCAAAGTAACTGAGGTCGTCACCCGAAAACCACTAAGAACACGAAGACACAAAGGCACAAAGGGAAATTGATACATTTTTTCTTCGTGTTCTTCGTGCCCTTTGTGGTTTGTTAAGTGGGATACGTTAGCAGTTACGAGCAAAATAATGTTTGCAAGAGAGATTCGCGGATGGATATTGTACATCCATCCAGGGATTTCGTCCAACTACAGGCCCTCGGAATCTTTCGCAAGAAACATTTTCCCCTTGGATTTCCAACCCTTTCACGAAACGTGATAAAATGGTTTGTTATGAACCGTCCATCCTACATCTTCCTCCATCGGCGACGCCAGGAACGCCTGCGGCGGGCGCAAATGCCGGGCTGGAAAAAGCTCCTGGCCGTCACCGGGGTCCTGGTCATGCTTTTCTTCACCCTGACCCTCACCGTCACGGCCAGCGCGGCCGCGGTCGCGGGCGGGGTGTACTATTACTTTACCCGCAATTTGCCGGACCCCAGCTCCATCGTAACCAAACAAGAAAACTTCGAAACCGTTAAAATCTACGACCGCACAGGCTCGGTTCTGCTCTACGAATCCATCGATCCCCGGCCCTTCCGCGGGGACCGCACCTACGTGACCCTGGACCAGATCAGCCCCTACCTCATCAATGCCACCATCGCCCTGGAAGACCGGTCCTTTTGGGAAAATCCGGGCGTGAATCTGCGGGGCATTGGCCGCGCGTTTGTGCAGAACCTGCAAGGCGGGCCCATCCAGGGCGCGTCCAGCATCACCCAGCAACTGGTCAAAAACGTCATCATCCCCCCCGAAGAGCGCTACAAGCGGTCCTACACCCGCAAGATTAAAGAAGCGCTCATGGCCTTGAAGATCACCCAGAAATACAGCAAGACCCAAATCCTGGAGTGGTACCTGAACAACAACTTCTACGGCAACTTCAGCTACGGCATTGAATCCGCGGCCCAAACCTATTTCGGCAAATCGGCCAAAGACCTGAACCTGGCCGAGGCCGCGATGCTGGCCGCGTTGCCCCAATTCCCCGGCCTGAACCCCATCCAGGCGCCTGAAGACGCCAAACGCCGCCAGCGCAAGGTGCTCCAGGCCATGGTGGAGGCGGGCTACATCACCCAGGAAGAAGCGGACGAAGCCTACAATCAACCCTTGCACGTGCGCAAATCCGCGCTGGAACGCTTCGACAACGACATCGCCCCCCACTTCGCACTTTACGTCCTCGATCAACTGAAAAAAGAATTCAACACCCCCGAAGACCCCTACTTCATCTGGCGGCACGGCCTCACCGTGCGCACCACCCTGGATGTGGACATCCAGCATTATGTGACCTGCGTGGCCCGGGAACGGGTCGCCCACCTGGGCCAGAAGGACCCCACCCTGCCCGACTGCCCGGACCTGATCCCGGAACCTTTCCTGAAAACCCCCAAACATCGGATCGACCACCACGTCTCCAACGCCGCGGTGGTGGTCCTGAACCCCCAAACCGGCGAAATCCTTTCCATGCTCGGTTCTCTGGACTACAACAACCGGGAGATCGATGGCGAAGTGAACATCGCCTTGGCCGACCGCCAGCCCGGGTCCTCCTTCAAACCCATTACCTATCTCACAGGCTTCAGCCAGGGGCTGACCGCGGCCACGGTGGCCTGGGATGTGCGCCAGGTCTTCCCCGACGCGGTGGAACCCTACACCCCCGAAAACTACGACCGCAAGTACCACGGGCCCGTGCCCCTGCGGGTGGCCTTGCAGCGCTCCTACAACATCCCCGCGGTGTGGGTCATGAGTCAGGTCGGGGTGAAAACCGTGGTTAATATGGCCCATCGTCTGGGCATCACCAGCCTGAATAAGGACTATTACGGCCTGAGCCTTACCCTGGGCGGAGGTGAGGTCAAACTTCTGGACATGGCCTACGTTTTCGCCACCTTTGCCAACCTGGGGGTCATGAAAGGCGAGCCCGTCTTGCCCCAGGACCTGCGGCCAGGATACCGGACCCTGAATCCGGTGTCCATTCTGGAAGTCAAAGATAATGAGGGACATGTCCTGAAGTCCTTCGAAAAACCCCAGGAACAACGGGTCATCAGCCCGCAACTGGCCTATCTGCTGGATAACGTGCTCAGCGATCCCAAACCCCGGCCACCTGCGTTTGGGATCTTTGCCCAATATTTGGAGCTCCCGGATCGTCCCATCATCGCCAAAACCGGCACCACCAACGACTTTCGCGATGGCTGGACCCTGGGAGCCAGTCCCCAATATGTGGTGGGGGTATGGGTAGGCAACGCCGACAATACCCCCATGGAACATGTCTCGGGCTCGGTGGGCGCTTCCCCCATCTTCCACGACATCATGGCCTGGCTCCATCGAGACAAACCGGTGGAAACCTGGGAAAAGCCCGAGGGTTTTGTCATCCGTACCGTCTGTTACGAAAGTGGATTGCTGGCTACGGATATCTGTCCTCACCGCTACAACGAGATTTTCATCGACGGCACCGAACCCAAAGAGCCCGACAACTTCTGGCAGGTGTTTGAAATCAACAAACTCAACGGCAAATTAGCCACCCCCTACACCCCGCCCGACCTCATCGAACGCCGAGTCTATCCTGTTTTCCCGCCTGTGGCCAAAGACTGGGCCCAAGAACAAGCGGAATTGGGCAAGATCGAACTGCCTCCCACCGAATACGACGACACCTTCGGTCCGGTGTTCACCAATGATGAGCTGGCCATTGCCAAACCTGCGCCCTTCAGCTACATCCGGGGCCAGGTTGAAATCTGGGGCAATGCACGCAGCGCGGATTTCCGCCTCTACCAGCTTCACTTTGGCCAGGGCCTCCAGCCCCAAACATGGACGCAAATCGGCCCGGACCATTACAATCAGGTGGATAAAGGCATCCTGGAATACTGGGATGTTTCTGGCCTCAATGGGCCTTATACCTTGCGTCTTTCCGTGGTCGAAAACAGTGGCAACGTGCGCCAGGTGGCCATCCCCCTCACGGTGGATAACACGCCCCCCACCATTGCGCTCACCAAGCCCGAAAATGGCCGAGTTTACGTGATGGAAGATGACGAATGGGTGAACATCAACGCGTTGGCCACGGACGATTGGTCCATGGATCGGGTGGTCTTCTACCTGGATGACACCCCCTTTATCACCACCACGGTCGCGCCCTACAATGTGAAATGGACCATCACCATGTCCGACACGGTACTCACCCCGGACATGGTCATCACCACCACCGTGCCCATCACGCAACCCGACGGCACCGTCGTCCCAGAGGAACGCGTCACCCAGGTTCAGACCGATCCCGAGGATCCCGATCGTCTGATCCTCACCCTGGATAACGGCTTTGGCATCATTCATGACACCCATGGTTATACCGAAACCCATGTCATCAAAGCCGTAGCCTACGATGCGGCAGGAAACAAAACGGAAAGCTCCCCGGTTCGCATCTTTGTCGTCCATAAAAAGGACAAAGGTCCCAAACCGCGCGGGCAAGAAAGCCACCTGCCCGACCTGGACGACCCCACCCGCTATGCCTACCTACCTCGAGAAACCCTATGGAGAAAGTCATATTCATAAATTCCTGTTGACCTTATCGTACATACCCGGCCGATGCATGAGCGTTTTCTCACCATGAACAGTCTCTTCGCACAGGAAGTGCGGGAAAAAGGCCTGGTGCTCTATGAAAAACACCCGCGGCTGCAACTGATTACTGATCACTGATTACTGATAACTGATAACTGTCCCCATGCCTCACATCCTCATCACCAACGACGATGGCGTGCATTCGCCCGGGCTTTTGGCCCTGGCCCAGGCCTTGCGCGAGCTAGGCCAGGTCAGCATTCTTGCGCCGGATCGCAACTGGTCGGTCACGGGCCACAACAAAACTTTGGATAGACCCTTGCGGGTGTGGTCTGTTTCCCTGGCCGATGGCACCCAGGCCCTTACCACCGATGGAGGCCCTTCCGACAGCGTGGCCCTGGCTGCCATGGGGGTCGTTGCCGAGCCCATCCATCTGGTGGCTTCGGGCATCAACACCCGTCCCAACCTGGGCGATGACATCACCTACTCGGGCACCGTGGCCGCGGCCATGGAAGCCGCGATCTTTGGCATTCCGGCCATCGCGGTTTCGCAAGAAGAGGGCGACCCCCGCTACTGGGAGACCGCGGGCCGGGCCGCGCGGCTTATCGCCCGCAAAATCCTGGAAAATGGCGGCATCCCCCGGGGCACCCTGCTCAATGTCAACGTGCCCAACCTGCCATGGGAGCACATTCGGGGATTTCAGGTCACCCGTTTGGGCCAGCGACGTTATCACGATGAGCTGGTGGTCCGGCATGATCCCGGGGGTCGGCCCTACTATTGGATTGGCGGCGGGCCTCCCACCAGCATTCTGGAACCGGGAACCGATGTGCACGCCCTGGCCCACGGCTACATCTCCGTCACCCCCCTCAGCCTGGATATGACCCACGACACCTTCCTCGACGTCCTGCGCGGCTGGTTTGCCCCCCTTGGTGAGCGTCCATAAATAATTTGTAACTATACACGTACCCTCTCATAGCAAGGCAAAAACCACGAAGGACACGAAGGACACTAAGGCACAAAGGAAAAATAAAAAAATTTTCTTCGTGTCTTTGTGGCTTTATGCCTTCATGGTAAAAACGTGGCAGAAGGAGCTGTATAGTTACCTCATTTTTAACGATTGCTTAGCCTCATCTCACCTAACCCTATTCCATGGCTTTTCGTCCTCTTTTCTCGCGTGATCGGTTTTGGGCCGGGCTTTTGGCCCTCCTGGGCCTTATCCTCAGCCTATGGGCCCTGCACGGTATGCTTCGTTAC
Organism: Anaerolineae bacterium; assembly: GCA_027002405.1. Lineage (GTDB taxonomy): Bacteria > Chloroflexota > Anaerolineae > J102 > J102 > M2005. The sequence continues at coordinate 7,769 of JALWZT010000052.1, read as the reverse complement.
CCCGTCGGCCCTCAGTCTGTCCTCCTGGGATGGGCCGCGTTGGTTTTGCTGGGCCTGACCGCGTTGCTTTTGTATCGCCTATGGGCCCTTCACAGCCTGGACTATTGGGTGCAGCGGGATGCCATCCACATCCTTTGGCATGGCGAGGAAGCCATCATTCCTTTGAGGTACATTCGGGAAATCCGGGTTCATCCCCAACTCCCTCTGCGCCCGTCCTGGCGCCATTGGCCCGAACCCTGGATCCAGTGGGACGCGGACACCCACACCCTGGCCTATGCGACCCAGCCTCCCCAGGCAGCCATGGCCATCATCACCCAGGAAGAAACCTATCTCATCTCGCCCGAAAATCCCGAAGCCTTCCTGGCCGCCTATCGTGAACGGCGGGATTTCGGCCCGGCCCGGCAGCGACAGCCCCTCATCTACCTGGCCCCCTGGCGCCAACACTGGCTTTTGCACGATCGTGGGGCTCGGGCCTTACTGGTTGGGGGCCTCCTTCTGGGACTTCTCCTGCTCAGCTACACGGCCTGGCATTATCCCCAACTTCCTCCCACCGTGGCCCTGCATGTCAACGCCCAGGGGCTGCCCGACTTCCTCAGCCCGCGGCGGGCCATCTTCCTGATCCCCGGTTTCACCCTCCTGATGGGCTTTCTCAACGCGGCCATTGGCTTTGCCCTTTATGAAACCCGGCGTTTTCTCAGCTATTTACTTTGGAGCACCTCGGTGGTTTTGCAAATCATTGCTTTCATCATCATCCTTGACTTGATACCATGATCCTTCTTGCCCTCTTGGGGTTCCATTTTTGGTACAATCGCCCAACAGGTGTATGATTGCCTGCATGGCCAGAGGCCCTCAGGCCCCTGGCATCCTTTCATTCCTTGGTTTGAGCATTTATGATGCCATCCTCCTCTTCCCCCATGCTCAGCATCATCATCCCCGCGTACAACGAAGAGCAACGGTTACCCGGTTCCCTGGATAAAATTATCCAGTGGAGGGAGACCACGCCCTACGCGGTGGAGATCATCATTGTCGAAAACGGCAGCAGCGACCGCACCACGGAGATCGCAGAAGCCTATGCCCGACAATATCCCAATATCCGCGTCCTCCACAGCGAAAAAGGCAAGGGCGCGGCCGTGCGCGCGGGCATCTATGCGGGCCGGGGCGAATACCTCTTCATGTGCGATTCCGACCTTTCCATGCCCATTTCCGAGGTAGAAAAATTCCTGCCGCCCCAACTCAATGGGTACGACATCGCCATCGGCAGCCGGGAAGCCCCGGGCGCCCAACGCTTCAACGAACCCGCCTATCGCCACTTCATGGGCCGGGTTTTCAACTTCATTGTCCGTACCCTGGCCGTGCCGGGCTTCAGCGATACCCAGGCCGGGTTCAAAATGTTCAAACGAGAAGCCGCGTTGGAAATCTTCCCCTACCAAACCATCATGGGCTGGACCTTTGATGTGGAGGCCCTCTACATTGCCCTGAAACAAGGCAAAAAAATCGTGGAAGTCCCTATCCACTGGTACTTCGACGAAGACAGCCGGGTGGACCCGCTGAGAGACACCTGGCGTATGTTTTGGGATGTCATCACCATTCGCATCAATGACCGCCGGGGCGTCTACGACTCCCGGCCCCATCAACCCGCGGACTAACCCCCCATTTTTTCGTAGAAAACGCAGATTTTCGCAGATGTTCGTCATGCTGAGCGACCGGAGGGAGCGAAGCATCTAGCGAGCGAAGTAGCGTCTGCCACGCCCGCCCGGCGATGAAGTCGCCTTTTCCCTTTGCGCCCTTGGCGCCTTGGCGTGAGGCCTCTATTTACGGAACAGTCACCATGAGCAATAGCTCACCGCATAACGATGAAAATGGGAACGCAAGTGGCAGGTGAGCATGAGACCTCGGAGGGTCTGCGCAGACCTTCGAGGGCTGGGGCTACCACGCCCGCCCGGCGATGAAGTCGCCGGGCTATAAAACGGCGCCGGATGAATCCGGCTAGCCCCGCAACTGATTACTGATTACTGATCACTGATTACTGATTTACGGAACAGACCATGACTCAAGAAATCATCTCCTTACTTCAACAGATCGCCGACCAAATGGAAACAGACCCCAAGGCTGCGCGCAAAGCCTTACGCCGGCTGGCCCCTACGTTGCCCCTAACCACCGAGGTGCAGACCGCGCTGGGCATCACTTATCTGGAATTGGGCCAGCCCCGGGATGCCATGCGCGCCTTCAAACGGGCCATCCAGGCGGACCCCGAGAACGCGGAAGCTCGTTATCAACTGGGACGCTTGCAATCGGATCAAGGCCTCCTGCCCCAGGCCGAAGTCAACCTCCGGGCCGCGGTTCAGGCCGATCCCCAACATCCAGACTACCTTGGGTCTCTGGGATACACCTACTACCGCGCGGGCAAAGATGCGTTGGCCATCGAGACCCTGGAGCAAGCCCTGGCCGCGGGGGCAGAGGATGAACATATCTTCACCGCGTTGGGGTATCTCTATTATGAAGCGGGCGAGCTGACCAAATCGCGGGAGGCCTTTGCCCGCTTGCTGGAGTTCGACCCGGATCGGGCCGATGTTTATAACAACATGGGGTATCTGGCCATCCTCATGGGGGACCTGGAACAAGCCCAGAAGGACCTTCACACCTGTTTGGAGAAGGACGAGAATTACCTGCGGGCCCAGTACAACCTGGCATTGACAACCTGGCTCCAGGGGAACCAGGAAGAAGCGATCCAGCAATATCAGAAGGCCCGAAAACATGATCGGGGCGATGCAGAGCTCCGCCAACACCTGGAGGACCTGGACGAAGTCGGCCGTTACCAGCCCCAGGCCCAGGGCCTGACCGCGCTGAAAAACAAGCTCGCCCTGGCGTTGAAGACGGGCAAACTTAAGTAAACCTGCATTTCTAACCCCATCCCAACCTGATTTTCATCTTTGTTTAATTTTTTTGTGTTATACTCAAAACGTAAAGAAGCAGGGCGCAAGAAAAAAGCCCAAAGGAATGCGGTGGTTCCTCCTTTCAAGCTCCTTTCCTCCTCTCTCACTTAACCCCGGCTCCCCTCCTGGCCGGGGTTTTTCTATAGGAGTTTGTGGTATAATGACGAACATGCCCAATCCTCTCATCGCCCTCAGCGTCGGCATTCTTTTTTTGGCTGCGCTTGCCATCATCTTCTGGCCCGATGGTGGGCTTTACATTCGCTGGCAGCAGGCCCGGCGCATGTCGGCCCGGGTGCTGCGGGAGGACGCCCTCAAATATCTCTACACCAACGAGCTGGAAGGACGGCCGGTGACCCTACCAAGCCTGGCCGGCGAGATGGGGATCAGCCTGAACCAGGCGGCCAAACTTTTGGAGGAAATGACCCGGCTGGGCCTGGTGGAACCCCATGACGACGCGTATGCTCTCACCGACACCGGCCGGGAGGTGGCGGTGCAGGTGTTGCGCGCCCATCGCCTGTGGGAACGCTTTCTCAGTGAGCGCACCGGATATAGCGAGGAGGAATGGCACGCCCGCGCAGACCAGGCCGAGCATCTTTTGCAGCCGGATGAGGTGGAGGCCCTGGCCGAGAGCCTGGGCAATCCTCGCTTCGATCCCCACGGCGACCCCATCCCTACTGCGAAGGGCGAAACCCCGCGCATCCCCACTCAGCCCCTCACCCAACTTCACCCCGGCGATCTGGCCCGCATCGTGCATCTGGAGGACCAACCTGAGATGGTCTATGCCCAGTTGGTGGCGGAAGGCTTGCATCCTGGGATGGAGGTGCTGGTCATCGAGAAGACGTCCCAACGGGTACGCTTCCTCTCGCGCGGCGACGAACATGTCCTTGCCCCCGTACTCGCGGCCAATGTGTTCGTGGTTCCCATCCCCAAAGAGCAGGCCGAAACCGCCATCAAACCCCTGGGCGACCCGCTCTCCAGCTTGAAACCAGGCGAAGAGGCCGAGATCGTGGCTGTGAGCCGCACCATGCATCCGGCCGAGCGGCATCGCCTACTGGATTTGGGCGTGCTGCCCGGCGCGAAGGTGCGGGCCGAGTTCAGCAGCCCGCTGGGAGAACCTGTGGCTTATTTCATCCGCGACACCCTCATTGCCCTGCGCGATGATCAAGCCGATAAGATCTTCGTGAGGAGGCTGTCGTCGCGGTCGGGGAATGGAAAGGGAAAAGCGGAGATGGCGCTTGCGGAAGGAGTGGGTAATCAAGTCATCCGTGATCGGTCGGCGGCCGCGCGTGGACGTCGCCGGGTAGGATAGAACGCTATGTCCATCGACCGCAAAACCAAGACGAAGGAGCCGAAAATCAATTTTACCCCGCCGCCCGCGGGCGCAAGCTGCGCCACCTGCCCGGTCCACAACCTGGCCAACCTGCAAAAGCTGGGTGTGGATATGACCGATTGGGATTACGTGGTCGCCCTGGCTGGCAATCCCAACACGGGCAAGAGCACGGTGTTCAACGCGCTCACAGGGCTGAAGCAGCACACGGGCAACTGGCCCGGCAAGACAGTGACCCGGGCCGAAGGCGGGTTCGAGTATGGCGGGCATCGTTTCAAGCTGGTGGACCTGCCAGGCACCTATTCTCTGCTGGCCACCAGCCTGGATGAGGAGATCGCGCGGGATTTCATCCTGTTCGGACAGCCCGACGTCACCATAGTCGTGGTGGACGCCACTCGCCTGGAGCGTAATCTCAATCTCACCTTGCAGGTGTTGCAGATCACGGATCGGGTGGTCATCGCCCTCAATCTCATGGATGAGGCCCGGCGCAAGGGTATCCAGGTGGATGATCGTCGATTGGCCCGGGACCTGGGGGTGCCGGTGGTGCCCATGGCCGCGCGGCAGGGCGAAGGCATCCCCGAACTGCTTCAGACCGTGGATGACGTGGCCAGCGGCCGCACGGTGGGCAGGCCCCCGCGCATCAAAATCCGTTCGTCTCAAGTCAAGAAGGCGCTGGAGACCCTGACGCCCCTGGTGGAGGAGGCGTTTCCCGGCCTGCCCAATGCCCAATGGGTGGCCTTGCGTTTGCTGGATGGCGATTCCAGCATCATCCGGGCGGTGGAAACGGGCGAATTGGGGAATCTACATATCGGCGTCGCCGAGGAAGACCTCTTGGCTGGCTCCGCAGAGGAGAATGCGGCCGCACGAGAGACTGGGGACGTGGCCGAGCAACGAGAGCGTATCACGCGGTTGCTGGAGACGGCCTCCCGCCTGCGGTGGGAGATCGGCGAGGATTTCCATGAACAGATTGTGGAGGATATCTTCGCCGAGGCGTCGCGCATCGCCGGGCGGGCGGTGACCATGCCGGGGGAGAAGCCAGGGTTCGATCTGGATCGCACCATCGACCGCATCGTCACCCATCGCGTCTGGGGCTTCCCGATTATGATCGGGTTATTTGCCCTGATCTTCTGGCTGACCATCACGGGCGCGAACTACCCTTCTCAGATGCTGTCCGCCCTGCTCATCGGCGCCATCTACCCCTGGCTCAAGGACGCGGCCGCATTCATTGGCCTGCCCTGGTGGCTCAGCGGCCTGCTCATCGATGGCGCGTATCTGGCCACAGCCTGGGTGGTCAGCGTCATGTTGCCCCCCATGGCCATTTTCTTCCCCCTGTTCACTTTGTTGGAAGATTTCGGCTACCTGCCCCGGCTGGCCTTCAATCTGGATGAACTGTTCCACAAGGCGGGCGCGCACGGCAAGCAAGCGCTGAGCATGATGATGGGGTTTGGCTGCAACGCGGCCGGGGTCATTTCCACCCGCATTATCGACAGCCCTCGCGAGCGCCTCATCGCCATCATCACCAACAACTTTGCCCTGTGCAACGGGCGCTGGCCCACGCAAATCCTCATTGCCTCGCTATTCATCGGCGCGCTGGCGCCACCCTATCTGGCGGGGATCATCTCGGCCGCAGCCGTGGTGGGCGTGGCGTTGTTGGGCGTGATCCTCACGTTCATCGTCTCCTTTTTCCTCTCCCGCACCATCCTGCGCGGGGAGGTTTCCACGTTCTCGTTGGAACTGCCTCCCTACCGCCCGCCCCGCATTCTCCAGACCATCTACACCTCCATCATCGATCGCACCATCTACGTGCTGTGGCGGGCCATCGTCTTCGCCGCGCCCGCGGGCCTGGTCATCTGGCTGCTGGCCAATGTGCAAGTGGCGGGCCAGCCCATCGCCAATTACATTGTCTCCTGGCTGGATCCCATCGGCATCCTCATCGGTCTTAATGGCGTGATTTTGCTGGCCTATGTGGTGGCCATCCCTGCTAACGAGATCGTGATTCCCACTGTGCTCATGCTGACGGTGCTCATGGCAGGCCTTTCCTATGGCAAGCCGGGTTCGATGACCCTGATGGAGGTGGAAAATACCGAGGATCTGATGCGGATCTTCCAGGCAGGGGGTTGGACCCTGTTAACTGCGGTGAATCTGATGGTGTTCAGCCTCATCCATAACCCCTGCAGCACCACTATCTACACCATCTACAAAGAGACGGGCAGCCGCAAATGGACGGCAGTGGCCGCGTTGTTGCCTCTGGCCTTGGGTTTCATCGTCACCTTTTTCATCGCCCAGATCTGGCGGCTGGTCGCGATGGCGGTGGGTTCATAATCGGCATTGGGTGGGTCCTATTTCGGTTGAGGCTGTACTCACCGACTGAAGTCGGACACTTAAGGCCTATGGCCAGCCCCCCTCTTCATCTCCCCCGCAAGCGGGGGAGAACATTGGAAGGGAATCAGATGACGGCCTTCGCCGTCCAGTCGTCCGGTCGACGGAGGTCGACCGTCGGCGCGAAGCGCCTAAAGAGTCCGAGTTATGAACGTTTACAAAACAATCTGGTAATAGAATGAGGCCTATGACCCGTTTAATTTGTAAAACTCCATTACTCGGATAGGAGGCTGGCGCCAACTCATTTAGGACGCACCCATCAGCATTTTTCATACGGTCTTCGCAATGACTGACGCGCTTTCTCGCCATCTGTGTCCTATTTACGGCACGGTCGCCATGAGCCACGGCTCGCCGATACCGAGGAAAATGGGAACGCAGATGCACGCAGATGCAACGCAGATTTCCGCAGGTATTCGTCATGCTGAGCGACCGGAGGGAGCGAAGCCTGCCCTGAGGAAGCGAAGGGCATCTAGCGAGCGAAGCGAGCGCCATGCCGTGGTTTTTGCGCTTCGCTAGATTTCCTTCGGCGAGGTCCTTCACTTCGTTCAGGACAAGCTCAGGACATGCCTCGGTCGCTTCGCTCCCTCGGAATGACGTCGCAAGGCTCTACTGATTACTGATTACTGATTACTGATAACTGATCACTGATTACTTTATTTTCATAGCAGGCGACACGAGCGGCGGTTCGCCGATACGAATGAAAACGCCTCGCGGCCAGGCTGGCGCGGGAAGCCAAGTACGTGATGCGTAATGCGTGATGCGTAATGACCTCACGTTTCACGTTTCACGCATCACGCCCGTTGTCGCCTCGCTCAACGTTGTCCTGATGATCTCAATCCTAATCCTGATCCGAATCCTATTTAAGCAGGCGACACGAGCGGCGGTTCGCCGATACGAATGAAAACGCCTCGCGGCCAGGCTGGCGCGGGAAGCCGAGTTCGTGATGCGTAATACGTAATGCGTAATGAGCTCACGTTTCACGTTTCACGCATCACGCCCGTTGCCGCCTCGCTCAACGTTGTCCTGATGATCTCAATCCTAATCCTGATCCGAATCCTATTTACATAGCAGGCGACACGAGCGGCGGTTCGCCGATACGAATGAAAACGCCTCGCGGCCAGGTTGGCGGG
>JALWZT010000051.1 GCA_027002405.1 Anaerolineae bacterium | reverse complement strand
GTCTGGCGGGGCGGCTGGAAATCATGGCCCAGCAGCAGATGAGCGGGCCCGCGGGGGGTGCCGCGCACGCGCTTTTCCACGCGCTGCCACAGCCTGGGGCCGCACAGGGTCTCGCCGGCCCGGGCCAGCGATTCAGCCTCGGCGCAGCCGGTGATGGCAGGACCGCGGAAATAGTAGGCGCGGGTCGGGCCCTGGCCCAGAATGCCCCATGCCACCCCGCCCTGCTCGAGCCCGATCTTCACCGCCAGATCGAAAGCGCCTACCCGGGTTTGTACATGTCGTTGGCCCGCCAGCATCTGTTGGATGCTCCAGGCCGCGGCCAGGGCCTGGCCCGGGACCTGGGCCGATGTCAGGGGAAAGAGCGCGGTAAAAGCGTCCCCGGCAAAGGTGGCGATGAACCCCCCGCGGGCATAGATTTCATCGATGATAGGATCGAATACGCGGTTGATGACACTGGTCAGGATTTCCACGCCCTCACGGCCCTGTTGATTTAGAGCGTCGACCAGGGAGGAGAACCCGGCAATGTCGATGAACAGGGCCACCGCGTCGAAACGGCCATGGTCGCGGGCCTGTGCCATGTTTTCGAGAATGAAATGGGGAACCAGGGGGCGCATGGGTCAAAAGGGATCATGAGCGTTTTTTCTCTTCATGCTCATGGTCATTTTGGCACACGCGACTGACAGACCACTGACGCGGCGTGTTTGGGCGTTGATATTGGGTATTTGGTATTGGATATTGGGTATTTGAATCGCCTTGAGACAGGGGAATATCCAGTATCCAATATCCAATATCCAGTATTTTGTTCAGGCTCGAGGCATGGATCAATCGCGTGGCCGAGGGGATTATCCGCCATTGGCGGGCGATTGCGCCCTATTTGAGAATGCAACTAGCGCAGCTTGCAACTTTCTGGAAATGGCGCTATCATGTAATCGGAAGTCCATCCTTATATTCTCCTATCGGTATTTCGAAGATGATGGTGCGCACCCAGATTCAATTGTCTGAAAGCCAAATGGCCTTTGTCAAAGCTGTTGCCCAGGAGGAGAACATCTCCATGGAGGAGGTCATCCGGTCGGCTATCGAGCTGTTACGGCAGAGCCGAGAGAAGCCCACGCAGCGGGAGTTGATGGTGCGATCCCTGGCCGCGATCGGGAGCGCAAATGTAGGCCCGGAGGATGTTTCCGCCAGACATGACGATTATCTGGATGAGGCCTTTGGCCCATGGTGATTTTTGTCGACACGTCGGCTATTTATGCACTCCTGAGTGCTGGCGATGTCAACCACGGTGCAGCGAAGGCCCAATGGTTGCGTTGGGTGGATAGCTCGATAAAGTTTGTAGTGACCAACTACATCCTGTTGGAGACGTCGGCTTTGGTGCAACGGCGATTGGGAATGCGATCATTTCGGCAGTTTCATGATTTGTTGCTCCCGACGATGAGTGTGTTCTGGATTTCTGAGAAAATACATCGCCAAGCGGTGCAGATGCTCCTGGCTGCCGATCGCAGGGAACTCAGCCTGGTCGATTGCACGAGTTTCGTTGTCATGAACGAACTGAGCATTCAAATGGCGTTCACATTCGATCGCCATTTTGTACAGGCGGGATTCGTTGTTGTTCCCACACTGTAAGCTTGCCTTAGTGAGCGTCCAGAAATAACTTCCCTTTTTTGCCGCAACACTTGTCGAGTAAACTCGTGCCTATGGAGGCGCAGACCCCCTCCTTTGGTTCCTCCCCCACTCCGACACGGGCGGGGGAGGAGATGAGGAAACTGAATCAGATTGCGCCAATGCTCGCCCTTCGGCGACCCCTTTTGTCGCCGTTTTGGACGGCGGAGGCCGTCATCTGATTCCCTTCCGCTGTTCTCCCCCGCTTGCGGGGGAGATGAAAGAGGGGGGCTGGCCGTAGGCCTTAAGTGTTCGACTTCAGTCGATGAGCACAAAAACGGAAACTAATTTTTAGACGGTTACTTAATATGAGGAAAATGGGAACGAAGATGCTTTGCAGCGCTGATTTGCGCAGATAATCTTTCACCACAAAGGACACCAAGAAACAGCCAACCCACTCACTGAACACTGAACACTGGATGACCGATTCCTGCCCCCCTAGGGAAAGGTTACTTACCGCAGAGAACGCAGAGGACGCAGAGTCAACTGAACACTGATTACTGATAACTGATCACTGATTACTCGTGCCCGCGCCTAACCTCGGCCTGACAATCCTCAATCCTAATCCTGATCCTAATTTACGGAACAGGAACTCGAAGTGTCTCTGCCCGCTATCTTTCGTTAGGGTGAATTCTGTAGGGCCGATGGGTTCATAAGGCGCGGCCTTGGGCACTTTCATCCGCACCACAAGGGGCCACAGGCGGTCCGGTACGCCTCCAGGAATCAGCACCAAGGCGCAGCCGTCCTCAGCGGTCCGGTCGCTCCACCCCAGCACGGTAAACGTCAGGCCCTCCAGTCCGGGGTCTTCGGGGTCGAGTTCTCCATTCCCGTTCTCGTCCAGATACGCACAGCCGCTGAAGGCCATGTCGGCAAATATCTGGGGCGTGGGTGTTGGCTCGGGGGTGGGCGAAAGGGTGCAGGATATGAGCAAGAGAAGCATGGGGATGGCGATTCCAACCCCTGGCACGAATTTCATCATCGAAACACCTCGGCCACAAAAACGATATGCTCGCCATCGGGCAGCCATTCGCCGCCCAGGGGCACCAGATTGGGGATCGGTATAGGCACGCGGCGCCGGCCCTCCCCGTCGGCGCCGATGGTGTACAGCCCGATAACGGGCCGCCCGTTTTCCATGCGATGGGCCAGGAAAAGGAGGGTCTGGCCATCGGGCGACCACTTGGGGAAGCCCGCGGCCTCTCGTTCGCCGGTCAGGTCCTGCTCGCCGCTGCCATCAGCATGGATGACGAAAATATCCCAGCGACCCACACGGTGCTTGCCCAGGGCGAAGTCGTCATCCAGATGGCGCTCAAAGGCGATGCGCTTCCCGTCGGGCGAGAGCCGAGGGTCGAAATCGCCGGGCTTGAAAAAGCTGTCGCTCGGCCCTGGGGCGGACGGGAAAGTCACCTGATGCGCGGCAGTGCCATCGGCCGACATCGCCCACACGCTTTGCGTCCGATCATCCGCCGCGTTGCGGGTGTACACGATGGTCTCCCCCACCCAGTCCGGATCGCCCTCGTGGATGTCCGGGGTGGATGTCAGTTGCCGCAAGAGGTTGCCCTCCAGGTCCATAACGAAGAGGTCCAGTTTGCCCCCGCCGTCCCGGTTGGAGGCGAAGAGGATGGCCGCGCCATCGGGCGACCACACAGGCGCGGCGTCAATGAAGTCGTTGTTCGTCAGGCGTCGCAAGGTTGCACTGTCGCTGCTGAGCAAGCCGATCTCCAGCGCGCTCATGTCGGCCACGCCGTACTGCCCGTCGCCATTCACGTCCCGATAGAAAAAGGTGCACAGGAAGCGGCTGCCGTCGGGCGAGGGGCGCAGCCCGCTCAGGCGCTGGTCAGTGCTGTAGATCTGGCGCAATTCCGTGCCGTCCAGCCGCATGGTAAAGACCCCGTAGCGGCCGGGCATGGGCGTGGGGACCGCTGACGTGGGCGCGGGGACGGCTGAGGTGGGCGTGGTGGGGAGGGATGACGTGGGAGCGGGGGCCACCAGCAGTTGCACGGTGTAGGCACTGATCTCAACGACGGGCGACGCCAGGCTGAAGGTCTGCACCGTGTCGGCCGCGTCACTGACCTGGTACAGGATGGCTCCCGGACCGAGATCGCGTCCTGCGTAAGTCGCCTGCCAGGAGGTGGGCGTCTCGGTGGGGTTGACCACCAGCAAGGCGATTTCACCGCGCTCATCCTGCCCGGCCAGCACCCACAGTCCGTCGTTGCCGTGGCTGACGTTCAGCCGCTGCGGATGCGCGGCCATCCGTGCCCACAAGGAAAAGGCCAGCGCGGGGTGCTTGGGCCGTCCGTCCGCGTAGAAGATACCGTAGAAGCCCGGTACCTCTATGCTGGTGTCGGTCCCTCGGAAAATGGTCGAAACATCCACCCCCTCCTCCTGCAGAACGATCCAGAATGCGCTGAGCAGGGAAGCCCCCTTGCCACCCGCACGCAGCGAGACGTCGCTCACCACGCCGCTCCCGGTATCTGCGGCAGTGTTCCATTCGGTGATGTGGCTTTCGGCGTCGGCGTAGCCGTGGGCGTCCAGTTGCTCCCGGAAGAAGCGGGCCACCTCGCGGTAATCCTCCGGGTCGTTGGAGTAAATATGCCAGGAGAGGAAGTCCAGCGGCACATCATGGTCTTGCAGGTAGGTCAAAAAATTGTCGGTGTACTGCCGTCCCGGGGGGAGCATCACCGCGCCTTGGGTGAGGGCAGGACCGCCCACCTTCAGGTCAGGGAACTCGGCCTTGAGCGCCAGGGCGGTTTGGGCAAAGAGGTCGAAAAAGGCCCGCGGGGTGGAATCCCAGAAATGTTTGGAGTTGGGCTCGTTCCAGATCTCAACATAGCGCAGGGGGATGCCGGCCTCTGCGGCCATCTGACGGTAGTGACGCACGACCTCGACCGCGGCCCGCACCCAGTTCTGAGGATTGGCGGGGGCGCGTTGTTCCAGGCCGGGCGTGTTCCATGAATCCCCCAGGCGCAGGTACGGCTCAAAGCCGCCATCTAGGATGGCCCGAAAGACGCGATCGCTCCTTCCGAACTGGTAGGAGCCCGGATCCGTGGGATCCGCGTTCTGGTCGGGGTACATGATGCTCATATCGAAGGGGCCGCTGTAACCGTGGGTGCGGATCATGGTCACTCCGATCTCCTGGTATTGTGCGGTCACGTCCGCGTTGTGGGGGTCTGTGCCGCCAGGGACCGGGCCCAGGTTGACGCCCAGCAGGGGGCGGAGGGTTTCCCCGCTGGGGGCGGGGTCCACGGTGAGGAGGGTTTTGGCCTGTTCAGGAGCAGCCAGGGTGGGGCCGGGCGCGGCCGGGGTCGCTGTTGGCGGCCGGGTGGGCGCGGCCACGGGAGTGGGAGTCGCTGGCAACGGCCGGGTGGGAGGCGTTTTGGGGGTCCGGATGTTGGCAGGCCGCGGGGGCGTGGGCCGCGAAAGTGTGGAACGAGGCGGCCCGGGGCTGGGGAGTGCCGCGGCCGGTTGCGGTGACGTGGCGCTTTGTTCCGGCGTTGGAAGGGTTTGCTGACCAGAGCAGGCCACAGACAGGCCAAGGAGGATGGCAATGAAGAAGACGCTTTTGAGGGTGTTCATCGCTTCACCTCGTTATCTGATATCAGCAGGGGCAGGTATAAAGGACGCGGGGTTGGGGTTGGAGTCAGGGTCGGGGTTGGTGTCGGCGTTGGAGTCGGGGTTGGAGTCGGGGTTGGAGTCGGGGTTGGAGTCGGGGTTGGTTCCTTCTCCCATTCCAGGAAGATAGGCGCGGGGGAGATGGTCAATGTCACCCGGCCATTGGATACAGGGAGCTGGCTTTCGTGGCCCAGGTAGTCAATCATGCGGGCTCCGGTGTAGCCGGCCGGCAGGGGGAGGCTCAGGGTCACAGGCTGGCTTTCCGTCCACATGGCTTCCAGGTCTGTCGCGTGGGTGGTCCGATTCCGAAAGATATAACGCCGCACCCCTTCGGTCTCCTGCACATGGTCGAAGACATAATCGCCGAGTTTTTCCGTCATCAATTGGTAAGTATAGGCCGCTTCCCGCCACACGAACCCCTCACTGAGCAGGCTGGTCTTGTCGCCGGTGGCTTCGGTGGAGGAGAACCAGACCAGATATTCCAGCTCCTGGCTCAGGCCAAAGACCCATTTCTTGAACACCTCATAGGCCTGATCGGCTCCCTCCCGATCGTAGTTCGGATCATTATCACGGATGCCATACTCGTTGCACATCTTGTGGGGCACATGGTAGCCAGCCTCCGCGGTCTGCTCGTCTATCCACGCCAGCACGTCGGTCAGGTGCCAGTAGTCCTCGTAGAAGTGCAGATTGAGCAGGTCCACGATGCCATCCAGGCTGGCTAACAGGGCTGTCACATCGCCACAAAGTTCCTCGATGGGAGGGGAATAGAGTTCCGCCCGCATCCGTTCTGTGGTAGCGAAGCGCTCCAGGAATTCAGCAGGCATGCGGCGGTAGTAGCTCTGCAGGAAAGCCTGGGCCTCTGTATCGCTCCACTGGCCGTGGTCCAGCCGGTCGCGGGCCATGCAGACCCCCCAGGCGCCCGAGGCGATGCCGCTATCAGCCACTTGGGCCGCGGGGTCCGCGTCGTGAGCCGCTTTGTAGGCTGTGGCCAGGACGCGACGATATTCATCCGCGGTGCCGGCCCAGAAGTTATTCGCGTTGGCCTCGTTTTCAATGACGATGACCGGGAAATGGCCCTGCCAGTGGTCCACCAGGTGGTAGATGAAGTCGTAGTAACTCTTGCTGTAACCGTATTGCTCGTTCCAGCTTTCGCTCAGGTCCACGGGTGGCACCGAGGGGTCCCCCCGCTCTGGGGGATCGAAGCCACTGGCCCAGCCCCGGCCGATCTTGATCACCGGTAACACACGCATGCCGCGCGTCTCCACCGCGCGAATGCGTCGGCTGCTGGCGCCGTTCCAGAGGAAGCGATCATCCTCTGGCTCGATCCACTGCCATTTGAGGGCTAGGCGGATGGTGCTGGCGCCCATGGCCGCGGCCTCATCCAACGTACGGGTGAAGTCCTCGAAGCTGTTGGGATCAGTGCCTGGCGCGCCCAGGTGGAGGCCGAAGCCCGACCCTGCTGCCAACCCCTTTCCAACCCCTCTCGAGGGAGAAGGGATGACGATAAATCCCCGGCGCTCCTCATCTCCCCCCGGTCCTGATGAGGCGCTGATCCCCTGAAGAGGTAAGAAGACTTTGTATGCAGGCGTGAGGGGATAGAGAGCAGCGCTTAGATCAGGCGTCCAGTTGTTCTCGTGGGTGCGGTCGGCCATTTCGGCCACCGCGGCCTGGGGCGCCAGTTTGTTTCCTATGGATGTTGGCGGATACCCCCAATCCATGGCTTGCAACCAGTCTGTGGGCTGGGTGTTGGCCGGGTGGTCCTCATAGCCGGGGAAGTTCGATTCGGGCATGTAGGCCGCGTCGGGGTTGAGGCGCGTCCACAGGCCGGCCGCGTTGTGAAAGCCTTCGTAGGCCTGATGGATGTGGGGCTTGTCGCGATGCGGCTGCACGTGGTCCTTTCTGGAAAAGAGCAACAACACCTTCAAATCGGGCGTCTTTTCGGCCAGAAGAGGGTAGCGCGTCGGGGTGATGCGGAATGGCCACCATGCGGCGGCCTCGCCGGGCGTGGCCAGATCCGCGGGCCATGCCTCATCACTCAAAGCGCCATTATCCCGCAGGGCCTGGGTCAGCTCCATGGAATAGACCCGTTTGCCGAACATCGCGGGCACCTTGTATCCCAGGATGAAGTCCCCCTCATCGTACTCGCCGCTCCCATTCAAATCGAAATAGGGATAACCCACATAAGCTGGCTGCTGAGGATAGCGATAATCCGCGGCCCAGCGGACTGAGCTATAATCCAGCGTGATGGCAGTGGCTGAGTAGCTATCAGGGTATCGGTAGAGGGGGTTGAGGACCGGGCGGCCATTCTCGCCCCAATAGCCCAATTCGACGGCGGAGATGGCGTCCACCGTGGGGTTTTCACGCCCCACGAAGTAGCGCACGTTTAGTTGATCGCCGTAGAGCGCCAGTACGTTGACTGCGGCGATGCCCGGATGGGAGAAGGCGTACAATCCTACCTGCTCGGTCAACACCGGGAAGGGGCTGAGGTCACCAATGGTGTGGCCATTTTTGTCGGGGATCTGGCCAGCAGCAAATCGGATCACGTCCCGCAGGGCGCGGATGCTGATCTCACCGCCATAATCGAATTCCCCATCGGATCGGGCACCGGTGGTGCGTGATGTTTTCCCCGGCCACAGATAGGCCACCCGAATCAGTCCGACGGAAGCCGCGTCCAGGTCCTCGTAGAAGTCGTTGACAGCAGTAAAAAAGGTGGCCACATCCACCACCACGCCTGCGCCGTCGGGGTAGCGAGGGATGGCGGGAAAGGTCACTCGCACGGCAATGTTTCCGATACCGGCTGATGGAACATAGGTGATAACCTGACTACCAGGTTGGGCCTTTATCCCTGCGTCGGCAGGGGGGGATGTGGGCAAGAGACGCGGGGATGATCGCGTCTGGGGACGCGTTGTTGGTATCGGGGAAGCCGGGCGAGATGCAGCGGACGCCAGCATCGCCCAGACGAACGCGAACGCCAGGAAAACAACATGCTTCATGGTGGTTCCTCCTGGTCTGCTATGAAAATAGAATGATCGCTGGTTGCTGAGGAATCGCCAGGCCACGTTGGGCGAGTCGGCAAAGGTTCGTATTGCGTATTCCGTATTCCGTCCAGTCGTTACGCAATACGCAATACGGAATACGAGTCACGCCGCCCTGGCCGCGAGGCATTTTCGTCGGTATCGGCG
>JALWZT010000050.1 GCA_027002405.1 Anaerolineae bacterium | reverse complement strand
GGGGTGGGGGAAGGGGTCAGGGCCAAAACCCGACGCTGTTCATCCCAGCGCCACCACAGGGCCACCAGGCCCACAAGGACCAGGACCAACGCCACATCGGCCCAGGGCACACGCAGGCGAGGCCCCCGGGGCGCGTCGAAGCGGTACCCACACATGAAACAGGTGTCGGCCTTTTGGCTAACGGCCGCGCCGCAGTTGGGACAGGTACGATGAGCCATGGGGGCGGATTGTATCCCAAAGAAGGAGGAGAATCAAAATCACCAGGGTGGTCAGCGAGATGCCCGCGGCCAGGGTGCGCAAGGGGGTGTTGGTGAAACGGATGCGCACCAGGTGATCCCCTGGCGGGACATTCACTTGAATCAACGCGTTGGGGTCTTGGGGATCGTAAAAGGTGGGCGCGGGCTGCCGGTCGATCCACGCCCGCCAGCCAGGATACCAATAGGTGTAGAAGCGCAGGGTGACCGGCGTGCGGGCCTGGACCCGCACCAGGTCTTCGCCTCCACCGTGATGCAAGGCCTGCACATCCCCCTCCCCCGCGACGATCTCGGCCAAAGGCAGGGGCTGGCCCTGGACGTAGGCCGGGATTTTGGGGGAGGTGGCGGGTTTGCCCGCGGACGCGAACGCGGTGCTGGCGCGCATATCAGGATAATCCAGCTCGAAGAAGATGTCCGCGGCCGGGGTCACGTCCCGGGAGGTGACGGGCGTGTGTTGGGGTTTGGCGTAGGGCCAGACGCTGAGGAGGATGGCCAGGCCCAGCAGCAGATGGCCCGGCTGCAAGGGCTGCTCCCCAGGGTCGGTGAGCACGGCCAACGTGCCCGCGGCCGCCAGGGTGAGGAACAGGGTGGCCGGGGCCAGAAAACGGAAGGGGAATTGCACGAGCCGGATCATGGGGATGGCATCCCAAAAGGGTTGGCTGACGGCGTGGGTGGCAAGGAGGGCCAGGAGCCCTGCCATGAGAAACCCCAGCCACAAACCCCATCCGCCCGCGCCCTTTTTCCATCGTGCCAGGGCCAGGGGGGCCGCGGCCAGGCCCCATATCACCAGCCACAATCCGATGGAAAAATTCATGCCATCCTGAGGCCCGGGCAGGGCAAAGCCATAGCCCCATTGGAAGTCGAACCACTGGAAGAGGTAAATGAATTGCTGGGGGTAGTTGTAGGTTTCCGCGGGCAACCACTGGTCCACCACAATGTAGCGGGTTTCGGCCAACACGGGCAGCAGGAAGATGGCCGCGAGCATGCCTCCCAGCAGGCCCGCGACCCATCCGGCTAAGATGGCCCGCCAGGGCACCGCGCGGCGCCGCCATCCCATCCCCACCAGCCAGTAGAGGATAAGGAGCGCCAACAAGGGCGGCAGGAGCATGAGGGTGACGCTGTGGGTGAGGATGAGCGCGGCCAAACTGAACGCGGCCCACGCGATGCGCCGCGGGGAGGGCCGGGTGATGACCTCCCAAAAGGTGAGAATCACCCAGGGATAGATGGCCAGGGCCACGAATTCGGCGAACGCGCCGCGCACCATCATGTTGACCAGGTGGTAGGGCGCGGCCATGTAGAGGATGCCCGCCACAAAGGCCACGCTGGGTTGCCACCATCGCCGGGCCAGGGCATACATGCTGACCCCTGCCAGGATGGTGGCCAGGGCCCAAACGATTTTAATGGCTCCCAGCACGCTCGCGCCCAACAGGTGAAAGATTTCCGCGATGTGAAAGGCCAGGGGGGCGTAGAAGGTGAAGAGGGGATACCCATACCCCTGGGCATGATCCGGGGCCCAGCGGGGCCACAGAAAGCCGCTGCGGATGCCTTGGTCCAGCTCCACCAGCCAGATGAGGCTGTGGCGGGCGTCATGCGCGTGCAAGAAGTAGCCTGGCGCGAGGAGGGGAGCCCAGAGAAGGAGGCTGAGCAGGATGAGCAGAACCAGGGGGGCGTGCGCGCGGGCTTTGGAGGGCATGGGGGGATCAGGATTAGGATTAGGATTAGGATTGAGGATTGTCAGGCCTTTCGTAGCAGGCGCCACGGGCCACGGCTCACCGAATACGGATGAAAAGAGAACGCAGATTTTCGCAGATGCGACGCAGATTTCCACTGATTACTGATTACTTTATCCAGTACCCACCATCCATGCTGCTCTCATAGCCAATTTGTCAGGCTACAAAGCGTTCATGTGATTTGAGGCCAGAGGAGCAGGGCGAGGGTCAGGGCCGCGGCCAGGATGGAAAGCCCGGTGGCCAGCTTGCGGATGGGGGTGTCTTCGAAGGTGAGGCGCAGCAGGGAATCCCCCTGAGGCACAGGCACATCCAGGAGCCCATAAGGGGGCCGGGTGTGCTCGGGCGTGAGGGGGAAACGGTCGATGACCTGGCCCGTGTCGGGATCAAGAATCGTCGCGGTCCAGCCGGGATACCACTGGCGGTAGAAGGGCACCCGCTGGCCCGGGGCATCGGTCCAGACCCGCACGGTTTCCTCCATGACATGATGGGAGCGGGCGTCCACGGCCAGATGGGGGTTGGCTTCCACCAGGCCATAGTCCACCTGGGTGGTGATGGGGATGCCGGCCACGTGCAGATCGGCCAGGGGGGACCAGGTGGGGATTTCTTGCGCGGTGATGGTGACCCCGGTCATCTCATCCGCGCTGTGTTCAAAGGTCATGAGTCCGGCCAGGGTCGCGCCCCCTGGCGGGGGATCGGTGATCTGGATGCGGAGGTAGGGGGCACTGGCCAGGATGATGAGCCCGGCCAGGAGAAGGGGAGGAAGCCATCCCTGCCGGGAGGGGGATGGAGGGTCTGCCTGGCGGGGAATGAGTACCGCGGGCGCGAGGATGGCCAGGGCCAGCGCGGCCAGGGTCAGGTATCGCCAGGGGAATTGGGCCATGGCCACCAGGGGGAGATGGTCCCAGGCCCAGGCCGCGGCATGGGTGGTGAGCCAGGTGGCGCCGGTCAGGATCACCAGCCAGAAGAGGAGCTCGGCCCGGTACCGGGGGCGACGCCAGGCAGTCCACAGGGCCAACGCGGCCAGGACCACCAGGGCCAGGCCCAGTTGGTAGCTCAAGGGATCGTCCGGGCCGGGAACGCTGATGCCGTAACCCCAACGGGGGTCGAAGAGCTGGGCGAAGTAGACAAAGTGTTCGTGGAAATCGTAATAACCGCCGTACCACTGGGCTTGATTGACATAACGGCTTTCCAGCAAGGCAGGGAGGATGAAGAACGCGGCCAGGATCGTGCCCAGGGCCAGGCCAGCGAGAGGTGGCAGCAGGTTTCGCAGCCAAGTCCGGCAGCGGGCCTTGAAGGAGGGTAGATCGGCTTTGGCAACCGCCATCCAGGCCAGAAAGAGGAGGTAGAGTGCCAGGATGGGGGTGAAGATCAAAGCCACCAGGTTGGAGCTGAGGTGGATGGCCGCGTAGCCGAGGGCCAGCAGGGCCACGTGACGGGGGCCGGCGCGCAGGGTGGCGCGTCGCAGGGCCCAGAGGCTGAAGGGGAGGAGGGCCAGGGCCAGGCTTTCGGCCATGGCCGCGCGCACGTACACATCCACCAGATGATAAGGCACGTACACGTACGCGGTGGCAGCCACCAATGCGGCCCGATCATCCAACCAATCCCGCACCAAAAGCCACATGCTCCCCGCGCTGATCAGCAGGGTGAGGATGAAGGTCCCTTTGACCGCATTTTCCAGGCTCAGGTGCAGGGTGCGATAGAGCAGGGTGCCCAGGAAGGTGGCGCCGGGGGCGTAGATATTGAAGAAAGGATACCCGTACCCAAAGGTCCAATCGGGCGACCAGCGGGGGAAGAGGACCCCTTCATCCCAGGTGATGTTGTATTGCAGGATGAAGTAGACATCATGCCGGGCGTCGTGTGCGGACCAGAAGTAGCCGGGCTGGAGGAAGGGGGCGATGGCGAAGAGGGTGAGGGCCAGCGCGGCCCAAAAGGCGGGGGTGCGCAGGGTTTTCATGGGGTTAGGGGATGGTGATCTTCACCCAAAAGGGGGTTTGGCCCTGGTCTCCCAGGCCGAAGGGATGGCCATCGGGGGTTTGGAGCATCCAACGGCTGGTGTAAGCTCCGGGCCGGGTGGGCGCGACCAAAGGCACGGATAGGTCCACGCTCTGGCCCGGGGGCACGGTTTGGGTGAGGGGTTGCGTGGTCGGGCCGGCCAGGGGGTCTCCATCGATGAAGACCAGGCGGAAGTCGGGGGTCCAGGGGCAGGTGCCCGCGTTTCGCAGCCGCCAGGTTTTGGTGAAGGGCTGGCCCGGAGAGAGGACCGTGCCATCGGGGATGGTGAGATCGGCCAGGAAGTGGGCCCGATAGGTGCAGAGGCTGGGGCTGACCTGGATGGGCGTGGGCCCGGGGGTGACCACGGGGCCCCGGACCAACGCACAGGCGCCGAGTCCCAGGCTGAGCCCCAAAAGGAGCAGGATGATGGGCATGATCTTCCATCGCGCGTGCATGGGGAGATTATAGCACGATTGCCTTGAAACCAGCAGCAATGCCAAATTTGGGCGGCCTTGATGCGCGTCACTAATGCCAGATGACGCCAAATGTCTGGGAGGCACCTCAAGCCACAAGGGCACTTCGCTGGATTCCTCGGTCGCTGCGCTCCCTCGGAATGACGTCACAAAATGACTTTGCAAAAACCCTGCCTCAAGCCAAGACACAGCAAGAATCCACCAGCGAGTTGTGGTATAATACCAAAACGATGCCTCATTCTTATATCCCCTCGGAGGTCCCATGTCTTCATCTCGCGTTCTCGAGGCCCTGTGGGCGACCATCCAGGCCCGAAAAGAAACCCTGCCCGAAGGTAGTTACACCGCGTTTTTGTTCCAGAAAGGAGAGAACGAGATTTTGAAAAAGGTGGGGGAAGAAGCTGTGGAGGTGATCCTGGCTGCCAAAGGCGAGGGGGATGAGCGGGTCATCTACGAATCCGCGGACCTGATCTATCATTTGCTGGTGCTGCTGGCCCAACGGGACCTGACCTGGGAACAGGTGGAGGCGGAGTTGGCCCGTCGTTTTCGTTGAAAACTGGAGTCTGGCGAAAATGATTTTGGCCCCTCAACCCGGTATTTTTAGCCACAGATTACACGGATTGCACGGATTTTTTGTTTGATTTCTTCTCTTTTTCTGTGAAAATCTGTGAAAATCTGTGGATGGAATAAAAAACGCCCGTGTCCAGTTGAAAAGGTGGACGCAGATTGACGCAGCCTCCGGCTGTCATGGCTATTCCTTGCGGTGCCAAAAGCCCCGGTGTTCCAGCATCCATGCCTGGGCGTTGAGGAGGGGTTCTCCTGGTTTGGGGTGCACACGGCGGTAGGTGCCATCGGGCTGCATTTCCCGGGCTTTGACGTTATCTTGCAGGTGGATATCCAGGATTTTTTTCAACGCGTTTTTGAGGAAGGGGTCTTCCACGGGGAAGAGCTGTTCCACCCGGCGGTCCAGGTTGCGGGGCATAAGGTCGGCAGAGCCTACCAGGATTTCTTCCTGACCATGGTTGTGGAAGTAGTAGATGCGGGCGTGTTCCAGAAAGCGGCCCACAATGGAGGTCACCCGGATGGTTTCACTGATGCCCTTCAGGCCCGGGCGTAGGCAGCAGATGCCCCGCACCTGCAGGTCCACCCGCACCCCGGCCTGGGACGCGCGATAAAGGGCCTGGATGCAGGTTTTGTCCACCAATTGATTCATTTTCATGATGATGTGACCATCCCCGTGTTCCCGGTGATGATCGATCTCCCGTTGAATACGCTGGCAGATTTCTTCGCGCATGCGGCCCGGCGCCACCAGGAGTTTGCGATAGGTGTCTTTGCGAGAATAACCGGTGAGCGCGTTGAAGAGGTCCGTGACATCCGCGCCCAGGTCGGGGTCCACGGTGAAATAGCCGATGTCGGTGTAGATTTTGGCGGTGACCGCGTTGTAGTTGCCTGTGCTCATGTGTAGATAGCGGCGAATGCGATCGTTTTCTCGCCGCACGATCATAAGCAGTTTGGCATGGGTTTTGAGCCCGATGAGCCCGTAGACCACGTGCACGCCCGCGCGTTCCAGGGCTTTGGCCCAGACAATGTTGTTTTCTTCGTCAAATCGGGCTTTGAGCTCCACCAGGGCCGCGACTTGTTTGCCGTTTTCCCGGGCTTTCATCAGGGTTTTGACCACGGGCGCGTTTTTGCCCACCCGGTAGAGGGTTTGTTTGATGGCCAGGACTTTGGGGTCTTTGGCCGCGGCTTCCAAAAGATCCAGGATCGGGGTGAAGCTGTCGTAGGGGAGGTAGAGCAACAGGTCTTGGCGGCGAATGACAGAAAAGATGCTTTCGCCCGTAGTCAATGCCGGGGGTACCGATGGGGTGAAGGGTTTATCTTTCAGGTCCGGACGGTCAACCACCATGAGTGCCATCAGGTCCGCCATGCCCACGGGGCCCTCCAGGGCATAGACTTGATAGGGCTGGAGCCCCAGGTTTTCCACCAGGATGTCGCGGATGCGTTTGGGCATGGCCCGGTCGACTTCCAGGCGCACGACTTTGCCGAAGAAGCGGGATTCCACCCCTTGCTCGATCGCGGCCAGAAGGTCCGCGGCTTCATCCTCTTCGATTTCGATATCCGCGTCTCGGGTGACACGGAAGGGATAAGCGGCTTTGACTTGCAGGCCGGGGAAGAGTTCTCCCAGGTTGTGTTCAATGACTTCTTCGATCCAAACGAAGTTATTGGCCTGAACGTCCTGGGAGGGGAGGCCTTCGAAGATATCGGCCCGTTCTTCGCTGGGGACGCGCAAAAGCCGGGGGAAGACCCCAGGGACTTTCACCCGGGCGAAGCGCTCGCCCCGTTCCGGGTCATCCACCACCACCGCCAGGTTGAGGCTGAGGTTGGAGATATGGGGGAAGGGATGGCCGGGATCAAAGGCCAGAGGGGTGAGGGTGGGGAAGATTTCTTCGTGGAAGTATTGGCGCAGCAGTCGGCGCTGTTTTTTCTTCAGTTGATGATAGGGGAGGATGTGAATGCCTTCGGCATGAAGCTTGGGCAGCAGGTCCTCTTGCCAGGTGTGGCGATGCTCGGCCAGCATGGGTTCTAGCGAGCGGCGGATGGCCGCGAGCTGTTCCGCGGGGGTCATGCCGTCGGGCGAGGTTTCCAAGATGCCCGATTCCAATTGTTCGCGCAGGCCCGAGACTCGGATCATGAAAAATTCATCCAGATTGTTGGAAAAGATGGCCAGGAATTTGACCCGTTCCAGCAGGGGGTGGGTTTCGTCCTGGGCTTCTTCCAAGACCCGGCGATTGAATTCCAGCCAACTGAGCTCCCGGTTGATGTAAAGGGCGGGGTCGTCGAGGTCGGAATCGGAGGGTGGAGGGCCGGGTTTGGGGGGGATGCCGAGGATGGGCGCGTGGCGATAAGGCGCTTCTTCGGCCGCGGGGTGCGCGACATCATCTTGCACTGCCCGTTTGCGGGCCACGCCAATGGCTCGTTCCTGTTCATGAAAGGGACTATCGCTCATGAGGATATTGTACGTGATTTTGAGGTTTCTTTCAACTGTCGTGCGAATAGGCCACAGATGAACAGTCGTTACAGTTATTCTAAAAAGAAAGCCCGCCCGAGGATTTTCGGGCGGGCGAGGTGGAGATGCGGGGAATCGAACCCCGGTCCGGGACAGTCGCCTACGTGCGTCTACAAGCTTAGTCACAGCAGAAGGTTTCGCCCGAAGGACGGCTGTGACCACGTCCTGGACTCGGGCTAGCCGATAGGTCTTTTGCCCGGCTTATCGGCATCGGCCGGGCAGCACCCGACAGTCTATGACGGCGACCCAGGTGCGCTGTCGGGGACCACACCTGGGGCCGTGACCGCGTACTCGGGCGGTCGGCCTGCTTCGGTTCGCTTATGCAGCCAGCGCGTAGGCGTTGGCGCGAGCGAAACCGAAGTTGAAGGCTTTGCCAGTGTTCTTGGCACTTATTGTTTTGCCCGTTTTAACGAGGTCAGGCGCCTCGGCTTGCAGCACGCAAACGAATCTCTGCCCCGTCGAAACCTTTCATCCCCATGATGAATGGACGAGGCTGTCCGTTTGCTGTCCCTATTATAGCAGATATGTTCGGATTTTGCAACTCCTGCTATGTAAATAGGATTCGGATCAGGATTAGGATTGCGGATCGCCAGGTCCACGTTGAGCGAGACGGCAACGGGCGTGATGCGTGAAACGTAAAACGTGAGAGCCTTACGCATCACGCATTACGCATCACGTTTCAGGGCCGCCAGCCTAGCCGCGAGGCGTTTTCCTCGGTATCGGCGAGCCGCCGCTCGTGGCGACTGCTTTGAAAATAGAGCCTCGCGACGTCATTCCGAGGGAGCGAAGCGACCGAGGAATCTAGCGAAGCGCAAAAAACACGGCATGGCGCTCGCTTCGCTCGCTAGTACAGCCCGGCGGAAATCCTTCCGCAGTTTCGCCGCATCGGATGGTAAGTGATTTGCCAGCAAAGTGATAATATGACATAATCTCGATCTACGTAAAAACTCATAAAGAAAGGAATCAACAT
>JALWZT010000049.1 GCA_027002405.1 Anaerolineae bacterium | reverse complement strand
CCGACATCATGGGCACCTTCTTCTATCGCACCTTTTTCGGCCAGCAATTGCAATTGGGCAATCCGGCCATGGGCGCCACGGTGGCCACCGTCATGTTCTTCATCATCCTAACCGGCGTGTTGATTTACATGTTCGGCTTCCAGCGCAAGATTGACACTTACGAACTGTAAGTAACCGTCTAAAAATGTGTTTCCGTTTTTGTGCTCATCGACTGAAGTCGAACACTTAAGGCCTACGGCCAATGGACGGCCTCCGCCGTCCAAAACGGCGATAAAAGGGGTCGCCGAAGGGCGACCATTGGCGCGAAGCGCCTCCATAGGCACGAGTTTACTCGGCAAGTGTTGCGGCAAAAAAGGAAGTTATTTCTGGACGCTCACTAAGTAAGGGAGATGCATCATGGTTTCATCCCATTCGCGATTACGTCAGTGGATTTCGAAAATCAGTCTCTATGTGGTCTTGCTCATCGCCACTGTGGTGGCCCTATTCCCTATCGTTCTCATCATTATGAATTCATTCAAGGCACGCAAGGCCATCTTCAGGCAGCCCATGATGCCGCCCACGCCCGACACCTTCAGCCTCATCGGCTACGAAAAGGTGTTGCAGCGCTCGAATTTCGACCTCTATTTTGCCAACAGCCTCATCGTCACCCTGGGCTCCATGTTCCTCATCTTGTTTTTCGGGGCCATGGCTGCGTGGGCGCTCTCGGAATACGCGTTCAAGGGCAATGCCTTTTTGGGTCTTTATCTGGCATTGGGCATCATGATCCCCATCCGCCTGGGCACGGTCAGCATCCTGCGCCTCATCGTCAAAATGAATCTGGTCAACACCCTGTGGGCGCTGATCCTGGTTTACACCGCTATGGGCCTGCCCCTGACCATCTTCATCCTGACGGCCTTCATGAAGCAGGTGCCCCGCGAGTTGAAGGAGGCGGCGCGACTGGATGGGGCCAGCGAGTATCGCATCTTCTGGCTGATCCTGCCCCTAGTGCGGCCCGCCATCGCCACGGTGGCCGTGTTCACCATGATTCCCATTTGGAACGACCTGTGGTTCCCCTTGATCCTGGCTCCGGGCGAAAAGACCAAGACGGTGACGTTGGGTGCGCAACAGTTCCTGGGCCAGTTCGTCAGCGACTGGAACGCGGTGCTCTCCTCCCTGACCCTGGCCATGGTGCCCATCCTCATCATCTACATCCTCTTCTCCCGCCAGATCATCCGCGGCCTCACCGCAGGCGCGGTGAAATAGCCCCTTGACAAAGCTGGCCGATTAAGCTAGGCTAAAGCCTGTTATGAACGTATCGCCAATGTGGCGCGATTTTGTGGATGCCGGGCGTTTCAATTCGCCACGGATGACACTGATGCCACGGATCGACGCGGATTTTTGCTGAAAAAGCATGGCATCTGTTTGAGAAATCCGCGAAAATCAGCTTCATCCGCGTTATCTGCGGCGAATTCCAACCTCCGTGCGGCGATCCTGATCTTTGAGGGAAGCAGAGTACATAACAGCCTCTAGGTTGGCCAGGCCTCAAGGAGGTTCTATCCATGACATCCAATCCTGATTGCGTCAATATCCAAGAAGCGAAGAACAACTTTAGCAAGTTGCTGGCGCGCGCCCATGCCGGGGAAGAGATTGTCATCTGCAAAGCAGGCAAGCCCTATGTCAAGCTGGTACCCATCGATCAACCCGAGCAACGAGAGTTGGGTTTTTTGAGCGATTTGTTCACGGAAGAAGAACTTGAGGCCATCGATCGAGCGTTGTCCGAACCCATGAGCGAGGAAGAATTGGCGCTGTGGTATGGCGTTCCCGCACGAGAGATGCTCCATTTGGCCGATCGGGAAGCCGAGCCCGAACAGATCGCCGCAGAGATCGATCAACTGTTCAAAGCAGGGTGGTTCGACGCGGAATCGGATGTGATTCGCGTCGCGTTGCTGGCGTATTTGCGACATCATCGCTTTGCATTGCAGGAACGATTCCAGTTGGAAGATATTGCCTGGGCGCTGGAGCAGAAGAAACAATCAGAATCAGACAGATAGGAGATCCCTATGAAAGTTGGCATCGTGGGCGTGGGGGCCATGGGCGGAACCCACGCCGAAGCCTGGACCCACACGCCCGCCCAAATCGTCGGCTTTGTGGCCGAGAAATTCGAACACGCCCAGGCCATGGCCGAGAAATACGGCGCCCAGGCCTATCCCGACCTGGCCGCCATGCTCCCCCACATCGACGTGGTGGACATCTGCACCCCCACCCATCTGCACCACGAGATGACCCTGCAGGCCGCGGCCGCGGGGGTGGACGTCATCTGCGAAAAGCCCCTGGCCCGGACAGTGGAACAGGGCCGGGCCATGATCGACGCCTGCCGGGCCGCGGGCGTGAAGCTGCTCGTAGCCCACGTGGTACGCTTCTTCCCCGAATATGTGCGGGCCAAACAGGCGGTGGACGCGGGGCAGGTGGGCCAGGTGGCCGTGATACGCCTGCAACGGGACGTGTTCCGCCCCCGCAAGGCCGAGGACAACTGGTTCCTCGACTTCGAACGCTCGGGCGGCATGATCCTGGACCTGATGATCCATGATTTCGATTACGCCCGCTGGGTGGCGGGCGACGTCACCCGCGTCTTTTGCAAGCACCTCGGCGATCCCAGCGTCTCACCCGGCGACCATGCCCTGGCCATCCTCACCCACGCCAACGGCGCCATCTCCCACATCGAGGGCTCCTGGGCCTATCCCCCGCCCACCTTCCGCACCCAATTCGAGATCGCGGGCTCGGGCGGGCTGCTGGTGCACAACTCCGACGCCAGCGCGCCCATCGCCGCGTACTGGCACAAAGGGGATGACGACACCGCGGGCGAAGTGCCCGTGCCCGCCAGCCCTCTGCTGGAAAGCCCCTACGTCACCCAGATCAAAGCCTTCTACCATCACCTGACCACGGGCGCGCCTCTTCCTGTCACCGCGGAAGACGCGTTGGCCGCGCTGGAGATCGCGCTGGCCGCGATTCAGTCGGCGGAAAGTGGCATGGCTGTCACCATCCGGGGGTAAGCAGCAGGAAGAAGGAAGAAGTAAGGAGTATGGAGCAAGGAGCAAGGAGAGTGCTTGTGAGCAAAGTTAACCGTTTTCAAGATTTACAGGTATGGCGAGAGGCTCACGCATTGGTGCTGCAAGTCTATAAAGCAACGCAGACATTTCCCAAAACTGAAGTATATGGGCTCACATCTCAGATGCGCCGAGCGGCTGTCTCTATCCCGGCAAATATCGCTGAGGGATTCACCCGATACAGCATTAAGGACAAGTTAAAATTTTACAATATCGCCGAAGGATCGCTGGAAGAACTCAAGTATTACTTCATCCTCTCCGATGACTTGGGTTACATCGATTCGAATGCCGAATTGATGAGAGCAGCAGAACAGGTTGGCCGTCTTCTCAATGGCCTCATCCTCAGCACCCGCCGCCGTCTATAACCACCTTTCCCCCTTCTTACTCCCTGCTCCCTGCTCCCTGCTCCCTGCTCCTTACTCCTTGCTCCCATCTCCCATCTCCCATCTCCCCCCTCTCCCCCGAGATCATCCTATCATGCAAGACCAACCACAACCCTCCCCCCTCCGCATCGGCATCTTGAGCTTTGCCCATCTCCACGCGGAATCCTACGCCCATCAGCTCAAGGCCCTGCCTGGCATCGACTTCATCGGCGTGGCGGATGACGACGCGGCCCGGGGTCAGCATTTCGCTCGCGTGTATGGCGTTCCCTTCTTCGACAGTTACGATGCCCTGTTGGCCCAGCGGCCCGACGGCGTCATCGTCTGTTCCGAGAACGCGCGGCATCGCCCCCTGGTGGAGCAAGCCGCGGCCGCGGGGGTGCATGTCATGTGCGAAAAGCCTTTGGCCACCACCCTCGAAGATGGCCGGGCCATGCTGCGGGCCTGCGAGGACGCGGGCGTCATCCTCATGACCGCGTTCCCCATGCGCTTTTCCGCCCCCCTCCTGGAGATCAAAACCCTGCTGGATCAAGACGGCCTGGGCCGCGTCTTGGCCGTGAACAGCGTCAATCAGGGGCAGATGCCCAAACGCTATCGGGACTGGTTCGTGGACAGGGAACTGGCGGGCGGCGGCTCGGTCTTCGATCACACGGTGCATCTGGCCGATGTGCTGCGCTGGTATTTGCAAGATGAGGTGGTCGAGGTTTACGCTCAGACCAACCGCATCATGCACCGGGACGAGGTGGAGGTGGAGACGGGCGGCCTGCTCCTCCTCACCTTCGCCAATGGGACCTTCGCTAGTATCGATTGCAGTTGGAGCCGCCCCATGAACTACCCTACCTGGGGCGGACTGGCTCTCCAGCTCATCGGGCAGAAAGGCGTCGTCCATGTGGACGCGTTCAGCCAGAACATCGAGGCGTACAGCAACACCGACCTCCCCGCCTGGATTCCCTGGCTTTCCGACCCCGACAGGGCCATGGTGCAGGAATTCGCCAGTGCCATACGTGAACACCGCCAGCCACGGGTCACCGGTTACGACGGCTTCAAGGCCATGGAAGTCGCGCTGGCTGCCTATCGCTCTGCCGCATTGGGCCAACCCGTTTCCCTCCCCCTGGGCTAAGGAACGGAACAGACGCCATGAGCGACAGCTCACCGCATAACGATGAAAATAGGACACAGGTTGCAGGTTTGCAAGTGGCAGGTGGCAGGTGAGCATGAGACCTCGGAGGGTCTGCGCAGACCTCCGAGGTCTGGGGCCACCACGCCCGCCCGGCGATGAAGTCGCCGGGCTATAAAACGGCGGCGGATGATTCCGGCTAGCCCCGCAACTGATTACTGATGACTGATCACTGATTACTCGTGCTCGCGCCCAACATCGGCCTGACGATCCTTAATCCTAATCCTAATCATGATCCATACCGCCACTCCCGGCCCCTCTCTCTCGTCAACCCCGGTGGATTGGAAGACCCGGCTCGCGTGGCTGGGGGTGTTTTGGCTGGCCTTTGGCCTGCGGCTGTACCGCCTGGGCGCGGAAAGCCTGTGGTACGACGAAACCGTGAGCGCGCTCCTGGCCCGCAAATCCCTGGCCGCAATGTGGGCCCACACCGCGCGGGATATCCATCCCCCTCTCTATTATGGGTTACTGCACGGATGGCAGGCCCTGGCCGGGAGCAGTGAATTCAGTCTGGCTTTCTTTTCCCTGGCTTTTGGCCTGTTGGGGGTGGCTCTGGTGGGCTATCTGGGACGCCGCCTCTTCGGGCTGAGCGTAGGTTTGTTGGCCGCGGGGCTCATGGCAGTGAATCCTCTGAGCATCTGGTACGGGCAGGAAGTGCGCATGTACACCCTGGGGGTGTTTCTGTTGCTTTTGGCCCTGAAATTCATGTTGGATTTCTGGGCCCGGGGGGATTGGCGCAGCTTGCTGGGATACACCCTGACTGCGATCGCGCTGCTATGGACCCTCTATTACACCGCGTTTGCGCTCCTGGCCTTGAATCTGGCCATGATCCTGGGGCTGGGGCTCCGGGCCCGATCTCGCCTGGGACCCTGGCTGCTGGCCCAGGTCGCGGTTCTCCTGGGGTATGGGCCCTGGATACCCCATGCCCTGCGCCAGGCCCTGAATCCCCCTGTGCCTCCCTGGCGGACCCCGCTGCCTTTGCCTCAACTGCTGATGCGCGCGGGCATGGAGGGCGCGACCGCCCTGCTTTTGGGGCAATCGGTACGCGCGGAAAACTGGTGGATTTTGGGGACCCTCGCGCTGGGGGTGGCGCTTCTGGCTTTTCGCGCGCCCACCTCTCGCACCTGCCGCCTGCCCAACCCCTGGGCCGCGGGGCTGCTGTGGGTGGCTTTGTTGGGGCCCATCCTGCTTATCCTGCTCCTTTCCTGGCTTGTCACCCCCCTCTATCATGTGCGCTATCTCAATCTTTACAGCGGTCCCTTCCCCATTCTGCTGGCAGCGGGGTTGATCTCCCTGGCCCGGCAGGGGGTGGGGCTGGGCACGGGAGGGACAGACCGGAAGGCGCGCCAGCCATCTGCGAGCATGCAGGCTGCGGATGCCCAGGGACGGGGATTTTCCCAAACCTTTGGATTTTTCCTGGCCGGGCTCTTGCTCTTCCTCTTCCTATCGGCCTCGGCCATCAGCCTCAAACATTATCACACCCAGCGTTTCACCTACGAGGCCGCGGACGACCTGCGGGGCGCGGTCACGACCATCTATCGTCATCTGGGCCCGCGCGACGCGGTGCTCATCCATGCCGGCTATCTTTACCCGGCCTTTGTCATCTACTGGCCCGATGCCATCGGCTGGATGGGGCGGCTGAGCGAGTATCCGCCGGGCCAGGTGGGGCAGGGGCCGGTAGTGGTCCAGACCGGATTTGTGGATGGGGACCCGGATATCGGTTGGGGGGACCTGGAAAGTGATTTCTATGCCATGAGCCGGGCGGAAACCGAGGCTCGACTCACCCAATTGTTCCAGGGCCACAACACGGTCTGGCTTTTGCGGGGATACGACACGGTCAACGACCCCCAGGGGGTGATCCGCGGTTGGCTGGAAGCCCACGGCCAGTTGATCTACGACCAGGTCTTTCCCGGGCTGACCTATGTGCGGGTGCAGGGGTGGCGCACGGCCCCCATCCGAAAAGGCCGCCCCCTATGGCCGCCGCGACACCCCCAGGAGGTTCCCTTCCAGGATGGGATCACCTGGCTGGGATTCGACATGGCCCCGGACCCTCCCCAGGCAGGCCAGCCCTTGCGTCTGACCCTGTATTGGCGGGCGCGAAAGCAGCCTTCCCGCAGCTACAAGGCCTTTGTCCATTGGCTGGGGCCGGGCTGGCAGTTGCTGGCCCAGGACGACGAGATCCCCGGCTATGGGGCTTTGCCCACCGATGGCTGGCAGCCGGGCCAGGTGGTGGAAAGCAACTTTGTGCTTTTCCCCCCTGCCGAGTTGCCCGCGGGGACTTTTTTGGCCACCGGATTTTACGATCCCACAACCACTCAACGTCTGAGCTTGAGTCAAGGTGGGGATGTGGCGATTTTGTGGGGCACTCCCTCAAATTGACGCGTCGCACCATAGATTGTTGACGCATCGCGTTAAGATGTGCTACAATGGAGTCAATCTTCCAAATCGTGCATCCATATTCCACACTCAATGACGAGGCGTCCTATGTTGAACTTTGATCTTTCTGCAGAACAGCGCATGTTGCGGGACCTGGCCCATGATTTCGCGGAAAATGAAATCAAACCTGTGGCCGCGCATTATGATGAGACCGCGGAGTATCCCTGGCCGATCATCAAAAAGGCCCAGGAATTTGGCCTTTTCAGTGTGAACATCCCGGAAGAGTATGGAGGGCCGGGGATGTCGCTTCTAGAAGAGGTGATCCTGACCGAAGAGCTGGCCTGGGGATGTTCGGGCATCGAGACCGCGTTGATGTTGAATTCCCTGGCCGCGTTGCCCATCAAGATCGCGGGGAATGAGGAGCAAAAGAAGAAATATCTGACCCGCATGGCGGAAGGGACCATGGCCGCGTATTGTGTGACCGAGCCCGGGGCCGGGTCGGATGTAGCGGGCATCAAGCTTTCGGCCGAACGCAAGGGGGATAGGTACGTCCTGAACGGGACCAAGATCTGGATCACCAATGGCCCGGTGGCGGATATTTTCGTGGTGTTCGCCCGCACCAACAAGGAAGACCGCTATGGGGGGCTCAGCGCCTTCATTGTGGAGCGGGAATGGGGTGTGACCACAGGACAGCATTTGCCCAAGATGGGGCAGCGGGCCGCCTGGGCCAGCGAGGTCTTCTTCGAGGATGTGGAAGTGCCCGTGGAGAATCGGCTGGGCCCAGAAGGCGCGGGTTTTCTCATCGCCATGAAGGTTTTCGATAGTTCTCGGCCCGCGGTCTCGGCCGCGGCCGTGGGTGTGGCCCGGCGGGCTTTCGAAGAAGCCAAGGAGTACGCCAAGACCCGCATCGCTTTTGGCAAGCCCATCATCGCCAAGCAGGCCATTGGGTTCAAACTGGCGGACATGGCCATCCAGATCGAGGCCGGGCGTCTGCTGGCTTACAAGGCGGCCTGGATGCTGGACAACGGGCAGCGCAACACAACCCTGGCCGCGTATGCCAAGGCTTTTTGCGCGGACATGGCCATGAAAACCACCACCGAAGCGGTCCAGGTTTTTGGCGGCTACGGCTACAGCCGGGAATACCCTGTGGAAAAGCTCATGCGTGACGCGAAGATTTTCCAGATCTACGAAGGCACCAGCGAAATCCAGCGCCACATCATCGCCCGGGAGATCGCGAAGAGTTAGGTTAGGATCAGGATTAGGATCAGGATTAGGATTAGGATTAGGATTGAGGATGGGCAGGTCGATGAGTGGCGCGAGCAGGAGTCATCAGTGATCAGTAATCAGTCATCAGTATGTCAAGTCCTGAAATATGTTTATATTGAAGGGATGAAGAACTTTACCATAAAGAGATAAGGTGGATAGGACGGCGCCGTCACCCATAGCCCAGTCTATCCGTCAGCCAGCCCTGTCAAGGGCTGC
>JALWZT010000048.1 GCA_027002405.1 Anaerolineae bacterium | reverse complement strand
ACCCACGCCCACGCCCACACCCCCGCCCGACGTCCTCCAGGTTGGGGGCCGCGCCACGGTGAACGCGGAAGCGGGTTTGCGCGTCCGCAGCGGCCCGGGCACCAACTTCGACCTAGTCATCACCCTGCCCTACGGGATGGTGGTGGACATCATCGGCGGCCCCGAACGGGCCGATAGCTACACCTGGTGGCAAATTGAATTTTCCACTCCTGATGGCGAAACCCAACAAGGCTGGGTTGCTGGCGACTTCCTGGACCCAGGGATTCAAAATTACAACCAGTGAATCGTTCATCCATCACTGGATGCCCTGAAAAAGGTTTTTCAACACGGAGACACGGAGGACACAGAGAAAAAATAAGGGGGTTCACGGAGAAAATCCTCTCCCACCCCTATCATTTTCTTTCTCCGTGCTCTCTGGGTCTCCGTGGTTAATGTTTTTTCAGGAAATCCATCACTCGTCATCCATCGATAGCCCTGGGTCTTGGGGAACCTCGATCCCGATCACCTGGCCTTGAACATCGATGATGATCTTAAACCCCAACGACTGCAACCATGCCCGGGCCTGAGGGGGAAGGGGCTGGTCCACCTGCTCATCCATATGGGCCAATTGATATTCCAGCGCGGTTTTGGTGAAAATATCATCCTTGCCCAGCAGTTCCAACATGGCTCGCAACGCCATGTCCTTTTCGGCCATCACCTGCTCCTTAAACATGCGCAGCACCTGGCGATCAACTTCGGCCGCGTCGATGTGGCGTAAAAACCCCGCATCATCCACAATATAACACGCGTCCGGCCCCACCCACCCCGTTTCCACGGGCCGGCCGAACTCATCAAACACGAGACCTTCAAACATCGCAAAACGCGACATACGCCCATTATACCACACTCTCTTCTCCGAGGCATGCCCATGGGGTCTCCGAATTCTTCGAAACGCTCCATCCGAGAGGAAACCCTGGTTCTCCTGGAAACCAACTTGGATGATATGCCCGGCGAGCAACTGGCCCCATTGCTGGATCAATTGCTCGCGGCCGGGGCCCTGGACGCCTGGTTCACGCCCATCCAGATGAAGAAAAACCGCCCTGGTATCTTGCTCAGCGTCCTGGCTCCGCCCGAGGATGCTGCCGAGCTCCGGGCCGCGCTCTTTCTTCACACCACCACCCTGGGAATCCGTCAGCACACCATCCAACGTTACAGCCTGCCTCGGCGGGTTATCACCGTGAACACACCCTTTGGGGCCATTCGGGTAAAACAGGGGGAATACGCGCCGGGCCAATGGAAATCCGCACCGGAATTTGAGGATTGCCTGGCCGCGGCCCGGGCCCATCAGGTTCCCTTGGCCCGGGTATACCAGGCCGCGCTGGAAGCTGTTCCGTAGATAGGATCAGGATCAGGATTAGGATTAGGATTAGGATTAGGATTGAGGATTGTCAGGCCGAGGTTAGGCGCGAGCAGGAGTAATCAGTGATCAGTTATCAGTAATCAGTGTTCAGTGTTCAGTGTTCAGTAGCGCCTTGCGACGTCATTCCGAGGGAGCGAAGCGACCGAGGCATGTCCTGAGCGCAGTCGAAGGAAATCTAGCGAAGCGAAAAAGACGACGGCATGGCGCTCCCTCCGGTCGCTCAGCATGACGAATATCTGCGAAAATCTGCGTTGCGGAGCATCGGCGTCAATCTGCGTTCCCTCCACCTGCCACCTGCGACTTGCCACTTGCAAACCCGCTTGGCGATCTTTGTGTCTTTGCATGAGATTTCCGCCCGTATCGGCGCGGTGCCCTTCGCGATGTCGGTGTCATCTGCGTCCTATGCGTATCACACTGCGAAGGGCGGCGCCAAGCACCACCCCCAAGAACAGAATGCTCACCCATGTTTGGCTCGCGGCCAGGTCGGTCGCGATGCCTGGCTCCTTCAGCAATTGCTCATACGCCAACGCGTCAGGATACCCTGCCAACAGAGCTCGTACCTGTCGGGTTTGTTCAAAAGGTCGCAGCAGGGGCGCGATGGCCGCGGAAGAAGCCATCACCAAGGGGACGGGCGAACGACCAGCCACCTGCTCCACCCATGTGCTGGCACTCCGAAAGTCCGCAGTAAGCAGAATGATGAGATCAAAGCTTTCCAGGTCCTGATCGGGCGATAGCCCTGTGGCCAAAGCGCCCAATCGGGGGGCACTGGAGGCAGCGATGGGAGAAAGGGAGAGCGCGCGCAAAGCCGCGTCCTCACCCGGCAAAAAGCCCAACATCACCGGCACAGGCGCGGCTTGCGCGGTGGCGGGATGCCGGGCCGCAGTGGATACATACGCGTCGGCCGCGACATCCGGCCCAAAAGGCCGTAGGCTGACAAAGGTCAATTGCGCCTGTTGGCGCTGCAAATGATAGAGCAGGGGTCGGGCCAACAGGTCGAGCTCCCCTTGCGTCGCGGGGTCATAATCCCAGGCTACCAGCACTCGAGCATCCGTACGCAGAATCTCGATAAATGTGTAAGCGTTCTTGACCGAATCCGATGGGAGCGAAACCGCGGGGACCCCACCTTTCCATCCCGCCCCGACCCACGCGGCCAGCAAAAACAGCCCTGCCAAAACCCACAAACTGTGAACCCGCGCTTTCTTTGCCAGGCCGGAAGGGAAAGAAGATGGCGGTGAGGGCGGCGCCGAAGGCTCCGGCGGAGGGGGCCCTTCCGAATCCGACGGTAATCCCAGTAGCTCGGAATAGGTGGGAAGCTGATCCAAGGGAATGATGTGCCGGGCATCCGCCAACCGTCCCGTGGTGATCACCGGCTCCGCGGGGATAAGCCCTTGGATTTGGCTCAGCAAGCGCGGGGGCGGACTGGCAAGGATCAGGGATTCACCACAGACCTGACATACCTCCGCATCCTCGGGATTTTCAGCACCGCATTCGGGACAACGCGTCATGATCGGTCCTTTTTCCTAACCGTTCCAGAATGGCGCGAGATAAACATCTTTGAGATGGTCCGCGATCTCCTCCAGCTCCTCTGGCCGGGGCAAACGGCGATTGAGCTGCCGAAAGTGGGTGGTGATCCAGAGATACAAATCGGTACGGGTACGGTGAGGAAAATGCTTCATCACCCCCGAATCGCGAATCATCTCACAAATAGGGCGATAAAGCTGCTCATACCAGGCCCGCACCGCGTCGGGCCATTCCCGGGGCTTTTCGCCCGGCTTTCGGTTGAGATAGCGGAAAAGCGCGATATGGCGCAAGAGCCGGGCATAGTATCGGGGCTCGCTCAAACGCAAATCCACCCCCGGCAGAATCTCATCCGCCCGGGTCACCCGCAGAAAATCGCCATAAGCCCGGATGTCGGGCAAATCATTGGGCTTCAGGTCAGGATGCAAAGGCACCCGGGAGGTGATTTCCAATACGTGGGCCTGGATGGAAGAGTCCCCATGGGCCCGCGCCACCGAGACACGATGATGCCCATCCCGCACAAAATACACCTCGCCGAGCTTATAGAGCTCCACCGGTCGCATGGGCAATCCGTAGCGACGGGCCGCTTCCACCCTTTGCCAGCGCTCCCGCAGGCCCTCATGCTTGGGCAAAAAGGCCAAATCGAACTCCTGGTATCGATCCACACTCCCCCGGATCGCGTCCAAAGGCACCTCCTGGATGCCCAAATCCACCGGTTCCCCCGCGGAAAGGGCTTCACTGATTTCGGAGAAATCCAACAGATGATTGCGATACCCGCGCAAAAAAGCCAGGATGTCGCGCAGAATGGCTTTACGACGGGCCTGGTCGAACTGTCGGGCCGCAGGGCTATCCTCACCAAATTGGGCCGAAAGCCTTTGGTCCTGACGCTGCAAAAATTCGGGGTCCAGTTCGGTCATTTTTGTTCCGAAAAATGGCTCACGGATGCACACAGATGACACGGATAATTTAGGCGTGGTTCACATGGACGCTTTGTAGCTTGACAAACTTGCCACGAAAGAGCTGACAGCATTTGTCAAGCTCCCTAGAGTCAAAAATGAACCCTGCTGTTATTTTCACGCGATCTGCCAAAGGTCAGCTCCAGAATTTTCCAGGGGTAGACATTGATGATCTCCGTCTGGGCATAAAGGGAGCGGGTGACTTCGGCCTGCCGATACACATGCTGGTGCCCGTGCAAAAGATAACGGGGCTTAAACCACCGCATAAAAGCCAAAAAGGCCTTAAAGCCGATATGGGGCCGGTCCGCCGCGTCGTGAATACCGAAGGGCGGTGAATGGGTCACTAGAATATCTACATAACGACCGTACAACAGACGATTGCTCCACAAATGGGGTGCCATCTTCAACACCAGCAGCCACATTTCGGTTTGAGTGTATTGATAGCGAGGATTCCGATTGTAGCGATGGGACCCCTCCAGGCCCGCCAGGATCAACCCATGGGCATAAACGAGCCGAGCATGTAGATTGGTGCCACCTGGAGGCTCGTGCACAAGCCGCTTGTTGGAGCGATGTTCAGGCCGGTCGTGATTGCCGTGGACATAATAAAGCGGCTTATTCAGCATCGAAACCATGTATTCCAGATAGTAGTAAGGGAGATCCCCGCATCCCACCAAAAAATCCACATCGCCCACAACCGACACGATGGATGGACCGTATAAACGCGGTTCCACCTTATCGCTGACAGCCAGGACGCGATAACGGGGCGCAGGGATGTGAGTGCGATAGACCAAGGGATCAGTTCAAGGAGATGACGCCCTCCGGCCCGGTGCCTTCGATGATGTTATTGGCCGGAGAAGCAATGGTGTCGCTGATCCAATCCATCAGATCCAACTCACTCACCAGATGATGGATCTCCCGTTGAAACAGTTGAGGGAGGGTGTCCGCTTCCAACAGGGCCTGCTTGTGTTCATAATTGATCTGGAGCAACGCCGCGGTGATATACGCCAGATGCTCCGGGGTTTCGGGCAGGTCTGGGATTTGAAAATCAAAACCCGAGGCCTCGGTCAGGGCATCCAGATAGGTTTCCAACATCTCCCCCACCGTGTCCGCCAGCAGGAAAGCCTTGTCGCTATCGGTCTGCATCAAGGGGAAACTGCTCACCTCGGCCTGCAAAAAGGATCGATTGGTGAAAAAGCGCTGCACCCGGAAACGTTCCCCCCCATAAATCTGGATGTGATAGGTATCATCTGGTTGTCGGGCTACCTGAAAAATATGCGCCATGACCCCCACCGTGTAAGGCAAGGGATGAGGATCCTCTTTGCTGGGATGCCGTTTCAGGACAATCCCAAAAGGCGAGCCCGTGTGAATGCATGTTTGCAGAAGCTCTTTGTAAGCCGGTTCGAAAATATGAAGCACCGTCACCTGGCCCGGAAAAAAGACCATGGATAAGGGAAAGATGGGGATGAGGTTATTGCGATGGTAGTCGTTCACGATAGGTCGAATTGAGGAAAAGGGGATGTCGGTTTCATGATCTCCCGCAGGAGCACCGTGGCATAGGCGCCCTTGGGCAAGAAAAAGGTCAGGCGCAAGCCCTGGGAGACCGGTTGGATTCCAATGGATTGGAGAAAGACGCGCCCGACGCGGCGATTGCCATCGGTACGATGCTTTCGCCATTGTTCAGGGGTCACTGGGCATCGGGCCAAAATCTCAGCCTCCAGGGCCAGAGCCTCGGCCTGGGGCTTTCTCATTTTATACCCAAAAAGCGGTCCTGTAAAGGTTATCTCTCGCCGATCAAAACGACGTTGCGCCTCTTCCACGTCATCCACCCAAAACATCCCCCCTGTATCGGTCTTTTTGGCCAGATCCCCCAACAGGATTTTATCGAACAACCCTCGTTCCATGCGCAGGGCCAGATATTCATTGAAAAGCTGAGACTGATAAGCGGAAATGAGAAGACGGGCGAGCCATTTTTGGCGGGGGCGTCGTTTCTGGCCCGTGAGGATGGCCAACCCTTGGGTGGCGTTGTCCCCATATTGCCCGAAACGTTGCGGCCCAAAAAAGTTCGGTAACCCGCGCGCCTCCAGGGCCCGGGCAATGGCCAGGGCCCGGGCCAGCGCGTCCTCGGCTTGCGGCCACAGAATAGTGATGGTGAACCGGTTGCCCAGCAGATGCCCGGGGCGCAGCTTGCGGTTGTGGGGAATGGCCCATTCGAACGCGTACCCCAGGCTGCGGACGGCCTCCTCCGCCCGCGTGGGGCTGATGCCAGGCAGCGAAAAAACCTGCGTCACCCGGGCGTGTTTGTCCTTCAGCCCCGCGTACCCGATCCCTTCCGGCCGAATGCCCAGGGCCCGGGCCAGATGTTGCACCACCTCCCGGGTGGTTTGTCCCTCTCGGGTCAAACGAACAAACGTATGCTCCCCTGTGCCTACCGGTTCATAGAGGGGCACCTCTTCGACCACAAAATGCTCGGGCTCCACCTTGATTTCCCCACCAATGCCGGGCAATTCGGGGGTGATGTAGGGAAGCGCCTGGATGGTCATTGTGGAAATACCAGCAGCCCCATTTGGCGAAAATGATGATCAAACGCAAAAGCCTGCTGCACGCCCAACTGCCGGGCCAGGGCCAGGGATGCGCAATCGGTGTAGCTCCAGCCCTTATCGGTGTAGCGGCTGAACAAATGCCAGGTTGCCAACTCCTCCCGTTGCCCGAAAATGATCATCTCGATATGTCGGCTGTTGCGCAGCCGCACCCCCAATTGCAAGGCCACCGACACCCCCAAACGCATCTTCACCAACGTCATGGTCTCATCAAAGACATGATTCGAAAGCAAAAACAGGCCTTGCCGGCCAAAACTGCGCAAAAAACGAGCCGCCCGAGCATGATTCGGGTCTCGCCGGTCCACCACCGCGTAGAGCGCGCTGGTGTCAATAATCATTTTTTCGTTCATCCGCGATTTTCAGATAAGCATGAGCGGGGATGGTGTAAATGACTTGATCGAGATTCTCGCTGGTCACGCCGTCATC
Source organism: Anaerolineae bacterium (assembly GCA_027002405.1). Lineage (GTDB taxonomy): Bacteria > Chloroflexota > Anaerolineae > J102 > J102 > M2005. The sequence goes on along the minus strand of JALWZT010000048.1, from coordinate 1,642 downwards.
CGGGCCCTGGGCCAGGCCAATGATGCCCCATAGGGGGTCGTCGGAGAGGGTTTGGGACTGCCGCGCTTCGATGGCCTGGCTGAGGAGCTCCCGCAGCAGGGCAGACATACTGACGCCCTCCCGCTTCGCTTCCTGGGCCAGCCACTCATGCTGCCAGTCTTCCAGAATCATTTGCACGCGTTTCATGATGACCTCCACACAATGAAAAGATATGTGTAATTATTATACACACCCCAGACACATTGTCAACTTTCGGCATGGTCCATATTGGGTATAAGGATGGGCATCAAAGATCGGGAAAGCGGGCCTGAATGTACCGCACGGCCTGGCTAAACGTCAAAGGTTGACTGGCATTGCCAGCCCGCACATAGAACTTTTCGCTGTTGTTTTCTTTGAGAAAAATCGGACGGTTTGAGGGTCTGGCGTACACATGGCAGACCGTCTTGGCATCCTCCTCATAGAACTCCAGATCGATAAGGCGTCGATATTCCACCCCGATCATCTTGTTGAAGGCCTGGTTAAACGCGTTCTCCCAGCCATCGACATTGGGTTTACGCAAGCCCTGCATGTCGGCTTCGATACCCAGGATACGCCCTTCATCATCGACGCCGATGAGCAAATGCCCCCCGCGAGAGTTCATAAACGCGGCCAGGCTCTTCATGACGGGCCCGTAAAGCTTTTTGTTGATCCGCTTCTGGCGGTAGTCCCACATGAGACTGGATTTGAATTCCGTGTATTGCGACTCCCCTTCTTTCAGAAGCTCCGAAACCCTCTTTTGAGGGGCAACGGTATCTTGTTTGGCCAGAGCCTGCTGGACGCGCGCCTCGATTTGATCCCCAATGGCGCTGGGATCATCGATATCTTTGATTTTGAAGGTCTGGTGGGAACTCAGCTCCAGGAGCACATGGCCATAACCCATGCGTCGGCCCAGGGGGCCTTGTTCCACCCGGACGGCCTGAATCGCGGTGAAATCCGCCATTTTCTTCAGCGCCCGGCCCGGGCCGCGCTGAAAGTAGACCCCCTCTTCGTCCATCACATAACGAGGCAGATACCAGGCCAGGAAGGCCAACGACACGGCCACTATCTGCAACACCGTGATGAACAGGGTCCACAGCAAGGCAAAGGGAGCCACATCCGCGATGCTTGTGGCTTCGTACCGTTCGCTGACATTGAAAAACAGAAGCAGCGGCGGGATCAGGGCAAAAGCCAGTTCAATAAGGATCAGATTTTTGAGAAAAACGAAGGGGCTGGGGTGTAGGACTTTCTTTTGCATAACAGCCATCACGAACGGCAGTTCGCCGATACGAATGAAAACGCCTCGCGGCCAGGCTGGCGGGCCGTGAAACGTGATGCGTAATGCGTGATGCGTAAGGCTCTCACGTTTTACGTTTCACACATCACGCCCGTTGTCCCCTCGCTCAACGTTGTCCTGACGATCCTCAATCCTAATCCTGATCCGAATCCTATTTACAAAGCAGTCACCACGCGCGGCTGCGCGCCGATACCGATGAAAACGCCTCGCGGCCAGGGCGGCGTGACTCGTATTCCGTATTGCGTATTGCGTAACGACTGGACGGAATACGGAATACGCAATACGAACCTTTGCCGTCTCGCCCAACGTGGGTCTGGCGATCTTAATCCT
>JALWZT010000047.1 GCA_027002405.1 Anaerolineae bacterium | reverse complement strand
CCACCATCCCCCCCACCGACGACCCCAATCGCCAGGACAAAGACCTGGATGACATCATCCCCGACAACCCCAACAAGCCCTACGACATGAAGGACGTCATCAAGCGGGTGGTGGATGATGGCATCTTTTTCGAAGTCCATGAGCACTGGGCGCAAAACATCCTGGTCGGCTTTGCCCGGCTGGGAGGCCGCAGCGTGGGCATCATCGCCCAACAGCCCCTGGTCCTGGCCGGCGTGCTGGATATCGATGCGTCGGTGAAGGCCGCGCGCTTTGTGCGCTTCTGCGATGCCTTCAACATCCCCCTGGTGGTTTTCGAAGATGTGCCCGGCTTTATGCCCGGCACCGCGCAGGAACATGGGGGCATCATCCGCCACGGGGCCAAGTTGCTCTACGCCTTTGCCGAAGCCACGGTGCCCAAGGTCACGGTCATCACCCGCAAAGCCTACGGCGGGGCCTACGACGTGATGAACTCTCGTCACATTCGCGCAGACCTGGTCTTTGCCTGGCCTTCAGCCGAGATCGCGGTCATGGGCCCGGAAGGCGCGGTCAAGATCATCTACCGCCGCCAGATCGCGCAGGCCCAAGACCCCGACGCGGAAAAAGCCCGGCTGGTGGCTGAATATCGAGAGAAATTCGCCAACCCCTATGTGGCCGCGTCCTGGGGCTTTATCGATGACGTGCTCATCCCCCACGAAACCCGCCCCCGCCTGATCAACGCGCTGGAGATGCTCCGCAACAAGCGGGATACCAACCCATGGAAAAAACATGGGAATATCCCGTTGTAACGGAACAGTCACCATGAGCAATCGCTCACCATATAACGACGAAAATGGGGACGCAGATTGACACAGCCTTCGGACACAGATTTTTATTATCTGTGTCATCTGTGTTCATCTGTGTCCTATTTACGGAACAATCATTTAGAGATTGCGTTTGCCAAAACCCATGTCACTCACCTTGCGTCTTTCTGACCATGCCTACGCGGCCCATCATTACCTGGGCATCGAGATCGGCGCGGCGCTTGATATCATGATCGCCACCGATTTGCTGGGCCAGGGAGCCTTCGACGACCCCGCAGGGTGGTTTGACCTGGCGCCGGGCCCCCAACAGTCGGTCCTGGCCCCCATCGAGGCCGCGCGTTACGCGTTTGCAGGCCAGGTACGCTCCCGCTTTGTGTGGGAAGAAAGGGACCTCACCCTGGCTTACCTGCTGCTCGAAACCCCCACCCCCATCACCCTCCTGGCTTCTACCTTCGAGGACCTGCCACCTTCCATCGAGGAGGGCGATTGGGTGTACGGCGTGGCCAATCTCAACCTGGTATGGGCTGATTCCCTGGACATCCCTCTGGGCCAGCCCTTCCAGGCTATCGTGGAAGAAATCCAGAGACTCTACCTGCATCCCGGGCCGGGCTTCGGCCTCATCCAGCCTCTCTCTTCCCTGCCCCCGGAACCTTTTGGTCAAGACGAAGTCTGGCTTCATTTACGGAGGAAATAACAGTTTCGAGCCATGTTCCAAAAAATCTTGATCGCCAACCGGGGCGAAATCGCCCTTCGCATCATCCGAGCCTGCCAGGAACGAGGCATCAAGACTGTGGCCGTGTATTCGGACGCGGACCGCAGCGCCCTGCATGTGCGCTATGCCGACGAGGCTTATCACATCGGCCCGCCTCCGGCCAGCGAAAGCTATCTACGGGGTGATGTGATCATCGATGTGGCCTTGCAAGCGGGCGCGGACGCGATCCATCCCGGCTACGGCTTCCTGGCCGAAAACGCGGGCTTTGCCCAGGCCGTGCAAGACGCAGGGCTCACCTTCATCGGCCCGCCCCCTGCGGCCATCGCGGCCATGGGGGATAAGGTCACGGCCCGGGAAACGGTAGCCAAAGCCGGGGTGCCCTTGATCCCCGGCACCCCCGCGGGCCTCAGCGACGAGGAACTTTTGGCCGCGGCCGCTGAAATCGGGTATCCGGTCCTGGTCAAAGCCAGCGCAGGAGGCGGAGGCAAAGGCATGCGCATGGTCCATGCCGCCGCAGAGATGAAATCCGCCTTAGGCGCAGCCCGTCGCGAGGCACTCAAAGCCTTTGGCGATGACACCATCTACCTGGAAAAGGTGGTCGAAGGCGCCCGGCATGTGGAAATCCAAATCCTGGCCGACATGCACGGAAACGTCATCCACCTGGGCGAGCGGGAATGCTCCATCCAACGCCGGCATCAAAAACTGGTGGAAGAAAGCCCCTCGGTCGCGGTGGATGAGGAGCTGCGTCAGCGCATGGGCGCGGTGGCTGTGGCCGCGGCCAAGGCTGTGAATTATGTCTCCGCGGGCACGGTGGAGTTCCTGTTGGATAAAAACAAGAACTTCTACTTCCTGGAAATGAACACCCGCCTGCAAGTGGAACACCCGGTCACCGAAATGGTCACCGGTGTGGACATCGTCAAGGAAATGATCGCGATCGCGGATGGCCGCCCCCTGCGCTTACGGCAAGAGGATGTGCGCATCAAAGGATGGGCCATCGAGGCCCGCATCACGGCCGAAGACCCGGACAACAACTTCATGCCCTCTACAGGCACCATCGTGGCCCTGCGCGAACCCACGGGCCCGGGCATCCGCATCGAATCGGGGGTCTACCTGGGCATGGAGGTGGGGCTCTACTATGACCCCATGATCGCGAAACTCATCGCGTATGGGGACAACCGGGCCGAAGCCATCTTGCGCCTGCGCCGGGCGTTGGCGGAATTCCGCATCGCGGGGGTCAAGACCTCCATCCCCTTCCATCTCGGCCTGGTGGATACCCCTCGCTTCCAATGGGGCCAGTTCGATACCCGGTTCCTGGAAACTTACAAGCCTCCTGTGACCGAAGACCTGGAAGAAAAACGGCGCATTGCAGCGCTGGTTTCGGCCATGCTTTTGCATCAACGAGGCCAACAGGCTGTGCGCATCGGTCGCGACGGCGCTCAGGCCGAGGGCATGTCTCCCTGGCGCAAAGCCGCGCTGCTGCAGGGCCTGCGGCGGTTGGTCTAAACGGCATGGTTCATTTTTGACTACAAGGGACTTGGCAAATGCTGCCAGGTCTTCCGTAGCAAGATAGTCGATATTGGTATTGGATATTGGATATTGGATATTTGGAACGCAGATTGGCGCAGATGCAACGCAGATTCCCACTGATAACTGATCATTGATTACTTTATCCTGGAGTCTGGCGAAACTTATTTCGGTCGCTTTTCACGCCATTTTTCGACACGAATTAAACGAATTTGGCAAATTTTTCTTATTCTTTTTCGTGAAATTCGCGTTCATTCGTGTCAAGATCAAAAAACGCCAGTGTCCAGCTTTATCTACGAAACAACGCCCTCCCAAATCATGAAATACCTGGCCCAAATTGATGGCATCACATACGAAATCGAAATCGAAGCCAACAACGCCATTATCCTGATCAATGGCGAACCGGTGGAGGCGGATCTCCTGCAAGTCGATCCCCTGGGACTTTATTCCCTGCTCCTGGATCATCGTTCTTGCGAATTGGTGGTCGAAGAGCAAACCCAAGGATACCGGGTAACCTTGGGCGCCCAGACCTTCGACGTGCGGGTGGCTGACGAGCGTCAATTGCGCATGGAGGCGGCCCGCGCCGACGTGTCGGCCCGGGCAGAGGGGGATATGCCCATCACCACCCCCATCCCCGGCCTGGTGGTCAAGGTCCTGGTCACAGAAGGGCAGCACGTGGAAGAAAACACGCCCCTGGTGATCCTCGAAGCCATGAAGATGGAAAATGAAATCCGCGCGCCCCAAGCGGGCGTTGTGCGAGATATCAGCATCCAGCCAGGGCAGAGCGTGGAAGGCAATGCCGTGCTCATGATCCTGGGCCAGGAAAACGCTGTTGTGTCTTCGTAGTTTTTGCCTCCCTATGCAAGAGAAGGTGTCCCATGTCTCAGGAAACATCCTCACTGATCGACGCCCTCGCCCGCTGGGAAGACACGGTCCTGCAACCTGCCTTGGCCCGCTTCCCCGAACGCAAACCCCATTTCGAAACCCCTTCCCGCATCCCCTTGCAGCGCTTCTACCTGCCCGAACCGGGCACAGAGGGCGCCTACCTGGAAAAACTCGGCTTCCCCGGCGATTATCCTTTCACCCGGGGGGTGCAGCCCACCATGTATCGGGGACGCTTTTGGACCATGCGCCAATACGCGGGGTTTGGCACAGCCGCAGAGACCAACCAGCGGTTCAAGTATCTGCTGGAACAGGGCCAGACCGGGCTTTCCGTAGCCTTCGATCTCCCCACCCAGATCGGCTACGACGCGGACCATCCTATGGCCTACGGCGAAGTGGGCAAAGTGGGGGTGGCCATCTCCTCCCTGGCCGACATGGAAACCCTCCTCCATGGCATCCCTCTGGACCAGGTGTCCATTTCCATGACCATCAATGCCACTGCGCCCATCCTTCTGGCCATGGTCATCGGCGTAGCCAAAAAGCAGGGGGTGCCCGTGCACAAACTGCGGGGCACGGTGCAGAACGACATCCTCAAGGAATACATGGCCCGGGGCACCTACATCTTCCCCCCCCGTCCTTCCATGCGCCTCATCACCGACCTTTTCGCCTATTGTGCGGAACAGGTGCCCAAATGGAACACCATCAGCATCAGTGGCTATCACATCCGCGAGGCGGGCAGCGACGCGGTGCAGGAAGTGGCCTTCACCCTGGCCGATGGCATGGCCTACGTGCGCGCGGCCCTGGACGCGGGCCTGGATATCGATGTCTTTGCCCGACAGCTTTCCTTTTTCTTCAACGCGCACAACTACTTCCTGGAAGAGATCGCCAAATTCCGCGCGGCCCGGCGCCTGTGGGCCCGCATCATGCGCGACACGTTTGGGGCCCAAAACCCCCGTTCATGGAAGCTCCGTTTCCACACCCAAACCGCGGGCTCGACCCTCACCGCCCAACAACCGGAAAACAACATCATCCGGGTCACCATCCAGGCCCTGGCCGCGGTGCTGGGGGGCACCCAAAGCCTGCACACGAATAGCATGGACGAAGCCCTGGCCCTGCCCACCGAAAAGGCCGTGCAGATCGCGTTGCGCACCCAACAGATCCTGGCCTACGAATCGGGCGTGGGCGACAGCGTGGACCCCCTGGGGGGGGGCTATCTCATCGAAACACTCACCGATGAGATCGAAACCCGGGCCTGGGACTACATCCAGCGCATCGAAGCCATGGGCGGCGCGGTGCGGGCCATTGAAGAAGGCTTTATGCAGCGGGAGATCCAGGAAACCGCGTATCGTGCCCAACAGGCCATCGAACGCGGGGAACTCATCGTCGTGGGGGTGAACAAATTCGTCACCGAGCCCGAACCCATCCCCGAACTGCTGCGGGTGGATGAAGCCGCGCAGGCCGCGCAAATCGAGCGGGTACGCCAGGTGCGGGCCCGCCGCGATCAAGCCCGGGTGGATGCCATCCTGGCCCGGATCGAAGAAGCCGCGCGTACCCCGGATGCCCCTCTCATGCCCCTCTTTGTCGAAGCCGTGGAAGCCTACGCCACCCTGGGCGAAATCAGCGACGTCCTGCGTCGCGTCTTCGGCGAATACCGGGCCCCTCTGGTGGTGTAGGCCTCCTGCAGATTGGAGATTGGCTCCACTGCAAAAAGGTTTTTCAACACGGAGACACGGAGAACACAGAGAAAAATAAGGGGGTTCACGGAGAACATCCTCTCCAAACCTAATCTTTTTCCTTCTCCGTGCTCTCTGTGTCTCCGTGGTTAAGGTTTTTTCAGGAAGTCCATTTCTGGACGCTCACTAAGCTGTCTTGGACAAGGTTTTCAAGCAGCTCGTGCAGATATGCACCCGCCGCACTTTGCCGTTGATGAGCACCTTGCGCTTCTGGATATTCGCGTTGAAGCGGCGCTTGACGTGGCGCTGCGAAAAGCTGACATGATTGCCGAATTGAGGACCGCGTCCACAGATATCACACTTAGCCATGATGTCTTCTCCAGAATCAGAGGATAACCGCCACCTCGCGGCCCTAAGTACAACGTTGCATAAATTCCTTCCTGGTTACGTCATGCTGAAGGAGCGAAGCGACTGAAGCATCTAGCGAGCGAAGCGAGCGCATAGCTCTGGCGTAGGAAGCGCTTCGCTAGATTCCTCCTCCCTTCGGTCGTCGGAATGACGTTTCAAAACTCGGAACTTATTTACGAAATGCTGTACTAAGGGGGCGGATGGCGAGGATGATAAGCCAACAAAAAGCCCCCACCTAGGGGGCGTAAACCATAGTTTAATACAAACGCCCTCCTTTTGGCAAATTTTCACCTGCCACTTGCCACCTGCTCCCTTTCATGCCCCCGACCACTCCCGCCTCACCCCCCTCCCATCAGGTCGATGGACGGCAACTGCAGGCCATGCTCCATGCGGGCCTCATGCTGCTTCAGCGCCGCCGTCCTCAGATCAACGCGCTCAATGTGTATCCCGTGCCCGATGGCGACACCGGGGACAACATGGCCCATACCCTCCTGGCCGCCTGGCGTGAAGTCGAAAACCAAAACACCTCCCACGCGGGCGAGACCCTTGCTGCCGCGGCTCATGGCGCGCTGCGAGGCGCCCGTGGCAACAGCGGCGTCATCCTTTCTCAGATCCTGCGGGGCATGGCCCACCATGCCGCGCCCCATCCTCATCTGACCGGCACGCACCTGGCCCAGGCCCTCACCCAGGGCTTCCATCAAGCCTGGGAAAGCGTGCAAACCCCGGTGGAAGGTACCATCCTCACGGTCATGCGGGCCGCGGCCCACGCCGCGCAACAGGTGGCTCCCCACCATCCCTCCATCCCTCACCTGCTGCAAAAGGTGGTCGAGGCCGCGACCGAAGCCCTGGCCCAGACCCCGGACCTGCTGGCTCCCTTGCGCCAGGCAGGGGTGGTGGACGCGGGCGCCGCGGGCCTGGTCACCCTGTTCCAGGGCATGCTTCAGGCCCTGCGCCCCGACCTGCCCATCGCCCCCCTCCCTGCTCCATCTTTAGCCCACCGCCCGGTCCTGGCGCCCCCCTCGGGCCAGACCTGGGGCTACGACATCCAATGCCTGGTTCATCACCCTCGCCACGACGAAACCACCATCCATCGCACCCTGCTGGCCCTGGGCGGCGAAAGCATCGTCATCGGCCGTTCCGACTCCGTGACCAAAATCCATGTTCACGGATCAGACCCCGGGCCCATTCTGGATTACATCGCCACCCTGGGCCCGGTGGAAGACCTGGTCGTCGAAGACATGACCCGGCAGGCCCAGGAAGCGGGATGGATGGAAGCCCCCGGGCAGGAAACTCCCTGCCTGCCCATCGTGGCCGTGATCGCGGGCCAGGGCTTTCGGCAGCTCTTCCAATCCCTGGGCGTGTGCCAATGGGTGGAGGGAGGCGCCACCATGAACCCGTCGGTGGCCGCGCTTTTACGGGCGGTAGAAAACCACCCCGACCCCGAAGTCATCCTCCTCCCCAACCATCCCCACATCCTTCTGGCCGCGCAACAAACCGCGCGCCTGGCCGATAAGCCTGTCCATGTGGTCCCCACCCGGGACCTGGCCCAAGGTGTGGCCGCCCTCCTGGCCTACAACCCCCAGGAGCCGCCCTCCACCAACGCCCATCTCATGCAGCAGGCCGTGGAGGATATCCAAACCGTGCGCATCACCCCCGCGGTACGAGATGCCACCTTTGGGCATACCTCCATCCGCGCAGGGCAGATCCTGGCCCTGAGCCACGGTCAGTTAACGGGCGTCGCGGATTCAGCTCCGGAGGCCGCGTGGCAGGCCCTGCTCCCCCTGCTCGAAGAGGAACCTTACGAGACCCTCACCTTTTACATTGGCCAGCAAGGGGAGATGGCCCAGGCCCGGGCCCTGGCCCAACGCCTGCAAACCCGCTTTCCCTACCTTGAGATCGACATCCTCACCGGCCACCAACCTCATGATCATTACCTCATTGCCCTGGAATAACCCTTATAGAGATCACACGCCAAGGCGCCAAGGGCGCAAAGGAAGTAATCAGTAATCAGTCATCAGTAATCAGTGTTCAGTAGCGCCTTGCGACGTCATTCCGAGGGAGCGCAGCGACCGAGGAATCTAGCGAAGCGCAAAAAACCACGGCATGGCGCTCGCTTCGCTCGCTAGATGCTTCAGTCGCTTCGCTCCTTCAGCATGACGTAACCAGGAAGGAATTTATGCAACGTTGTACTAAGCCCACGTTGAGCGGGCCTGCAATGGGTGTGATGCGTGAAACGTGATACGTGATAACCTTACGCATCACGCGTCACGTTTCACGGCCCGCCAGCCTGGCCGCGAGGCGTTCCCTCCACCTGCCACCTATGCCCACCCAACCTTCCCTGTGTCCTCCGTATCTCCGTGTTGAAAAACCTTTTTGCAGTGGAGCCAGTCCTTGGTAGCGATGACGCGTTCGTCCATCTCATACCCAATCCTAATCCTAATCTTCCTCCTCGCGGCCTGCACGCCCGCGCCCACGCCAGACCTTGAAAGCCCGGCAAACTTTCAAGGTCTCACGCCTACCTCTACGCCCACTCTCGCTCCCTCGCCTACCCCCACCCTTACCGCC
>JALWZT010000046.1 GCA_027002405.1 Anaerolineae bacterium | reverse complement strand
GGATGAGCCTTACGTAGCCCCTCCGTTCCGGGCGATCACCCCTCCCCCGCAAGCGGGGGAGGGGCAGGGGTGGGGGCCAATCGGCCGAATCACCGCCCCTGCCGGATTGCTCGGCAGCCCGCTTGAGGTTTGCCAACAGCATCACTTCATCGCCGGGCGGGCATGGCAGACGCCATTTCGGTCGGCTAAACGACGCCAAATGTCTGAGACGCATTATGAAATCACAACGACATCGCGCTCGACAAATCGCCCTGCAAGCACTGTATGAAATCGATATGACCAATCATCCTCCGGGCCAGGTCCTTCAGCGCCACATGCGCGAAGTGACCCCGCCTTTGCCCCCGGGGGCCTCGGCCCTGCTGCGGGACCTGGTGCAGGGGGTCATGGAGCATCAGGATGGCTTGGATCGCGTGATCGGTCATTTTGCACCCGAATGGCCGGTTTCTCAGATCGCAGCCATTGACCGCAACATCCTGCGCATGGCCCTGTGGGAGATGAATTTCAACGATACGCCCATCAAAGTGGCGATTAACGAGGCTGTGGAACTGGCCAAGGAATTCGGCGCGGAAACCAGCCCCCGATTTGTCAACGGGGTTCTGGGCGCCGTCACTCGCAAAAAGGGTGAGATGGAAGCGATATTATGTTCAACATCGGCTTAGGCGAACTTCTTTTCATCGCAATTTTGGTTTTGGTCGTGGTCGGCCCGGAACGCCTGCCCAAGGTCATGGGCGAGTTCGGCCGCATTGTGCGGGAAATCCGCCTGGTGGTCAATCAGATGACCAGTCAGTTTGGCGAGGAGATCCAATCCATCCAGGAACTGCAACAGCCGATCCAGGAATTGCGCCAGCTCGCGGATGACATCAATCCGGTCCGACAGGTGACCAAAATCTCTCTGGAACTGGACGCCAAGGCCCGTTCCTCGCAAACTGCCGCGGGGGCACCTCCCTTGGTCAAGCCGGATGCCAGCCAGGGAGCGGCCCTGAAGCCGCCTTCAGCCGCTCCCAAGTTGGTGAAACCCACGGCAGCGTTTCAAAAACCTGCTCAGGCTGCTGGGTCCCAGTCCGCACCCCACCCCATGAAGGTGCTGGGGCAAGCCCGCCGATCCGCCGCACAAACTCCCTCCTCCTCTGACGAGTCATGAGCTCCGACGTCCCTCCCTCGCCTCAGGCTCCTACCCCCGACCCGGGCGCCAACCCCCCGTCGGCTACCACGGTCTCGCCGCCCCCTTACGATGAGCCCTCCCTCCCCATCATCGAGCATCTGCGGGAGCTGCGCGACCGTTTGCTCAAAGCCACGCTGGCATTGGTCATTGGGGTGATCGTTGGCCTCTTTTTTGCTAAACCTTTCCTGGAAATCCTTATTACGCCCTTGCAGGGGGCCAGCGAGCTCCAGCTCCTCAAACCCACCGAATCCATCTTCATCTATTTGAAAGGGGGCTTGATTTTGGGGAGCATTCTGGCCAGTCCTTTCATTCTTTACCAGATCTTTGCTTTCATTGTTCCCGGGCTCACCCCTCGAGAAAAGCGTGGGTTGTATCTCATTTTGCCCCTCGCGGCAGGGCTTTTCGCTCTGGGGATTGCGTTTGCCGCGTTCATTGTCCTGCCTTTCACCCTGCGTTATCTGCAAACCTTTCTTTCGGATCTGGCTATCAGCCAGTATTCCTTTGGCGAGTACATGAACTTTGTGCTCAGCTTTCTTTTCTGGCTGGGCGTGGCTTTCGAACTCCCGCTATTCATTGCCATCCTGGCCCGCTTGGGCATTGTCACGCCCCAACAGCTTCAGAGCACCTGGCGCTACGCGGTGGTGATTATCGCCATCCTGGCTGCGGTCATTACGCCCACGCCCGATCCCTTCACCATGTCGCTGGTCATGGTCCCTTTGCTGGGTTTGTACGTGCTGGGCATCCTCATGGCCCGTATGGCCTACAAACCGCGAGAAGGGCCGAGTCGGGAGAGTAGCCAGTGATCAGTGATCAGTGATCAGTAACCAGTGTGAATTTGCGTTGCGAAGCATCGGCGCACATCTGCGTTCCTTTTTCCCCACATTCGCGGGCAGCCGACCGTGAAAACAAGCCCCAAAACATCCCTCAGGAGGTTCTTCAATGGCGAAGGACAAGCAGCGTGTCGTGATCTTGGGAGCCGCGGGACGCGATTTCCATAATTTCAATGTGTTCTTCCGGGATAATCCGGCGTTTGAGGTGGTGGCTTTTACGGCCACTCAAATCCCCAATATCGAAGACCGTCTCTATCCCCCCGAACTGGCAGGCCCCCTTTATCCTCAAGGCATCCCTATCCTGCCCGAAGCAAGGTTGGAAAGCATCATCCAGGAACATCAAATCGATGTGGTGGTGTTCGCGTACAGCGATGTGTCGCATGAGTATGTCATGCATCTGGCTTCGCGCGCGGCCACCGCGGGCGCAGATTTTTGGCTGCTGGGGGGCCGGCGGGTCATGCTGGAAAGCACCAGGCCCGTGGTGGCTGTGACCGCAGCCCGCACCGGCTGTGGCAAAAGCCAAACCACCCGGCACATCACCGATATCTTGCGCGAGATGGGGAAAAAGGTGGTGGTCGTGCGTCATCCCATGCCCTATGGGGACCTGCGCAAGCAGCGTGTGCAGCGGTTCGCGACCTATCAGGACCTGGATCGTTACGAATGCACCATCGAGGAACGGGAGGAGTATGAACCTCATCTGGACCGGGGGTTGGTGGTGTACGCGGGCGTGGATTATGAGGCCATTTTGCGTCAGGCCGAACAAGAAGCCGAGGTGGTGCTGTGGGATGGCGGGAACAATGACCTGCCTTTCTTCCGTCCCACCTTGCACATCACGGTCGTGGATCCTCATCGGCCCGGACATGAAATGCGCTACTGGCCGGGCGAAGCCAATGTACGCATGGCCCATGTCCTGGTCATCAATAAGATCGACACCGCGGATTTGGAGGCCATTCAACAAGTGCGCCGGCACCTGGCCCGCCTGAACCCCAAAGCCCAGGTGGTGGATGCGGCTTCACCCATTTTTGTGGATCATCCCGAGGCCATCCGCGGCAAACGGGTGTTGGTGGTGGAGGATGGCCCTACCCTGACCCATGGGGGCATGGCTTATGGCGCAGGGGTGATCGCGGCTCGCCGTTTTGCCGCGGCCGAAATCATCGATCCTCGCCCCTGGGCGGTTGATTCCATTGCCCAGACCTATGCCCGCTACCCGCAAACCGGGCCTGTGCTCCCAGCCATGGGGTATGGTGCAGCCCAATTGCGAGACCTGGAAGCCACCATCAATCAGGTGCCTTGCGATCTGGTCCTGGTCGCCACCCCCATCGACCTGGCCCGACTCATCCACATCCGCCATCCCTCCCAACGAGTTCGCTACGAATTGCAACCCATTGGCCAACCCACACTGGCCGAGATTCTCCACACCACGTTTCAGAGCGCACCATGAATTCAGCCTATCGCATCGAAAAAGATTCCCTCCTGGTCACGGCCCTCAACTCCATCATTGGGTACGAACTGGGCGCGAAGATCGCCAAACGCGCCTACGCGGAAGGGCGCAGCATCAAGGATGTGGCCGCGGAAATGACCGATCTCCCCCGCGAACGCCTGGATGTCCTCCTGGACCCTGCCCGACTCACTTATGGGGGGCTTGTGAGCCGAGAGGGTAATGGAGGGTGAAGAAACCTGGGCGATCCAGCACGTTTTGCAGGATGTCGGGGAGGTCCGGCAGGATGGGGAGCTGCGAAAGCCGGGAGCGAGGGACCCAGTGGGGGATGCCTTCGGGATTACTGGCATGGATCTGGCCCGAAACCTGGGCCTGATAGATGAAGACCACAATGCCGGGGGCGTCCTCCGCGCCATCATCGATGATCAGGCCTCGCAAGGTCAACTTTTGTGCGTGCAGGCCTGTTTCTTCCTGCAATTCCCGGGCCGCGGCCTGGTCGGGGGTTTCCCCTCGTTCCACATGGCCGCCCGGGGCATTGAAAAGCCCGGGCCAAAGCTTTTTGTGCCCGGCCCGCTGCAAAAGCAGCACGTCCTCCCCGCGGGTGGCAATGACCAGCACGCGGGGGATCCAACAGTAGCGTGGGGAAATGAGGTGGGGAGGGTTCATGAGGAGGGTTGGATGCCGTTAGGATAGTAAGGCAAGGGGCCGCGATGGACCCCATAGGCGCGCACAAGCTCGCGCACGAGCATGGAATAGAGGGCTTCATGCTTCATGTCGCTTTGCAGATCACTCACCTTCAGGCCTGGTTCAAAGCCGTAGGGGATGAATTGCTGGATAAAGTCCGCGTCTCGGGCGATGATGTGGATGGGGGTTTCGTAACCATCCTCTTTGCGAGAGACTCGCGGGGGCTGGTGATCGCCCATGAGGATGAAGATGGCTTCCTCATCAGAGGGGGTGCTGAGGATGAAGTCGCTGAGGGTTTGCCATTGGTAGCGGATGGCGTCACGGTAGTGTTGGATGTTGTCGCGATGGGAGATGGGCTCGCGTACGGGGGGCGGGGAGGGCCAATGAGGGTCGTTGAACGCGCGCCAGTCTTCCAGGTAGGGGGGCAAGGGAGCCCAGGGGTAGTGGGAGTTTTGGGTGAGGTAGAAGAAAAAGAGGGGGGCGTGGGGTTGTGTTTGGAGGAGTTCTCGGGCTTTGTGCAGGGAGAAGGGATCGGGCGGGGAAGGCCCCCAACCGTACACAGGCCCGTGGTAATCCAGGTCTTCGGGGAAGATCCATCGGTCGGGGCCGTAGAAGGCGTCGTTGGTAGCCTGGGCCTGGGCAGAGAGTTTGCGTTCGATAGGGGCTAAGCGGATATGGCGGTAGCCCTGGGATTGGAGGTAGCGTCCCAGGCTGGGGTAAGGTTGTTGGCTATAGCGGGCTTCGATGGCCAAAAATTGAGGTTGCGTGCCAATGTGAAGGCCAAATTCCGCACTGGTGTAGGCCATCCAGGAGCCTCCGCCCCAGGTGGGGGAGGTGCTAAGGCCGGTGACCATGGCCCAACCTTGCTCCGCCAGCCGCGTTTCCATGCTATCAAGCAGGTCTTTGTAAGCCGGTGCAAAATGAGGACGTTTGTAAAGCACACTGCCGTAGGATTCCACGAAGATGAGATAGATATGGGGGCGATGGAGAAGCCGGGTGGTTTGGGCGTAGTTGTAGATGGTGTGTGGTTGGATGCTCTGATACGTGGCGATGGTTTGTCGGGCCGCTATGGAATCTTGCGCATTGGCTGCCAGTTGGAAGGTGAGGCTGCGCAGCACGCTTTCGGGCCGGGCCAACGCGGTGGGTTGGGTGAAGGCGAACAGCAGGCTGCCGAAGATGAGCCCCGCGGCCAGGACGCGGGTGCCACGCCCCAGGGCTTGAACGGACACGTGACGAAACCAGCTCAGGATGAGTTTGTAAAAGACGCCCAGAAGGATCAGCAGAGCCAGGATCATCAAGCCCACCTGCCATGGCTGAAGACGCAAGCCATCGATGAGAAAGCCCATGCCCCCGATGATGAAGGGGAGATCATTGAAAAGATTGGGGGTGGTGTGGTAGAGGGTCATCATGGCGCCTTCGTACACCAGGTAAATCCAGGAGACCAGATAGAGGAGAAAGAAGACACGGGCGTACCAAAGGCGCAGACGGGGTTGCCAGATGCCCCGAAGGAAGGGCAGGAACAGGATCATCAGGCTGATTTCCAGATGCCAGTGCAGGAAGGCCGCGCGCGGGCGCGAGGAGGCCAACAACCAGGAATTGGGAAGGAAAAGCAGCCCGTTCAGGATCAGAAAGCCCAACCAGTATAGGCATCCGGGCTTCTGGCGTTGGAACCAGCGGAGCCAGGTCTGTTCCGTAAATCGAGTCATCAGTAATCAGTGATCAGTAATCAGTGTTCAGTGTTCAGTTGACCCTGCGTCCTCTGCGCTCTCTGCGGTAAGTAACCTTTCCGAAGGGGGTCAGGAATCAGTCATCCAGTGTTCAGTAGAGCCGTGTGACGTCATTCCGAGGGAGCGTAGCGACCGAGGCATGTCCTGAGCTTGTCCTGAACGAAGTGAAGGACCTCGTCGAAGGAAATCTAGCGTAGCGCAAAAACCACGGCATGGCGCTCGCTTCGCTCGCTAGATGCCCTTCGATTCCTCAGGGCAGGCTTCGCTCCCTCCGGTCGCTCAGCATGACGAACATCTGCGGAAATTTGCGTTGCATCTGCGCAAATCTGCGTTCTATATTCCGTCGTCATGCATGAAACGTGAGACCTGACGCATCACACATGATGTTTCACGGCCCGCCAGTCTGGCCGCAGGGCGTTTTCATTCAGAAGGTATTATAGCATTGTTTTCACTCCAGTGGCGGGAATCGCAAAAGGCGTGTACAATGGCATCATGTCTGCTCCCGCTTTTGGAACCCCACACCACCATAGACGGCGCTTTTTCCGAAGCGTCCCTATCTTCGCGCGACTCGATGAAGCGGCCATGGATGAAGTCATCGCGGCCTTCCACGTGCGGGTATATCCTCGTGAAGGGATCTTGTTTTTGGAAATGGAGGAAGCGGCCCATTTTTATATCGTGGCGGCCGGGCAGGTGCGCCTTTTCAGAACATCCCGCCAAGGACGAGAGTTCACCCTGGCTCTTGCCCGGGCCCGTCATTTCTTCGATATCCCCCCTGTTTTTGATAACAAACCCCACGTGATTTCAGCCCAGGCTCTGACCACCGTCCGGGTTTATGCCATCGCCCGGGATGCCTTCCAGCAGATCATAAGCCGTTATCCTTCGGTGGAACGGGGATTAGCCTATGCCATGGCCCAGAAGTTGCGCCGCATTGCGGATACAGCCAGTGATCTGGCTTTCAGTGATATCTCGACCCGGCTGGCCCGTTTGCTGGTGGTTTCGGCTCGTCATGATGGCCGGCCTACGCCCCAGGGGGTGGTGCTGGAATGGGGGCTTTCGCAAAGCGAGATCGCTCATCTTTTGGGAACAGCCCGGGAAGTGGTGAGTCGTCATCTTAAAATGTTGGAAAGAGCTGGCGTAGTGGAACGAAGCCGCAAAGGGATATTGATTCGTGACTGGCAGCGGTTGGAAGAAATCGCCGGACTCTGAATGCATGAGGGTGTGACTTAGGTCACGGCACAGGAGGGGGAGATGGAGGATAATAGAGGTAAAGATGGTTCATGTCTTTCCATCGGTATCGATAAGCCATTGCTCATCATGATCGCTTCAAAAAGGAGAGCAGCAACCATGTTCAGCAAAATCCTTGTCCCCGTGGATGGTTCTGATGATGGCTGGGTGGCTTTGGACCAGGCCATCGAAGTCGCCCGCGAGGAGAATGCCACCATCCATGTACTTTTTATCGCCGATTCCCGCATCATCGAAGCCCCTTATTGGACGGCGGCTCCGCCCGATGAACCGATCCCCGGTGCCGATCCTCATCTGACCGACATTGCGCTGACCATCGGTCGGATGATCGCCAGTTATGGGGAAAAGGTGCTGGCCGAGGCCCAACAGCGATGCCAGGCCGCGCAAGTCCCTTGCGAGACTGAATATCGTGTGGGGTCGGTCAGTAACGAGATCATCCATGCCTCCGCCCATATGGATTTGGTGGTGATAGGGCGTTACGGCCTGGGGGCCGCGTGGGCAGGGCCGACCTTCGGTTCGGTCTTCGAGGCTGTGGTGCGCCACGCGAAGGCGCCTGTCCTAGCGGTGCAATCTGAAGTCCGTCCTATCCAAAGAATCCTGGTGGCCTATGATGGCAGCGAACGGGCCAAGGATGCCCTCCATCTCGGCGCCGACATGGTGGCCACCCCGGGCCGCGAGCTTCTGGTTTTGGTGGTCAATGATGGGCATCCTCAGATGTTGGATGTTTTTGCCGAGGTCAAGGAATGGCTTGAGGCCCATGAAATCGATGCGCTGCCGCTTTTCGAAGAGGGGGAACCCGCGGAGACCATCCTGCGCATCGAGCGAGAGTATGACTGTTCGTTGATCGTCATGGGCGCCTATGGCCACAGCCATTTTATGAAAATCTTCTTTGGCAGTACGGTCGATGAGGTCGTGCATCAGGCCGTGAGTCCGGTTCTGATTTGCCACTGAGGCACCATGAGCGACGGCTCACCGCATAACGATGAAAATGGGGACGCAGTTTGCAGGTTTGCAAGTGGCAAGTGGCAGGTGAGCATGAGACCTCGGAGGGTCTGCGCAGACCTCCGAGGTCTGGGGCCACCACGCCCGCCCGGCGATGAAGTGAACCTGTTGGTTTACTGCGCGAGTACGCCGAATAAATTCAGGTCTGAGGGCGTTCCGCCGCATGTCCCCCTTCGGGGACATGTTTTCCGCCCGGTTGGACCTGTCTGCGCAGGCAGACAGGCGGCCAAAGGCCCCCAGCCCCGACTTCGAGTCGGCGGGGCCAAGGCGCCCAGCAGCCTGTATGGAGTTTGCCAACAGTATCATGAAGTCGCCGGGCTATAAAACGGCGCCGGATAATTCCGGCTAGCCCCGCAACTGATTACTGATAACTGATCACTGATTACCTATTTTCCGCCCCTTATTGGAGGGGGTTTGAGAGAGAATTGAGGTATAATTCAGGCAGGAGGTAGATAATATGTCTGAACAAAGCCATACCACGGA
>JALWZT010000045.1 GCA_027002405.1 Anaerolineae bacterium | reverse complement strand
GTTCCCGGCGCCGCCGCGGTGCCGCTGCGCGTCGAGCACGCCCAGGTCGTGCACCCGGACGACCTCCCCCGCTTTCGCGCCCTCGGCGTCGTCGCCTCCGTGCAGCCGGCCCACCGTCTCGCCGACGCCGCCTGGGCCCCGGACCGCCTCGGCCGCGCGCTCCGGGCCCACGCCTACCGCCTCGCCGACCCCTATCCCCACCCCCTACGCGGCATGCATGCTTGATGCCGATTGCATTCCCGCGGCCTCGGCCCCTGTCGAAACCCTGAAACACACCGAAAACATCCTTTTCCTGGGCACCGATTTGCGAGAAGGATGGGATAACTGGCGCACCGACACCATCATGTTGGGGATCATCGATTGGGAAAACAATCAGATGGCCGTGGTCTCCTTCCCCCGAGACCTTTACGTGTACCATCCCCACTTTGGCAAACGCCGCATCAATGTGTTCGAATACCTGGGAGATGCCCACAAATACCCGGGCGGGGGATTCCAGACCATCAAAGAGATTTTTGAATACAATTTTGGCGTCTCCATTGATCACATTGTCATGGTCCATCGCGGCGCGTTTGTGGAATTTGTGGACGCGGTGGGGGGCATTGACGTCACGTTGGATTGCGATCTGTGGGAAATCTCCCCCCAGCCCGATGGCAATGGCTACAAAGTCCTCTATCTGCCTGCGGGCACCCATCATCTGGATGGGGAAACCGCGCTGGCTTTTGCCACCTATCGGTATCGCACCAGCGATTGGGGCCGGGCCCGACGCCAACAGGAGGTATTGGCCGCGCTCAAACAGCAGGCCGCGCAATTAGGGCTTGTGGCCAAGGCTCCCCAGATTTGGGGCATCATCCAACGCAACGTCCGTACCGATCTCAGCTTCACCGATCTGCTCCGCTATGCCAAATTCGGGTTGGCCCTGGACATGAGCAACATTCATTCCCATGTCTTCAGCGGCCGGGAATTGGAGCAGGTTCAGCTCCCCAGCGGCGCGTATGTACTCCTTCCCAAGGAGGATGGGGTTATCCAGGACGTGTTGGAAAACATCTTCCTTTATGTGCCCATCAGTGTGCAAGGCACCCATCCCAAGGGATGCCCGCCCCCGCCGGACTGGGCCCCCGATTATCTGGCTTCCCTCACCCCCACACCGCAACCATGACTTCCATCCGGCTCATTGCCACGGACCTGGATGGCACCCTGGTGGACCATCGGGGGCATATAGACCCCGAGGATGTGCGGGCCTTGCGTCGGGCCCGGACCATGGGGATTCAGGTGGTCATCGCCACCGGCCGCATGCCCACCATCATCGATCATTTTCTGGATGCGCTGGAAGTTCGGCCCCAAGACCCGGTGGTGGGCGCCCAGGGCGCGGTCATCGCCCGCCGCGACGGGCAGATCCTGCGCGTCCTGACCATCCCCCGCGAGCTGGCCGCTCAGGGCGCGGCCATCGCCCGGGAACATGGGGCCATCCCCGTCTTTTACACGCCCGATGGCATCTTGATGGAACGGGTGGCCTTTTCCCCCCAGCAGGACGCGTACTGGCTGGGCCGCAACCTCCGCTATGACCCCCACGCGCTGGCGCACATTCAGGGGGATTTGGTGAAAATCCTGGCCGTGCATCCGGACCCTCAGGCCATCCCGGCCCTGCTGGCTGCTTTCCGCCGGGCCCTGGGCCACCGGGCGGATGTGGTCCAATCCTGGCATTGGTTTGTGGAAGCTGTGCACAAGGAGGCCCACAAAGGAAACGCCATCGCCTGGCTTGCCCAACAAGCCGGGATCCCGCCCGAGCAGGTGTTGGCCATTGGCGACGCGGGGAATGATGTCAGCATGCTGAAATGGGCAGGGATTGGGGTAGCTCCGGCCAGTGCGTCTCCCGAAGCCCGGGCCGCGGCCGATTGGATTGCCCCTCCCCTGGGCCAACACCCTGTGGCCGCGGCGTTGGAGCGATTTTTATGATGTCCGTCCTCATGCCAATCCTTCTGGGCTTTTTCGCCTGGTTGACCCTTTTCATCGGAGGGATGGGCGTTGAGTCGCCGCCCCCCACTTTCTATCTGCCTCTCATTCTCCACGCCCTGGATTCGGCCACTGTCAGGCCCATTCCCACCTTGATGGCGGGGGGCTATGCCACAGGACTGGCCGAAACCCCTGCCGAAATCGCCTGGATGAAGCGTTTTCGTGCCCTGGAAGCAGGAGGGATAACCGATCCCCTGCCACCGGATCAAGTCCGGGCTTTTCGTCTAGCAGGCGTCCATACCCTTTTCCTTTATGAATGGATGCCCGCGAGCTACCACTATCTGGATGGGGAACCTGACGATCCCTTCATGCAATGGGCTTATGCCCATCGAGACACAGCCACCCTCAATCCTCATGGCCCATTCCCTCACTGCCAGGAAAACCAATACGATTGGTGTGAGGATTATTACTTCGACCTGGCTTTACCCGAAGTTCGTCAACGTCGGGTCGATTACCTGGCTCAGACCGTCGCGCAAGCAGGATATGACGGGATCTTCTTCGACTGGGCTTCGGGCGTGTATTTGGAAGACCCGGCATACGATCCCATCCGCCAGACCTACCAAGCCCGGCATCCTGACCTTCCCTACAGCCAAGCCGTGGCTCTCTTTTATCAGGAGCTCAAGGACCGGGGGCTCATCCTGCACACTAATCAGGGTTTCCGTCGTGCAGCCTACATCCTGCCCCTGGTTCATTACGACATGACCGAGAGCTACGTAACCACCGACGCGGAGCGAGGGCACGAGCTCTATCTCCAAGGCCAAGGGCGGGTTTCCGTTCCCGAAACATTGTACTACCCCCTCAGCGATAACGAATACCAGGGGCATCTCGAAGATACTATCGATTATCTGAACTACTTGGCTGATCTCCGGCGGCAATATGCCGGCCCGGACTTCGTCGCTACAGTCTACATGAACTATGCCGCGCCGGATTTCATCCCCACGGGGGAGACGATTCAGGGCCAGCAAGTCTACACCGCCACCATCCCTCGCAATGCCATCTTTTTGGGCTATGCCATCCCCAAACTCCTGAACCAAATCGCTTACACCGAGACCCCGTGGGACCACCGCTACGAGCGAGACCCGGCCGCCCCTTATTTTTACGATTTGGGGGACCCCTTGGGCGAGACGTATGAAACACGTGAACAGGACGGGATCACCTACTATGTCCGGTTCTACACCCGGGGATGGGTCCTGGCAGGGGCATGGCCGGGCCCCACACAACTCACCCTTACCTCGCCCTATCTCCCTGCCCGGGGCATAGTCTATGACGCTTACGAAGGCGGGTGGCTTTCCCTGGACCACCACACCCTGACCCTCTCTCTACGCCCTCAGCCTATCAGCCCCTTTAACTCCCATCCAGCCCCTTTGGGCCGGGTTTATCTTTACGCTCCGGTTTCAGATGATAGCGAGAGCTCACCACATAACGACAAAAAATAGAACGCAGATTTCCACTGATTACTGATAACTGAATCACTGATTACTCTATTTACAAAGCAGTCCAACGGCAGGCAAGCCCGCGCCGACACCGAGGAAAATGGGAACGCAGATTTGCGCAGATGCGACGCAGATTTCCGCAGATGTTCGTCATGCTGAGCGACCGGAGGGAGTGAAGCATCTAGCGAGCGAAGCGAGCGCCATGCCGTGGTTTTTGCGCTTCGCTAGATTCCTCGGTCGCTTCGCTCCCTCGGAATGACGTCGCGGGGCTCTACTGATTACTGATTACTGATCACTGATTACTCTATTTACAAAGCAGTCGCCACGAACGGCAGTTCGCCGATACGAATGAAAACGTCTCGCGGCCAGGCTGGCGCGGGAGGCCAAGTACGTGATGCGTAATGCGTGATGCGTAAGGTTCTCACGTTTCACGTTTCACGCATCACGCCCATTGCCGCCTCGCCCAACGTCGGCCTGGCGATCCGCAATCCTAATCCTGATCCAAATCCTATTTACAAAGCAGGCCCTTACCTCACCGTGCGAAAATCATCCCGCCCTTGCAGCCATAGGTAAGTCGAGACGGTCACCAGCACGATGCTCGCGCCCAACCATTGCCACACCGTGTGCAACTGTTCCCCCAGAACCAACCAGCCCAAAACAAGGGCCGAAATCAAACGCAGGGGCATCAGGCTGGTGATGAGTGCGGGGCTGGCACCGCCAATGGCGGTGATCTGCACCACATTGCCCCCCACTTGTACCCAAAAGATAACCAGCAGCGCGTACATCCACCCCGCGGTGGAAGCCCGGGTCCATTGACTCCAATCCTCCCCCGTGACCCAGGTCAGTATCAGATAGGTCGTGAAAATAGCCAGGCTTTGCTGAAACATAATGAGCCCATTGCTGGCCTGGCGTTGACGGCTGCGGCGAATGAACTGAAAATAGGTAGCCAGTGCCGTCATGGAAAAAAAGGCCACCACCAGCCCCAACACATCCTGCGAGGTGAATCCCGCCAGGGCATGGGCCCAATCTTCGACCAAAGCCAGCGCAGCGCCCACGGTGGATAGCAACAAGGCCTGATATGTATAACGGGGTGTCACCTCATCGAAGAACAAAGTCCCCAGAATCGCCACCATGAACGGGGTCATCAGATAGACCAATTGCACCCAGGTCGCCCGGGTGAGGGAGATGGCCAGGATGTTGCTCACGGAACGCAGAACCACGAAAAAGGCCAGGGCCCACAAGGCCCGGGCATGAACCAGGAGCGTGAAAATTTCTCGCCAGGGGCGCTTATCCTCGCGACGAATAAGCCACAGGCTGGCTCCCCCCGCGGCCAATGTGGCCACGGCCAACAAAGAAAACTTGGGGAATTCCTGCATGGCCCGTTTGGCAAACACCGGATAACTGCCCCAGATCACCTGCCCCAGCACCCCCAACCATACGTAGAAGGCCATGGATCGGGACGAGGAGGAGACAGGCAGGGAAGGGGATTGGCTCATGGTTGGATTGGGATTGGGATTAGGATTGGGTATTGATATGCGGGCATGGTCACCATGGGCGATGGCTCACCGATACGGAAGAAACTGATTACTGATGACTGATCACTGATTACTTTCTCCGTGCCTTTGTCGTCTGGTTGGATCGGGTACATGCATTTTAAGGGCTCGAGGCAAGATTTCCACGGTCAGGGGCGTCTGGCCCGCGGGGTCCCCGTCCAGATGATAGGGTTGCGGAGGATGGGCCTGGAGGGTGAGGTGACGGGCTTGGCGTCGCACCAGCCCTGGCACGCGGCCTTGGGGCCGGATGAGCAACCTGGCCGCGGCCACAAGCACGCCCGCGGGGGAAGGCTGGGTGAAGACCAGCACATCCAACAAGCCATCTTGCAGGCTGGCCGGAGGAGACACCCGGAAGTAACGGGCGTAAAGCCCGATATTCGCGACCACCACCAAAGGGAAGCGGCCGGACACGACCTCGCCATCCGATAGGACCAGACGCATACGCGAGGGCTGATATCGCCAAAGGGTCCCCAAGGCTTGAAGCCCATAAAAGAGCACCGGGGCTCGACGTTTGAAATGCGACTGGGCCTCCACCCTTTCCGTCACCTGGGCGTCCAGGCCCACGCCCGCCCAGGAAAGAAAATGCACGCCATTGGCTCGCCCCACATCCACGGGCACGGGGGGCGTGTTCACGATCATCCGCGCGGCCCGGATGGGGGCCTCATCGCCTGGATGTCTGGGATAAGGCAGGCCCGCGGCCCGGGCGAATACGTTCCCCGTTCCCATGGGGATAATCCCCAACGAGGTGGTCGACGCACCGGCCCGCATCATGCCATCGGCCACCTGTCCGATGGAGCCATCCCCACCGGCTACCACGACCACCGACCATCCCTCTCGGGTGGCCTGTTGGGCCAGCTCGCGCGCATGGCCTGCATAAGCTGTCACCCGGACCTGTACCCGCCATCCTGCTTCCTCCAACACCCGGATGGCCCGGACAAACATCCTCTGCCGTTGCGGGCTGCCAGAGATGGGGTTACGGATCACGAAGGCATTCATGGGCGTTGTCCTTACAATCGACGTTTTACGTTCCTGCAAAAATCATGCTAAACTAATAGGCACTCTCGTGCAAATCCAGCGGAAATCTTTGCCCCCGTAGCTCAGTGGAGAGAGCGAGGGTTTCCTAAACCCTGCGTCGCAGGTTCGAGTCCTGCCGGGGGCGCTCTTTTGTATGCAGTCGCCACGAATGGCCGTTCGTCACTACGGATGAAAGGAGAACGCAGATTTGCGCCGATGCAACGCAGATTGACGCAGATGTTCGTCATGCTGAGCGACCGAAGGGAGCGAAGCCTGCCCTGAGGAACCGAAGGGCATCTAGCGAGCGAAGCGAGCGCCAGGTAGGTTTGCAAGTATGCAAGTGGCAAGTGGCAGGTGAGTATGAGACCTCAGAGGGTCTGCGCAGACCTCCGTGGTCTGGGGCCACAGGATCGCCGCATCGGAGGTTGGAATTGGCCGCGGATAACGCGGATGAAGCAGATTTTCGCGGATTTTTCAAACAGATGCCATGCTTTTTCCCAAAAATCCGTGTCGATCCGTCGCATCAGCGTCATCCGTGGCGAATTGAAACGCCCGCCATCCACAAAATCGCGTCAAATTGGCGATAAGTTCATAACAGGTTCTAAGGAACGGCGCCGGATGATTCCGGCTTTCTAGCCTCGGCGCCACTGAACACTGATTACTGATCACTGATCACTGATTACTCCTACCCGCGCCTAACCTCGGCCTAACAATCCTCAATCCTAATCCTGATCCTATTTTCAAAGCAGTCCAACGGCGGACCAGCCCGCGCCGATACGGACGAAAATGCCTCGCGGCCAGGGCGGCGTGACTCGTATTCCGTATTGCGTATTGCGTAACGACTGGACGGAATACGGAATACGCAATACGAACCTTTGCCGCCTCGCCCAACGTCGGCCTGGCGACTCCTCAGCAACCAGCGATCATTCTATTTTCATAGCAGCTTCTCTTTCCCGGAGGCTCCCCCTTGCACCCCCCAACCACCACCTTCCAACAGCGGGCCCACCAAGCCCTCCAAGACCGCAATCTGCAATTGGCCCTGGACCGGGCCATGCATCATTTTGTCGATGGGCGTCTGAACGCGTTCGCGCGGTTGCCCCACGGGGAGGCGTTGCGGGATCACGCTCGTGTCATTCGGGCCAATGCCATCGCGCGTCTGGATGAACACCTGGAAACCTTTGAGCGCAACGCCCGGGCCAACGGCAGTATGGTGCATTGGGCCCGGGATGATGAAGAGGCACGGGCCCTGGTCCTGAAAATCGCGCGGGAAAATGGGGTCCAGCGCATCATCAAAAGCAAATCCATGCTCAGTGAGGAAATCGAGCTGAATCCCGCGCTGGAAAAAGAGGGGTTGGACGTTTTGGAAACCGACCTGGGGGAATTTATCGTCCAATTGGCCCATGATCATCCCAGTCATATCATCGCGCCGGTGGTGCATTGGCCCCTGGAAAGGGTGCAAAAGCTCTTCCACGAACATTTGGGGACCCCTCTCGATGCCAGCATTACCGACCTGACCGCGGCCGCGCGGCGGGCCCTACGCAACGGCTTCTTGCAGGCCGATATGGGCATCAGCGGCGCCAATTTCGCGGTGGCCGAAACGGGCAGCGTGGTCCTGGTCACCAACGAGGGCAATGGCCGCTTTGTGACCACCGCACCTCGCATCCATGTGGCCCTGGTGGGGATCGAACGCATGGCCCCAACCCTGCGCGAACTAGGGACCTTGCTTCAGCTCCTCGCCCGTTCTGCCACGGGCCAACCCCTCAGCGTCTACACCTCCATTGTCACCGGGCCCCGACGTTCTCCCCAAGAAGATGGCCCGGAACAGGTCCATATCATCTTCATTGACAACGGTCGTACCCAGGCCCTGGCAGGGGAACTGGCCGAAAGCCTTTACTGCATCCGTTGCGGGGCCTGCCTCAATGTGTGTCCGGTTTATCGTCGCCTGGGCGGCCACGCCTATGGCTCCGTCTACCCGGGCCCTATTGGCATCGTGGTCACCCCCGCGCTCGATGGCCTCTTCCCTTGGCATGAACTGCCCCAGGCATCCACCCTGTGCGGCGCGTGCACCGAAGCCTGCCCGGTACGCATCGACATCCCCCGCATGCTGCTCAAACTGCGGGCCGACACGGTGGACGCGGGCCTGGCGCCAACCTGGCTGCGCCATGGGCTCAAGCTCTACACCAAAGCGGCCCAGCACCCCCGGCTTTTCCGGCTGGGGCGCAAACTGGCCGCGTGGACCCAGCGCCTGGCTCCTCGCACCCCCCAAGGCTGGGTCCAGAGCATGCCCGGGCCCCTGGCCGGGTGGACCGACAGCCGCGCCTTCCCCCCGCTGGCTTCGGAAAGCTTCAGCGAACGCTGGGAGAAGCGAAGGCGGCACGAGCGATAGCTCGCCGATACGAATAAAACGCCTCGCAGCCAGGTTGGCGCGGGAAGCCGATTTCGTCAAGCGTCAAACGTCATGCGTCATGACCTGACGTTTCACGTTTTACGTTTGACGTTCGTTGCAAGATCGCTCAACGTGGGCCTGGCGATCTTAATCCTAATCCTAATCCTGACCCCATCCTCCCCCTATGCCC
>JALWZT010000044.1 GCA_027002405.1 Anaerolineae bacterium | reverse complement strand
GGAGGCGGGGGGTGGGGGTGGCAGGGCAAAAAGTCTGGGCCCAGTATTTCAAGTGAGGGTAGATGGAATCCCCAATGCGAGTATAGCCGTGATCATTGGGATGCAAACCATCGGCCAGATCAGAAAGAGTGAGGATGTCGTTGACTTCGGAATACCGGGTACGACCGCTGTTGCTCACCATAGAACGGACCTGGGCACTGTAGGCGTCGGCAATGGCGTTCTTGCCTGCCCCGCGAATGGAATCATCCACAGGGGGGATGGAAGCCACGACCAAAAAAACGCCGGGATGAGCCAGGATCTTGTTAATGACGGCTTGCAATTGGGCTGCCATTGTGGAGGGCGAAGGATAGCCTACGGCAATATCCGCGGTGCCAGCCATCAAGACCACAACATCCGGATGATTGGCAGCGATGGCTGCATCCACAATGCTATTGACCTGGTTAATGGTATATCCACTATATCCTTCATGCCATAGGATCTGTCCCTTAAAAGAGCCGCCTTTTTGACGCCCTACCGGAACAAAATTGACACCATCATAATCGGCCCGGAATTGAATGCGACGCCGGTATCCATCCCCTGCCAAGCTATGACTCCCTTTGGTCACACTATCCCCCAAAGGCATTACCCGCAAGGGACAATGAACATCGACAGCCAGGGGGGCAGGAGGCGTCGAAGTCGCGCCAGGCATCCCTTCACTGGCATGAACAGACACTGGCTCCACTCTAGAAAATGAAATAAATGCCGCTATCCCCAAAGCCAGAATCATGAGGGCAAAACCCCCTTTTTTCATAAGAACCTCCTGCTTTGAAAATAGAGCCACGAAGGCACGAAGAAGAAAAAAGATTAAAGACTAAAGATTATCTGCGTCAATCTGCGTTGCATCCGCGTGCATCTGCGTTCCCAGTTTATATGGAGGGGAGTTTGGCAAGCCCTTGTTGCAAAAGATATTCCGCGTACCACCAGTCCTCTTCCCGATTGATGTCGAACCCCTCCAAACCCCGGGTAAAGAAGGGCATGAGCGTATGGCCCGCGATGGTCCGGGTTTCGAACACTACCCGGGTCCAGGCAATCTCCAGGCTGGCATTTTGCACGTACACTTCGGGCAAGGACGGATATTGGCTGCTATGCCAGGGTTGCTCTGGCGGTGAAAGGGGCAAAAGGGGGGTCATGCGATTCCCTCGCACCACCCACATTTTGCCTGGATGTTGGCGCACTTTCTCGACCGCGCGCAGGGAATCGACGCAAGGATCGTCCAAAAACTGTTGCCACGCCCGCTGGATGGTTTCGGGCTGGCGGAAGGGGCTGGTGGGCCGCAAAATGCTAAAGCAATCATAGGTTCGGCCCTGGTCAACCAGGCGTTTCAACGTGTATTCAACCCATTCGATGTCGGGCGAAAGGTCGCCCGCGAACTCGGCCGGTCGTAGAAAAGGCACCTCCGCGCCGTAATGGCGGGCAATGTCCGCGTAGGCGGGCGAGTCGGTGGAAACCAGGACGGCATCGAACACCCCACTGGCAAGGGCCGCGGCAATGGTATAAGCCATGAGGGGATGCCCGGCCAAAGGGCGGATGTTCTTGTCTTTGACTCGCTTAGACCCGGCGCGGGCGGGGATCAAAGCAATGATGCTGGGAATTTCTACCACGCGGTCCATCCTCCATCGATGATCATGTTGGAGCCGGTCATGTATGAAGAGGCCTGAGAAAGCAAAAAGATGACCGCACCGTTGTATTCGTCCTCGCGAGCCATGCGCCCCAAGGGGACGCGAGAGGTGTAGTTGGCCAGAAATTGGTCATCCTGATGATTGAACACGCCGCCAAAGGTGAGGGTGTTCACCCGCACTCCCTTTTCGGCCCAATAGGTGGCCAGGTAGCGGGTGAGGTTGAATAACCCGGATTTGGAGATAGCATACGCCACCGGCTTGAAGAAAGGTGCGCCCTGGGCCGCGCGGTAAGCATACAACCGTTGATCGGGCGAGACCAGGCCATAAATGGAGCTGATGTTGATGATGGAACCGCGGCCAGCCTCAGCCATGGCCCCGCCAATGACCTGACAACATAACACAACCCCTTTGAGATTCACCGCCAATACCTGGTCCAAGGAAGCTTCGGGATAGGTTTCGAAGGGGCCGTTTTCTGCGGCCGGCGCGTCGGGCGGCGAATCCAGGCCCGCATTGTTGATGAGGCCATGAGGCACACCCCACCGCGCCACCACTCGGGCCAGCCCTTGCTCGATGGAGGAGCGCTGGGTCACATCCACTTGGCAGAACATGAGGTTGGAATCGCTCACCCGCTCACCAAAACGCTCACGGGTGTAAGCTTCGTCCACTCGCGTGTCGAATACAGCCACGCGGGCGCCACGTTCCAGCAAGGCCAAGGTGAACTGCCGTCCCAACTGGCCCATGCCGCCAGTGACGATAACGACCTGATCTTGGACGGAAAAAAGAGGGTCTATGGTCATGAGAGTCGTTTTCAAACAATGGATTTTTGGCGCATCCGCGCCCGAGGCTGAACGAACCAGTTATGAACTTATCGCTAACTTGACGCTATTTTTGTGGATGACGAGCGTTTCAATTCGCCACGGATGACGCTGATGCGACGGATCGACACGGATTTTTGCTGAAAAAGCATGGCATCTGTTTGAAAAATCCGCGAAAATCTGCTTTATCCGCGTTATCTGCGGCCAATTTCAATCTCCGATGCGGCGATCCTGTGCTTTGAGGGAAGCAGAGTGCATAACAGTTTCTAGCTCCGAGCGACAGCAAGAGCAAAAAACCTTGATTGCACGCTGCCTATAGTTAGTCCTCCACCTTTGTGAGAACGACCTCAAATAGGTCACAAATCTCTCGCACCGCGCCGTGCCCACCGGGGCGTTGGGTGCGATAGCGCGCCACCGGGATGACATCGGGATGCGCGTCCTGCACCACAATAGGAAACCCCACATACTGCAATGCAGGCAGGTCGTTGATATCATTGCCCACAAACGCGGCCTGGTCTGGGGTCAGGCCGCGTGCCTGCAGCAGTTCCTCCAGAGCCGCGCGCTTATCCTTGCAACCATGAATGAACTGCACCTTAAGCTTGCGGCTGCGATGAGCGACTACATCATTGGGTTCGCTAGAAATGATGTAGGGCTCGATGCCCAAACGCTCCAGTTTGCGCAGACCAATGCCATCGGCCCGGGTACATCGCACCGCCTCACGGCCATCTTCAAATATGTAGACCATGTTGTCGGTGAACACGCCATCGAAATCAAAGGCGATGAAACGCACCCGGCGGAAAAGCGCCTGCAGCTCTCCAGGGATCACGCCAGATCCTCCCAATGAATCCCTTCATCCTCTCGCAAAGCCCGTCGCAGCCTGCGGCCCACCACGTTATCCAGCTCGTAGGGAGGCAGCCCCAGGTTGGGGGACTTAATCGCCACATCATCATAGGTGAGAACGTGGCCGGGAGGAAGATCTCGGGCCGCGACCAATCCCTTCCCCATCTTCTGCAAGGCGGGCTCCTCCGAAGGATATACCCGCTTGATGCCATCGCCCAAAGCGACCCGGGCCCGACGCAGGTCACGGATCATCTTCCTCATGCCAATGGGCTCCAACGACATGGCGTGATCCGACCCCCGCCATGTGTGATTCAGGGTGAAATGCTTCTCGATAATGCGCGCACCCAGCACATAGGCCACCACAGCCATGGCGATACCGTTATAATGATCGGAAAGCCCAATGACCACGTCGGGAAACTCGCGGCGCAGGGTTTCGATAACCCGTAAATTCATCTCCTCGGCCGGCGCGGGATAACTGGCCGTGCACTGTAAGATGGCCAATTGGGGATTGATGGGCATAATTGCCTCATAAGCCCGGCGAATGTCCTCCATGGTTCCGCCCCCGGTGCTGATAATCATAGGCTTCCCAAATTGGGCCACGTGCTTGAGCAAGGGGATGTTACGGAGATCGCCTGACGCGATCTTAAAAGCAGGCACATCCAGTTTGGCCAGAAAATCCGCACTGGGAATATCGAACGCGGTGGCAAAAAAGGTGATGCCGAGCTCCTCTTCTGCGTAACGCTTCAGTTCCACATACTCATCCCAACCAAACTCCAGAAACTCACGATGTTCCCCATAGGTGCGGCCAAAGCTGTTGCGATGCTCGTAGGGCTTATTATAAAGTTCCCGGGTAAAAAGGGTACGGTTATCCCGTTTCTGCAGCTTGACCGCGTCCGCACCACATTCTTTGGCCACGCGAAACAGCTCTTTCGCCTTTTCGATATCCCCTTGATGGTTATGTCCAATTTCAGCAATGACAAAACAATCGCTCTCATCCGTGATTTCGTGAGAGTCGATGACAAGTCGTCGATTCATAAAAAACTCCTTTCCTGTTCCGTAAATAGAGTAATCAGTGATCAGTTATCAGTAATCAGTGTTCAGTAGCGCCTTGCGACGTCATTCCGAGGGAGCGAAGCGACCGAGGAATCTAGCGAAGCACAAAAACCACGGCATGGCGCTCGCTTCGCTCGCTAGATGCTTCGCTCCCTTCGGTCGCTCAGCATGACGAACATCTGCGTTGCATCTGCGAAAATCTGCGTTCCCATTTTCGTCGTTATCTTGAGGCTTGCCAACAGATTCACTTCACCGCCGGGCGGGCTCCCGCCATATCAAAGGTAAATAATGGATTCGTGTTGAGGGAGTAGGGGTAGGGGTAGGGCGGGGCGTAGGAGTAGGGGAAGGAACAGCCCGGATTTTGACCAGTTGGAACTTATCCAATCGCGCGCCCGATTCCCGCAGGTAGACCGAGACCGTATGGGCACCGATATCCAACACATAACTGCCGGGGGCCTGATGCTGCACATAGCCCGCCTTCACGGGCAACCCCCAGATAAGTGGTGTTCCTTCATCAACCTTCACATAGAACGAATTCGACGCGTTATCAGGCGCATGAACCCAGCCGCGCAACCGATACTCCCCTCGCTCTGAAATCAGGACACAGTAGGCGACTTTTTGCCTTTCATCAGGCCCATCCAGGCGGTCACCGATCGTTTTGGGGGTATCCACATAGGCCCCGCCGCTGGCGGCCTCGTCCTGCCTCACTCGAAAAGCCCCCGACAACGTCCCCTCCTCCCCTTCCTGAACCACGCCAGCACAATGGGGGTCCCAGATAGGAGGGGGAGAAGGTGTGGGCGTGGCCGTCTCACTTTCTAGATAGAACGCGTACAAAGCGGCGTTTTGCAAACGAAACTCGAGATGCACCGGCAAGCCCGTAAGGGTTGCCAGGTCGGGCGTACAGTGCAGGGGGTGCGACAATGCATCCACCCCCGCCAGGCGATCGCACGCGGCAAGCGTGGTGCCATGCTCATCCAGAACGCGCACCTCCACCCAACCTTGAGATGCATCCACATTGAGACTCAACCCGTCGCCATCCAAAAAGGCCAGAGGCGTAACGATGTAACCTGGCTCAACCCCGGCTTCACGCGCGACAAAGCGATCTTTGGGCAATGTCACAAGACCGATCTGGCGATCTTGATGAGGGTTGTATTTATGGCCCCAGCGATAGCCGCCATAGTAAAGGTAAAGTTCATCGCCTACTTCGACGACGCTATCGATCCAGGCAAACGCGTGATCCCATGCGCCCACAGTTGGGTCCGGCTCGAAGAAAGGATCGGTGTGGCGGTCTCGGGTCCAGGTCTCGCCATCTCGGCTCCAGGCCAGCACCGTGTAGCCCATACCAAAAGCACTCTCGGGCGCGCCACGGACGGTGATGTCATCGCGTAAGATTTTCAGCATACCGATGAGCAAATCCCCACGACGCAGGACACTGGCCGGTCCCCCATAGAACTGGGTGATGCCCGGATCCCCCTCATCGGGTGCAAAAATCACCCGAGGCTCGGCCCAATGCTTGTAGTCCAGACTCGTCGTCATGCCCACACGGCGGATGATCTCATATTTCCTTTCTCCCTCGGCATTGGTCCAGAGATAGGGGCCGTAGTACCGAAAGAACAACACATACCGTCCCCGAATAGGATCATAGAAGGAGTGAAGGATGTCCCCCCAATTATCATGGTGAAGATTGGAGCCATGGCCGGGGAATAACGTATCCACCCCTTCGTAAGGCGTCCAAGATATGCCATCGGCAGAGAAAGCAATCCGGGTCTTGAACCAGTCCCGGGACTCCCGATAACCAGGTTTTAGAGTATAAGAATAGATGATTTTATAGCGCTCATGGACTCGGCCAAAATTCGGCCCTTCATCAATCACCGAAGCGGACGCGGTCAAGGCCAGGTCCAACCGTTGGTAAGGGGGATCCCAGTGAATCCCGTCCTCCGATTCCAGATAAGCCAAACCGGGACCGTAATAGGTCTCGGCTTCCTCCTCCGGTCGTCGCCAGGCATTGTACCACATACGGAAACGCCCCGATTCCACATCCTTTATGACGGTGAGGAAAGGTTGCCCTGCCTGATAGCCCTCTCCACTGCTCACCACCGGCCCTGCAAGATGTCGTTGCGGTTGGTTCACCCGTCGGCTCACATGCTCCGAGCTTTCGATCAAATCATCATCCACGAAAAGATAGGGGCCCGGGGACAAAGAAATCGCGTTTCCTGGAAGCGATGCATGCGACGCATCCTCGGCCAGCACCGTGCCTGATTCGCATAATTCAAGTCGCAGTCGTGTAAGCGACAGCAAGGCCAGGAACAACCAAAAGAAGGGATATCGCTTGACGCAGCCCATGAAATCTATAGGTGTGTGATAGGAGCTTCGCAACTCCATTTTCAGGGCAGCCGAGGTTGCTCCAGACCCGGGAACAGGGGTTTGTCAGCCTCTCGGGCCTGTAACCGGACTTGTTCACGATGGAATGCTTCGAGATCGGGGATGGTCACCCGATAGAGGCGTAGATCGCGATTCGCCGCCAAAAGCTCTCCCAAACCTTGTTCTGCTACGAAATCGTACCCTTTTCTAACCACGACATAATCAGGCGGGGCTTCAAGCTCGCCCACCCACAGATTCTGAAATTTGGTATTGTTGTCAAACCCGATGCCGCTCAGAAAATAGGCCGGATATTTATCAAACACAAAGGTGAGATAATAAGGGAACATCCACAGATCTTCCTCACGAGGTACACTGACTACCAAAAGCTGAGGCTGGGCTTCATCCAAAACCTGGGTTAAAGCCGAGACGTCATAATCTTCCGGTTTATTGCTGGCCCCGTTGCGGAAGGGCTTCAGTTTCGTCAAATGCAGGTAAGGGATCGAAAAGCCGAACAGAATAACCAGCACAAACCATGCTGACACGAATGTTTGTCCCGCCGATTGCCATCGCCGTGTATAATTCGATGAACGCCATAAACTTATCAGCGTCAAAATCAGAAAAGGGTAGACATACGTAAACGCTCGTCCCGAAGCCCAATAGGTACCAACCGCAAACATCACCGCGGAAACAATGCCGCCAGCAACGAGCAATGCCAGGTAAATTCGGATGGGAATATCTTTTTTCTCTCGTAACCCACGCCAGGCCAACATCAGAAAGAGCAAGGTCAACCCTGCTCCCAGCAAGAAACCGACCGCACGCCATAACAAGCTGGGGCCTACGGGCAGGACTTCGTATAACAGGGAAAAAGGTAAACCCCACAAGGCCGAGAACCCGTCACGATAGAGATAAAGCAGCGCGTCTAAATCTGTAATAGGAGAGGTGTTTCCCATGACCACCGGGGTTTGCCAGAAAAGGGTACGAAAAGCGAAATCGAGCTGAGCTCCCAGGAGGAGAAACCCCATGGCCAGAAGCAAGGTCACCCCGTGATATAAAAGAGCTTTGAAAGGAATGGCCCGCTGCAAAAGTCCCAATCCATAATAGAGGAGCATGGCCAAAACGACAAAAGGGACAGCCTGCACATAGAAGGCAGCTAACGCGGCCGCGGCCAATGCCAGCAGCACGCGCTCACGGGAAAGCACGGGCAAAGGTCTCTTTTCAAATTGAATCCACGCGAACGCAAAGAAGAGGAACAAAGGTAAGAGATTGATACGCGCGGCCGCGTCAATCTCCAACAAAAATCGCGCCCAGAACCCAAACGCGATGGACAGAGCAGCCAACCAGCCCACCTTTCTAGGCAGCCTCATCTGGGCAGCCAGGGCCAACACGAGGGGTATCGCCATCATAAAGGAAATCAGGTTGAACGCGTAAAAGAAACGTTCCGTTGCGAACCCCAACAACTGGGCGGCCCAGGCGAAGCCAACCTGGGTGGTCAGGCGAATGGGCTTGAGGATCATACGGGCCGAGTAAAGTGAAGGAGGCGAGACCCGAGCCAGTTGCGCCACACCTTCCAAATTGCTTATATCCGCGCCGGCCTCGAGGGTGGGCCAATCCACCATCCGAAACGTCTCGGTCACCGACATGTAGGTAAACGCATCACTGGGATTGCCGCGAAAGACCGCGTAGTTGATCCCTTTGCTCAGGATCGGCCCAGTCAACAGCAACCCCGCCACCAACACCAGGAGGGCAGAGCCGAGCAATGAGCGCCATGCGGTGAACGTTCGATAATCCTCGCGATGTCGTGCCCAATCAAAGAGAACGCAGCCCAGGCTCACGAGGAGCAAAACCAGCGTCAGCGGCCAGGCCCATACCCGCGCCGGTCCCACGAAACGAATCAGGGTAAACCCGAACAGGCCGATGAAAGAAAGGCCCAGAATGGGGGCGATAGCCGCGGCATAAGCAAGGCGCTTTTTATCGAACGCCACTAACCACAATGCCGGGCCAAATCCGATGGCGAACAAAATGATGAAGATTCCAAGTGAACCGATGGTTTCAAAAAACATGGGCCAAATTAAAAGGAAGCTGTTGAGAGAACCTGCTTATACCAGGCGAGATAATCATCCACCATGCGCTCGCGATCAAAGCGTTCGCGGGCGACGCGTGCGGCCTCCGCGGCCATGCGTCCACGCAAATCTGCGTTGTTCAAAAGCTGAAGCAAGCGCGCGGCCATGGCGTCGGGATCAGCGGCCGGAACCAAAAAGCCGGTGCGGCCATCCTGCACCTGTTCGGGGATGCCGCCCACCGCGGTGGCCACCACCGGCAGACCACAGGCCATGGCTTCGATGACGGCATTGGGGAATGTGTCGGCCCGAGCCGCGTGAATGTACACATCGGCCGCGCGGTAATATGCAGCCACCCGTTGGCGATCTGGCTCGAAATCCCTCAACAGAACCGTGACCGGGCCCATACGTTGCGCTTCGCCTGACTCACCCAAAAAGAGAAAGGTCACAGGACGGCCCTTCCACACCGAAGCGACGCGGCTCACCATAGCCTCCATGGTCAGATAGTCCTTCCAGGGACTGCGCCGCGTGACCCGTCCCACAAACAACACCAACAAAGCGTGGGGATCCAGATCAAGCAACCGCCGCGCTTCCATCTGGTCGCCCGGCCGAAAGACCTGAAGATCGATGCCGTTCGGTATGACTCGGGCTTCCATCACGGCCGGTTGCAACATAGAGCGGGCTACTTTGTCCATCAACCACCGGCTGGGTGTGGCCACATAGAGACGACTGCGCTCGAATATCTTTTGTTTCCGCCGCCAATTGTAGGCCGAAGCGTCTCGTTTGATGGCGATGGGCCGCGAAATGTCAGGGCAATGCCCGCATCCGCGTTGCCACCGGCCGCATGCCATGGGATGAACGCAATGGCCGCTCAGCAACCAGGCATCATGAAGGGTGATAAAAAAGGGGCGTCGCGCGGAGAAAAATGGCAATAATCGTAAATCGAAATATCCGCCATGCAGATTGTGGGCGTGAAGAATGTCGGGCGGATGGGGGGGAAGATCGAGCAACCGGGCCGAACCGGGAAAATGGAAATCTTCGATCCCCAACTGCCGCTCCAGCCAGCGCCGTGGCTCGCCCAATGCGGCCATGCGCCTGCACATGCGCTTCAACGCGCCCCGAGCGTAAACGCGCTGTTCTGCTTTCAGCCAAAAACGGCGCCAACGGTTTTCGACATGCGCCCGCGGTATTTGCAGCACATGGTCGTCATGCCCGCGCTTTTCACCTACTGCCAAGTAGGATGCCATCCCTCGCCGGGCATAAGCCCGAAAGAGAGCGTAGGCGATGGCCTCGGCTCCACCGGCGTGATCATAGGTGCTAATCTGGAGGATATTCAACTTCTCATCCGTATCCGCGAGCCATCACTTGTGGCACCTGTTTTCTACTCCGGCCGATAGCCACCCAGATGGGTGCGCCATTTCTCGACGCGTTGCGCCAACTGTTGAGGGGTCAGCAGGTCTTTTTCATATTTGGGATTGATGGCCTTGGGCCGCGCACGACGGTATTCACGCGTGCGAAATTTGTAGTATTCGAAAGCCAATCTCGGGAAATGAAATTCAGGCGGCATGAGGCTACGATAAGTGGCCGGCGGCGGCGGTTCAATGCGACCGGCGAAGAGATCGGCCACGAATTGGGCCAAATTCCAAATGGAATCGCCATGGGTCATGAGCGTGGCTCGAGCCCATGCCCCCAAACGATCCTCACGCGGCTTATCCAGGTCGAACATGGCTTGCCGGAAGCTCGCTTCATCGCGTAAATGATGCGCCAGGTCATGCCAGGTCGCTCGTAGTGAATCGGGCATAGGGTGGGGTTCCAGCATATACGCGGGCTTGCCCGCGACCGAGGCCTCGATGAGGCTGGTGCTATGGGAGGTAACCACGACATCGCTGGCCAAGATCCATTCCCGCACCGTCCCTTCTTTTAACACACGCACTTGGGGGGGACGATCAGGGACGATTTCACGCACTCGGGATTCGAACTTAGCCAGAGGTGTGGCAGGCCGAGGGCGGACAATGATCTCGAAATCGCCTTCGCGAGCCAGATTGACGAACCAGCGCATCACATCCGCGAACGAAAGCTGACAGAATCGCACCAATTCCTCCACACGCTCCCGTTCGCGATCATACTGTCCGTGCCGCTGCAAATCATCGGGAGTGTAGAACATCCAGTTATAGTTTTCTGGAAAGAAAATCCAGCGTTTTTGAGGATCGAGGCCAAACGCTGCGGCCAACTGAGCGCGAGATTGGAAACCGCCACGGTATGGAGGGTCGTACAGGGTGTAAGCGGGATGCCCGTTGAGAAAAATGTGCTCGGCCGGAATGCCCTGCTGCAAAAGAAAATCGCGAAAAGCTTCGCTCCAGGCATGATGAAACACATGCTTCCGCGCGAACCCACCGCCGGGCGTTTTCGAGGCCTGATTGCCTTTATAAAGGAGCTGCTCCCAGGCCAGATTCACGTAGATGGCTTTCGGCCATTCGGTTAAACAAGAGCCAAAATCTCGCTTAGGTAGAGCAAAACAATTGGCATAGCAAAAAGGCAACAGCACCATGCGAGGACGAAAGCGCGTGATGGCTTCGTGAACACCATAAGGGTACTGCACCAACTCAACGGTCAGGTTATGGTCCCGCTCGAGATAATGTTTAACTGCGCAAGCTACATCCAGCTCGCGCACCACATGTTCGTAGAGATAAGCGATATCAATAGTTTTCAACAGTCTCAACTTCCATATATTATGCTATGCTTTCGTGAGCACGCACTGTCCTGTTAACAAATGGAGAGGCAAATAATGGGGACGCGGCTCGATGAATTCATCCACCGCCCGTTTGACACCGGGACATGTGTAAAAACCATAATCATCCACCACGATAATGCCCCCAGTGACCAAGTGCTCATCGAAAAATTCAAGCCCCGCGCGCGTCACCTCATAGAGATCGA
The DNA here is from genome assembly GCA_027002405.1 of Anaerolineae bacterium. Lineage (GTDB taxonomy): Bacteria > Chloroflexota > Anaerolineae > J102 > J102 > M2005. Next base: position 16,669 of record JALWZT010000044.1, on the reverse strand, counting down.
CATCAAGATGGACAAAATGAAATGGCCGACCGCGCACTTGGTCGCAGGTCTCCTGAAAACGCCCCTGATATAGCCGGGCGTAAGGAAACTGTTCCAGATAGGCCTTAACAGACTCAAAGGCCGTTTCCGAAAACATGCCCGCCTTGTGGAAGGGTTCCTGAAAGTTCTCTGTGGCAATATCGATAGCTGCATGCCCCTCGAAGGTATCGAAACCATGTAAGGCAGCACGGGAGCACTTCAATCTTGCAAGCAAGGATGAAATGAAATAGCTGGTCCCTCCCTTATATACCCCCACTTCCGCCAGGTTGAGCATCTCAACGTCCGTAGAAGCGTATCTACGGACAACATAACTGACCGCCTGGTATATCGTATAGAGTCGATCATAGTAGAGCAGCGTCCGTCCATCCGAGATCACCCGTGACGCGAGCTCCCCAAAGATCGGCTCTTCACGGATGTCGTGATGCTTATGCGCGGAGCGGCCATAATAATCGGGCACATAGTGATAATCAGGGTGGTGAACAAAAGCGTCCACCCCGCCTTTGGCCAATGCCGCGCGTAAAATCGGCCAGGATCGGGCTTTCAACGCGCGAGAAATACGCGACGTCATAAGGCGGGCACCTCCCCGAGCACCCTTAATACCTGCCTGGTCAAATGATCAGCCAATACGCGACGACCACGCTCATTAAGATGTTCAGTAGCCAAATCGCGGTGAAAAAAGTACTCGGAATCCAACAATCTTGAGTAATCCAGATACATGATGGAACCATCATCCACGTAAGGCTTGAGCAAATGGAAAAGGATATCCACATTCTCTGCCACAACTTCTACAAATGATTCGCCCACATAGCGCAAACCCGCTTGATAATTGATCGGAGTCACATAGAGCACAGGCAAGATACCCTGATCTAAAAGTAATCGCAGGGAACGTTCAATATACTGAAGCTTCCTATGCTTCGGCTCAAGCGGATGCATGTAATGGAAAACGAATATCTCTCGGGTTCTCAGGCTTTTCTGATAGCTCGTCACCGGCCGGGATTGAATAAGCAAACGAAAATATCCCACTCGATCCAAAGCACTGGCCGGATAGTTCACTGCCAGCGCGTCGAATTGTTCATACTCCTCCGACGATGGCTCATGTGGATGCAGATACGGAACCCCTTTCTCAGGATGTTTCCGGTATGCCTTGAGGATCGCCACCTCTTGTTCAAATTGCCACGCCGGATTCAGATCCCATTGCGGAGAAAAGCACCGCATATTCACGGGAAATAAGACAACCTGCGGGGTACGAGGCAATTGCTCGAACACCTCGCACAAATGATAATAGACATAGGGATTATAGGCGGAATGCGAAATGACAAGCGTGCGTAGCGAACGCTCCTCCAGGCCGGCTCGAACCATCTCCCCCAGAGTTCGCTGATCCTGATCCTCCCGGGCCACGCGCTCCACCACCGAATCACCGAAGTAGACGATCTCCGCTCCTTGCCCGCTCTCTCCAAAACAAGAGACTAGCGACGCCAGCGCCGGATAGGGCTGGCTTCTGCCATCCTTGCCGCCACGCTGGTCATCCCCTTTTCGGACCAAAAGCTGCTTCAATTTATGCAGCGTGTTCTTTGCTCTCGTGGGAGTTCCAGCAGCCATACGATAAAAAACAAACGATCATATGGAAAAGGCGACATCGAAACGTCATTCCGAGGGAGCGTAGCGACCGAGGAATCTAGCGAAGCGCAAAAACATGGCGCTCCCTTCGCTCGCTAGATGCTTCACTCCCTTCGGTCGCTCAGCATGACGTAATCCAAGTGTTGTGAATTCCAATATGAGCGAAAACAAAAACGAGGAAACGGCACCCGCTCTCTACGAAGCATGCTCCAAACGCCACTCCAGCTTAGGTCGCAGGACGCCCGCAAAGGGTTCGGTGTAATCCCCCCGGGCCGAATTCCCGGTAATGGGGTCCGTCACCTGAAACACGATCACATCATCCTCTAAAACATAATGGATTTTACGCCCCCGCGAGGAGAAAATGGAAATCCCCACCCAATACTCCCCTTCGGTTAGCAAATGGGGAGGGATTTTGACCGTGGACCAATAGGTACCCTCCTTCTCGCGTACGGTTTCTGTGGGTTCCACCGTGGCAAACGCGCAGACCCCCTGGGTATAAAACTTGGCCGCACAACGAAAGCGTAACCCGGGCTTCTGCACACGATATCCAATGCGCAAATAAAGCTCATCCTCCACGCTCACCACCGAAGCCACCTGCTGCCGACCATTGACCAGGCTCACCGATGTCAATTTCAACTCGTCAGTGCCCGGCGCCTCGGCCAAATCCCAACTGCGGGCCGCGGCCGTGTTTGCAGCATCGGCCAGATATTGGGCCACCACCTCTTCCGCGGGCCCGTCCATCACCAAATGCCCTTGATTCAACAAAATGGCCCGATGGCATAGCCGCGTGACCGCGGGCATATTGTGGCTTACAAAAAGCACCGTGCGCCCCGAGCCCGCCACATCCTGCATCTTGCCCAAACACTTCCGCTGGAACTCGGCATCCCCTACTGCCAACACCTCATCAACCAGCAAAATCTCTGGTTCCAAATGCGCGGCCACGGAAAAAGCCAAGCGCACCCGCATGCCGCTGGAATAGCGCTTCACCGGTGTGTCGATGAATTTCTCGATGCCCGAAAAGGCCACGATCTCATCGAACTTGCGATCGATTTCCGCCTTGCTCATCCCCAACACACTGCCATTGAGATAGATGTTCTCTCGCCCGGTCAATTCAGGATGGAATCCTGTCCCCACCTCCAGCAGACTTCCCACCCGCCCATTGAGCACGACTCGGCCCTGGGTGGGAGGGGTAATGCGAGAGAGCACCTTCAGCAACGTGCTCTTTCCTGCCCCATTTCGCCCGATCACTCCCAGCACTTCCCCCTCCTGCACCTGAAAAGACACATCGCGCAGAGCCCAAATCACATCTTCTCTATGATTATCCCTATCGTCAAAATGACTGAGCCCCCGCAAACGCCGGTAGTTGGTGATAGGGGATTTAAGCCAGGCAATCAGCTTCTCCCCCAACGTCTCATATTTTTCTTCCTGGACCCCAATCCGATAACGCTTACTCAAGCGTTCCACCCGAATAGCCACATCCCTCATGGTTATCTCCCTGCCTCGCTAAGCCACATCGGCAAAGGCTGCCTCCATGCGTCGGAAATAGAACGCGCCGCTAAAAAAGAGCACCGTGGCCGAAACCGCCCCGATCCAAATCAAATCCCATGGCATGGGCACCGTGCCCAACAGAGCCGAACGGAATCCCTCAATCACCCCGGCCAGAGGATAGAGGCCGTACAGCAAACGGCCCGTATGCCCCAAACGCGCGGTCAGCGCGGTCACCGACCACACCACCGGGGCCGCGTACATAAGCAATTGCACCATGAATTGCGTTGCATACTTCACATCCCGGTATTGGACCCCCAAAGCCGAAAGCCACATCCCCGCGCCCGCGGTGGTCATCATCAGGATAATTACCAAAATCGGGATGAAAATCACGTTCCAGGTGGGGCGAATATGAAACCAAAGAAGGAGGATGGGGATAAACGCGCAGGCAATAGCAAAATCCACCAACTTCGCGACCACAGGAGAAAGGGGGAAAATGAGTCGCGGAAAATAAACCTTGGTCAGCATGTTGGCATTGGTCACCAAACTCATGCTCGACATGGTCAAGGCCGTGGAAAAGTAGGTCCAGGGCGCCAGGGCCACATAGTTGAACACCGCATACGGCGCGCCGTCGCTGGTCACCTGGGCCACATTGCCGAAAATGAAGGTAAAAATGATCATGCTGAGAAAAGGCCGCAAAATGGCCCAGGCAAACCCCAACACCGTCTGTTTATAGAGCACCTGCACATCGCGGCGCACCAGGTAATAAAACAGGTCGCGATACTCCCACAGCTCCCGCAAATTCAGGGGCTGCCACCCTTTGGGAGGTTCGATGATAATAGTGCGCCGGCCCCTTGAGGATTCAGAATGGGACACAGCACTCATAGGCCGACCTGAGCTCGATACCACTCCACAGTCCGTTGCAATCCGGTGCGGAAATCGGTCTGGGCCTGAAAACCGAAGAAGGTCCGGGCCCGGGTGGTATCCAGGCTGCGCCGCGGCTGGCCGTTGGGCTTGCTGGTATCCCATACGATCTCACCCTCGAACCCGGTGAGTTCGGCAATGAGATAGACCAGATCGCGAATGCGGATCTCCATGCCCGAGCCGAGATTCACCGGCAAGCTCTCGTTATACCGTTCGGTGGCCAAAAGAATGCCCTCGGCCGCATCCTCGACATAGAGGAACTCACGGGTGGGCGAGCCATCACCCCATACCACGATCTCCTTATCACCCCGGGCTTGAGCCTCCAGGCTCTTGCGGATTAAGGCAGGGATCACGTGAGATGTTTCCAGGTCAAAATTGTCCCGGGGGCCATAAAGATTCGTGGGCAACAGGAAAATGGAATTGAAGCCATATTGCTGGCGATACGCTTCGGACTGCACCAACAGCATCTTCTTGGCCAGCCCGTAGGGCGCGTTGGTCTCTTCGGGATAGCCATTCCAGAGATCCTCTTCCTTGAAAGGCACCGGCGTGAATTTCGGGTACGCACACACCGTGCCAATGGCTACGAATTTCCCCACACCCCTGCGCCAGGATTCATGGAAAAGCTGCACCCCCATCATGAGATTGTTGTAGAAAAATTCGGCCGGGTGCAGGCGATTGGCGCCAATCCCCCCTACCTGGGCCGCGAGGTGCAAAATGATGGTGTTCTCGGGCGGGATATCGTACTGTCGATAGACATCGCGAAAAAGACGCTGGATGGCCTCCATCTGGGTGAGGTCATAATCTCGCTTGCGCGGGACGACGATATGGCGGGCGCCGCGGCGCTGCAACGCTTCCACCACAAAGGAACCCAAAAAACCGGCCCCGCCGGTCACGATCGCGAGTTTGTCTCGCCAAAATGTCTGACTATCAGGATAAAGGGAAGAGGTCATAGGCATGTAGGATTGGGATTAGGATTAGGATTAGGATTGAGGAGTGTTCAGGAGGGTGTTCCGTAAATGGAGTAATCAGTGATCAGTTATCAGTGTTCAGTGTTCAGTAGCACTCCCGTGGCCAGCCCGCAGGGCTTCGTATCCGTAGCTCGGAGGTTTAGCTCCGAGCAGAAGAAACCGCGCCCCTACGGGAGTAGCCGGAATTATCCGGCGCCGTTTTATAACCCGGCGACTTCATCGCCGGGCGGGCGTGGTGGCCCCAGACCTCGGAGGTCTGCGCAGACCCTCCGAGGTCTCATGCTCACCTGCCACTTGCCACTTGCAAACCTGCAAACTGTGTCCCCATGGCGCTCGCTTCGCTCGCTAGATGCTTCGCTCCCTTCGGTCGCTCAGCATGACGAACATCTGCGCAAATCAGCGCTGCGAAGCATCTGCGCAAATCTGCGTTCCCATTTTCGTCGTTATGCGGTGAGCCATCGCTCATGGCGACTGCCGAATCAAGGGCATGCTCCGCCATGACGAGCCCATACAGGCTTGCTCGCCCAGACAGAAGCTATGCAGAAGGGGACGGAGCGGGAACGCTACGACGTCCCTTTCGTTGCAAAACGCCAGGAGGGAGGTTCCAAAAAGTAATCAGTAATCAGTTATCAGTTATCAGTTATCAGTTATCAGTGGGAATCTGCGCTGCGAAGCATCCGCGTCATCAGTGTTCCATTTTCGATCAAGATTCATCGACCAAAATCACGAAAGAGAAGTTTATCATAAGCGCAAAGGAGATAACAAAACCAGGATTATTGCGGCAACGCAAAATCTGCCCCCAGAATCACCACAATATCCGCCTGGAGTTGGTCTGCAGGCCCGGGCAAAATGTTTTGATCCGAAACGCCTAGCACATCGGCCAGAGCCTGCACCACCTGATCGTGCTGGCCCTGGACTAAGATCTGGGTGACAGGGTAATCCTTGCGATCCGCCTGCCCCACGCCCACCACATTGAATCCGTAAGACATGAGAATATCCCCCGCGGTCTTCTCCAATCCCGGGTTCGATGTCCCATTGAGGATGATCAAGCGGACCTCCTGGCCATGCCCTTGGGGCTGGGGGCTGGCCGAGGGGGCCGCGGTTGCGGTGGGCGAGATCGCCTCCCCCGCTTCCGAAGAGGGCTGATCCGCCGCGAAAAAGTCATGGATCGCGGCCTGAATCCGATCCATCTTGGGCAGAAGCACGGCCGCACCCGTATCGGTAATGGTGGGCTCCACCATGTTCACATCGATAATCAGGCGGCGGATATGATCCAAATGGAGGTCCCGAGCCATGTTGGCCAGCGCGATCATTTCGCTCAGAGGCATGTCTGTCTGCACGGAATCCGATAGGATATTGAGGAGCACCGGCGCGCGTACCACCAGTCGGGGCAATTCCCCGGTGTTCAACACCCTATCCTTGATGGCCATCAGCACCTGTTGTTGCCGCTCCATACGCCCGAAGTCGCTGTCCACATGACGGGTGCGGGCATATTTCAAAGCCAGGTCCGCGTCCATGCAATAATGCCCCGGTTCCAGATACAAAGGATCATACCCGTAATTGTCATCGGGAAAGGTCGGATCATCGATCAACTTGGGCACATCGATTTCAATGCACCCGATCTCCTCCAATAGTCGCCGAAATCCCTCGAAATTGATGCGTACATAATAATCCACCGGCTGCCCGATGAGCTGTTCCACCGTCTTTTTGGCCAGAGCCGGTCCTCCGCCCGGATACCCCTTGGCATCGCCAATGACATGGGCGCTATTGATCCGCGTCTCCCAATACCCTGGCACCTGGACCCACAGGTCCCGTGGAAAAGAAATCATCCCCACATCCCCGGTTTTGGGGTTCACATGAACCAGGATCATGGTATCGGTACGGTAGTAGCCCTTCTCGCCAGGACGTTGATCAATCCCCAGAAGCAAGATATTGACGGGCTTTTCGGGCCTCCATAGCGAATCCGCGGGGATTTCGGGCGTGGGCTGACGACCCGTCACGCCCGAGAAAAGCCCGGCCCCAGGTTGCTGGGAAGCCCCCGCCCCAGGCAGAGACGCGACCGCATCCTGACCATGCGGCATAGGCGTCAGAGCCTCGGCCCCGGCCTGGGGGGTGTGGAGCACGATGGTCCGGGCCGTACGGAAGAAGAGAAAACTGGCGTAAAAGAAGGACGCCAGGAAAATGACCAGGAAAAAACCCAAAAGCCCATGAGAAAACCATCGTCCTCCCGACGATGGCGGCTGGGGGGATGAATGGCGAATGGATGGAGTCATATGGAAAAGTTTACCCGTTTCTCCCCAAAGCTGCAAGAATCATGGTCCTCCCCGGTTCCGAATGCGTTGGAGCATGGGTTCATTTTGACTACAGTCACCATGAGCCACGGCTCGCCGATACCGGGGAAAATGGGAACGCTGATTTGCGCCGATGCTCCGCAGCGCAGATTTTCGTAGATATTCGTCATGCTGAGCGACCGAAGGGAGCGAAGCCTGTCCTGAGGAATCGAAGGGCATCTAGCGAGCGAAGCGAGCGCCATGCCATGGTTTTTGCGCTTCGCTAGAGGCTGTTATGCACTTTGCTTCCCTCAAAGCTCAGGATCGCCGCATCGGAGGTTGGAATTGGCCGCGGATAACGCGGATAAAGCAGATTTTCGCGGATTTTTCAAACAGATATCATGCTTTTTTCCAAAAAATCCGTGTCGATCCGTCGCATCAGCGTCATCCGTGGCGAATTGAAACGCCCGTCATCCACAAAATCGCGTGAAGTTGGCGATAAGTTCATAACAGGTTCTAGATTCCTCGGTCGCTTCGCTCCCTCGGAATGACGTCGCAAGGCTCTACTGATTACTGATAACTGATCACTGATTACTCTATTTCCAAAGCAGTCATCACGAACGGCAGTTCGCCGATACCAAGGAAAACGCCTCGCGGCCAGGTTGGCGGGCCGTGAAACGTGATGCGTGATGCGTAAGGCTCTCACGTTTTACGTTTCACGCATCACGCCCGTTGTCGCCTCGCCCAACGTAGGCCTGGCGATCCGCAATCCTAATCCTAATCCTGATCCGAATCCTATTTACAAAGCAGCGATTGCTGGTATAATGGAGAGGCCATTTGCATTCGATCCCATGCCAGCCCCTCTATCCAGCCTATGACACCCCTCATCGATCCGACGACCATCCGTGTAGGCGACATCGTACGCTTGAAAAAAAAGCATCCCTGTGGTGGCTGGGAATGGCGTGTGACGCGTGTGGGCGCGGACATCGGCCTGGTGTGCACCACATGCCACCGCCGCCTCATGCTACCCCGAGATAAATTCCGTCGCTCCCTCAAAGCTGTGGTCGCCCGTGCGGAGACGACCACGCCCCCATCGCCCCATTCATGACCTCTGCCCTTTCGGAATACAAACCTGTGCTGGCCATCCCCGGGTTCCGGCGGCTATGGTTGGCTCAGTTGCTCTCGCTGACCGCGCAAAACGGGATTCACTTTGTCCAATTGGTGCTTATTGAGCGCCTGACCGGGCAGAGCCTGCAAATTGGCTTGATGATCGCCGCGTTTAGCCTGCCCCCTGTGCTTTTTTCTTTCGTGGCGGGTTCGGTCATTGATCGCGTCCCCAAGAAGACCATCATCATCCTGGCCAATCTTTTTCGCTCTGCCCTGGCTCTCAGTTATATCTTTTCCCTCCATTGGCTGAAAGGATTCCCCACCCTGCTTCTGCTTATCGTTTACACCATCACCTTTCTGGGCTCCTCCATAGGCTCCTTTTACAACCCCTCTGTATTAGCGAAGCTCCCCTTTTTGGTGGGAGAAGAAAAGCTTGTAGAAGCCAATTCCCTGTTCAACATCACCTCAGCTCTGGCCCAACTCACAGGGCTTATCATTATCGCACCGGCCGCGGTCAAACTGCTTGGTCTTTCTGGTGCCTTCACCCTGATGGGGCTCTTTTATCTCCTTGCCTTTGGGCTGGTTTTCCATCTGCCCAAAGACCGGCCTCATAAACGCCGCAGTCGGGGGTCTTCCATAAACCGAGTCTGGCACGAGGTGAAGGAGGGGTGGGTTTTTGTGGTGCGACACCGCCCGGTGTATCTGGCTGTGCTGCAACTCACCCTGGTGGCCTCCCTTCTCATGATTTTGGCCATGATCGCGCCCGGCTTCAGCGCTCGGGTTTTGGGGCTGGCGCCAGAGGATGCGGTCTACATCTTCGCGCCCGCGGGCGCGGGCATGGTGTTGGCCATCCTCTTTCTGGGGCGCCTGGGTTCACATGTGCCGGTGCGCTGGATGCAATCGGGCATGCTGATTCTGACCACCCTTTCCTTCGGTGCCCTGGCCCTCATCAGCTTCGACTTCGCCCGCATCCCGCAAGTCCAGGTTGCCAGTCATGTTTCAGTCACCATGCTCCTGGTCGCGCTCACCATGATCCCTTTGGGATTCAGCCTTTATGTCATCAACACCCTGGCCCAAACCGAACTCCAACGCCGCACACCCCCTTCCTTGCGAGGTCGGGTGTTTACGGTGCAATTCATGATGGCCTCCTTGGTGGGCCTGGCCCCCATGTTCATCGCCGCCACCCTGGCCGACCTCATCGGCATCCCGGCCATGCTCTTCTGGCTGGCTGTGGGATGTGCCTTGGTGGGCGCGCTCAGCTTCTACGATGCCTATCAACACCGAAAACATACCCGCGAGGGGTAAAAAACCACGAAGGAACAAAGACACGAAGACACGAAGCGGCACTAAGTGAGCGTCCAGAAATAACTTCCCTTTTTTGCCGCAACACTTGCCGAGTAAACTCGTGCCTATGGAGGCGCAGACCCCCTCCTTTGGTTCCTCCCCCACTCCGACACGGGCGGGGGAGGAGATGAGGAAACTGAATCAGATTGCGCCAAGGGTCGCCCTTCGGCGACCCCTTTTGTCGCCGTTTTGGACGGCGGAGGCCGTCATCTGATCCCCTTCCGCTGTTCTCCCCCGCTTGCGGGGGAGATGAAGAGGGGGGCTGGCCGTAGGCCTTAAGTGTTCGACTTCAGTCGATGAGCACAAAAACGGAAACTCATTTTTAGACGGTTACTAACCGAGTAAACTCGAGCTCTTTAGGCGCAGGCCCCTCCTACGGGAACTCATTTTAGATGGTTACTGGAGTCTGGCGAAAATGATTTTGGCCCCTCAAAAACGGTATTTTATCCGCAGATTACGCAGATTGCGCAGATTTTTTGCTTGATTTCTTCTCTTTTTCTGTGAAAATCTGTGATAATCTGTGGATGGAATAAAAAAACGCCAGTGTCCAGATGGTTACTATAAACAACAAAAGACCGAGGGCTGGCGACCCTCGGTCTTGAGAACAGGAAGCGTCTGGGGCAGGTTGTTAGTGTTCTTCTTTTTCGCGCTTGGCTGCGTCGATGATGCCTTGGGCCAGATGCTGGGGCACGGGTTCGTAGCGCAGGAATTCGATATTGTAGATGCCCCGCCCCTGGGTAATGGAGCGCAAATCATTGGCATAGCGCAACAGTTCCGCGTAGGGAACCTCCGCGGTGATCACGCTTTTGCCGCGCACCGTGTCCATCCCCAAAACCCGGGCCCGGCGGGTATTCAAGTCGCCCAGGATATCGCCCATGTATTCTTCGGGCACAATGACTTCCACCTTGTAAATGGGCTCCAGGAAGATGGGGCCCGCTTCCTGGAAGGCTTTCTTGAACGCTTCCCGACCCGCAATCTGGAACGCGATATCTTTGGAATCCACAGGGTGTTCCTTCCCATCATACACGGCCACCTTCACCTTGACCACAGGATACCCGGCCAGAACGCCCTCTTTCATGACCTGGCGGATGCCTTTTTCAATAGAAGGCATGAAGGTGGAGGAGATGGCCCCGCCGAAGACTTCCCATTCATAGATCAGGTCCTGTTCATCGGTGCCCGGTTCCACCCGCATGTGCACTTCCGCGAATTGGCCCGCGCCACCGGTTTGTTTTTTGTGGCGATACGCGGCCTTGGCCACCTTGGAGACGGTCTCCCGATATGGGACCTTGGGCATGTCGGTGGTCACATTGACGCCGAATTTGTTCTTCAGGCGATTGACCGCGATGGTGATGTGCACATCCCCCATGCCCGACAGGATGAGCTGGCGGATGGAGGTATCGTTGTACCATTTGAGGGTGGGGTCTTCTTCCACCAGGCGGTTGAGTGCATTGCTGATTTTGGCACTATCGGCCTGGCTCACAGGCCTGATCGCCACAGCGTAAAGGGGATTGGGGAATTGGGGTGGCGGCAGCAGGATGTTCGTGCCTTTTTCTACCAGGGTATCGCCCGTGGCCGTGACGCTGAGCTTGGCCGCGGCCGCGAGGTCCCCCGCGGGGACTTCCTTCACAGGGAGCTGTTCCTTGCCTCGCAAGGTGAAGATGTGCCCCATGCGTTCTTCGGCGCCTTTGTTCACATTGTAGAGCCGGGTATCGGTCTTCACCGTGCCATTGAAGACCCGGAACAGGGTGATGCGACCCACATAGGGGTCGGCAATGGTCTTGAAGACCAGGGCCGCGGTGACACCGTTGGGGTCCCCCGGCAATTCGCCTTCTTCACCATCGATCACGGCTGGATAGGGAGCGGCTTCCACAGGGGAAGGAACCAGAGAAAGGATCAGGTCCAGGGCGGGGCGGATGCCGATCTCTTTGGTGGCAGAACCACTGAAAACCGGTGTGACCGCGCCCGAGCGGATGGCATTCTTGAGGCCGGTGAAGATCTCCTCAGAAGTCAGTTCCTCTCCTTCCAGATACTTCATCAGGAGATCATCATCACTTTCGGCCGCAGCTTCCACCAGGATGAGTCTGGCTTCTTCCAAAGTCTCTTCCAGCTCTGCGGGCACCTCATCGGGTTTGGCTTCCGGGCCCAGGTAGGCCTTTTCTTCAATCACCGAAACCACGCCGCTGAGGTCGCCTTCCGCCCCGATGGGCAGCAACACCGGCACGAAATTCCCCTCAAAGGTTTGGTTGAGGGCGTCCAGGACCCGCTGAAAATTGGCATTATCCCGGTCCATCTTATTCACAAAGACAAACCGGGGTTTGCCTTCCTGGGCCAGATGCTGCCAGGCCAATTCCGTGCCCACTTCGATGCCCGCGACCGCATCCACCAGCACCATCCCGGCCTCCGAGACGCGCAACGCGCTGATCACATCGCCGATAAAGTCGGGATACCCCGGGGTATCAAGCACATTGATTTTGTGATTTTTCCATTCAATGGGGATTAAGCTGGTGTTGATGGATTGAGATCGTTTGATCTCTTCCTCATCCCAGTCCGAAACAGTGGTGCCGTCCTCAATCCGGCCCATCCGGCTGGTTATGCCGAGGGTATGGACCATAGCTTCGGTTAAGATGGTTTTGCCCGAGCCGCTATGCCCCATCAAAGCGATATTTCGAATCTTGTCGCTAGGATAAGCTTTCATCAGTCCTCCAGGGTAACAAAATGTATGGATAACATGGATGCCATAGAAAGGAAACGCTGATTGGCGCCGATGTTCGTCATGCTGAGCGAAGGGAGCGAAGGGAACGCAGATTCCTACTGATTACTGATAACTGATTACTGATTACTCTATTTATAAAGCAGTCATCACGAACGGCAGTTCGCCGATACGAATGAAAACGCCTCGCGGCCAGGCTGGTGCGGGAAGCCGAGCACGTGATGCGTAATGCGTGATGCGTAAGGCTCTCACGTTTTACGTTTCACGCATCACGCCCGTTGGTGCCTCGCTCAACGTGGACCTGGCGATTCGCAATCCTAATCCTGATCCGAATCCTATTTACAAAGCAGCGGTCCAAAAAGAACCGCCTGCAGGCCTGGGTTTAAGGCCGGGCGGTTAACTTAAACATTGTAAGGCAATCATAGGATATGTGTCAAAAACGAAGGGTCTGGCAGATTGCTCCGTCTTCTGTTAAAATGAAACGGGTGCGTCCTATTTCGGTTGAGGCTGTACTCACCGACTGAAGTCGGACACTTAAGGCCTATGGCCAATGGACGGCCTTCGCCGTCCAGTCGTCCGGTCGACGGAGGTCGACCGTCGGCGCGAAGCGCCTAAAGAGTCCGAGTTCACTCGGATAGGAGGCTGGCGCCAACTCATTTAGGACGCACCCAAATGAAACAAATCTTTCAAAGGAGACGCCTATGCTTTACGGATACGCAGGGAAAATCCTGCATGTCTACCTGGATGAAGGTCGTTTCGAAATCAAAGAACCCTCCGAAGCCTTTTATCGCACCTACGCGGGCGGCGCCGGCCTGGGCGCGTATTATCTGCTCCGCCACACCCGGCCGGGGGTGGACCCCCTAAGCCCGGAAAACACCCTGGTTTTTGCCATCAGCGGGCCCACGGGCGCCCCGATTTCGGGCCAGAGTCGGGTGAATGTCACGGCCAAGTCCCCCCTCACCGGGGCCGTGGGGGATTCCCAGGCCGGGGGCTTTTTCCCCGCGGAGATGAAGTTCGCAGGATTTGACGCGTTCGTGTTTCATGGCAAAGCCCCCCGGCCGGTCTATCTGTGGGTCAAAGATGGTCAGGTCGAGCTGCGGGATGCCTCTCATCTGTGGGGACAGGTGACGGGCCAGGTGGAAGCCATGTTGCGCGAAGAACTGGGGGATCCTCGCATTCAGATCGCCCAGATCGGCCCGGCAGGGGAAAACCTGGTCCGTTTTGCAGCCATCATGAACATGGCCAACCGGGCCAATGGCCGCACGGGCATGGGCGCGGTCATGGGGAGCAAAAATCTCAAAGCCGTGGTGGTACGAGGCAACCGTCGCAACGCCCGTTTCGCCCACCCCAAGGAGCTAAACCGTCTGGCACGATGGGGCGCGGAGGTTTTCCCTGATTCAGACGTGTACGGCATGGGCCTGTTGGGCACCTCGGGCGGGGTGTTGGGTCATCAGCGCAAAGGGGATATCCCCACTCATCATTGGGATAGCGGCTATTTCGCGTGTGCCCCCGAAATTTCGGGCCATCGCATGGCCGAAACCATTCTTAAGGAACGAGATACCTGCTATGCATGCACCATCCGCTGCAAACGGGTGGTGGAAGTGCAGAACCGATATCAGGTGGACCCCATCTACGGCGGGCCCGAATATGAAACCATCGCCACCTTCGGTTCCTTTGCCATGGTCCACGACCTGGAAGCCATCGCCTACGCCAACCAGTTGTGCAACATGTATGGGCTGGATACCATCTCTTGTGGCGCCACCATCGCCTGGGCCATGGATGCTTTTGAGCATGGATACATCACCCGAGAGGATACGGGCGGGGTGTGTTTGACCTTCGGCAATGTGGAAGCCATGTTGCAGATGGTGGAACAAATCGCCAGGCGAGAGGGATTTGGGGATCTATTGGCCGAAGGATCGGCCCGGGCCGCGGCCCATTTTGGCGAAAAGGCCCAGGCTTTGACCATGACCGTGAAGAAACAGGAACTTCCCGCGCACATGCCCCAGGTGAAACCCGCCCTGGGCCTGGTGTACGCGGTGAATCCCTTCGGCGCGGACCATGAATCCAGCGAACATGATCCCGTGTGGCCCTCTTATCCCGAACGCCTCGCCATGTTGGGCCTGGGGGAACCGCAGCCACAGATGGTCTTGAATCGAGACAAGGTGGCCTTCGCGCTGGAAACCCAAAAGTTTTCCATGGCCATCAACGCGTTTGGGATTTGCAAATTCGTCTTCGGCCCGGCCTGGCAGCTCTACGGCCCCGACCAGTTGGCCGAGATGATCCGCCTTACCACCGGTTGGGAGATCACCATCCCCGAAATTCAGGAAATCGGGGACCGGGTGTTGACCATGCTTCGGGCCTTCAACGCGCGCGAAGGGTTCACCCAGGCCGAAGATACCTTGCCTGAAAAAATCTTCAAACCCCTGAAAGGCGGCCCTACCCACGGCCTGGCCCGGACGCGAGAAGAGATGGCCCAAGCCATGGCCTGGTATTACGAAATGGCCGGGTGGGATGAGCAGGGCACCCCCACCCCCGAAAAATTGGCTGCCCTGGGATTAGGCTGGATCACTTGACCACGGAAACACAGCTCCCCTCCGGCTCCCCCGAGCATCGGGGGGAGAGGGCGCAGAGAAGGAAAAGTGGCAAGTATGCAAGTGGCAGGTTTGCAAGTAGTTCACTTGCCACCTGCTACCTCCGACCTTTTCTCTGTGTGCTCCGTGTCTCCGTGTTTTTTCAGTGAATCCAGAGCCCTATTCCAGGTATTCGTGCCAGCCGTTATCCTTCAGGCTTTGAATGATCTTCTTCACATCCTGGGCCCGGTCCGCGGGCATGACCAGGATCGCGTCGTCGGTATCCACCACAATCATATCTTGCAAACCAATGGTGGCGATCAGCCGATCCTTGCTAAAGGCCAACACATGGTTGCTTTCGTGATGCACGTGCCGGGCCTGAATCACATTGCCATCCTCGTCCTTGGGCAGCACTTCCAACAGGGCTGCCCAGGACCCCACATCATTCCAGCCCAGGTCCACCGGGAAGACAGCCACCCGGTCGGCTTTTTCCATGACCCCATAGTCGATGGTCACATTGCCTTCAAGGGGCATCCAGAATTGCTGGAACGCGTCTTTTTCGCGCGGGGTGCCTAACGCGGATTGAATCTGGCGGAGGGCTTGGTAAAGGTCGGGTAAGAAACGCTGGAATTGGGCTATGATCACATCGGCCCGCCAAACAAACATGCCGCTGTTCCAGACAAAATGCCCCGCGCGCAGGAAAGCTTCCGCGGTGGCCAGATCCGGCTTTTCGCGAAAACTGCGCACGCGATACGCGTCCATGCCATAGTACCGGCCCAAGAAATCCCCCATCTCGATGTAACCGTATCCGGTTTCGGGATAGGTCGGTTGGATGCCCAAGGTGATGAGCTCCCTTTCCTGAGCCAGTTCCGCGCCTCCCACCAACACATCGCGTAGGGTCTGGGGCTTGCGGATGAGATGGTCCGCGGTGAGCACAGCCATCACCGCGTCCGGGTCTCGGTTCAACAGGTGAATTGCGCCCAGGCCAATGGCCGCGGCCGAACCTCGGGCTTCGGGCTCCCCGATGATGTTTTCGGTGGGGAGCTCAGGCAGTTGGGCCTGGACCATGGGCACATATTCCTGATTGGTGATGATGAAAATCTGCTCTGGAGGAACCAGAGGGCGCATGCGATCATATGCTTCTTGCAGCATGCTCCGGCCATTGCCCGTGAGGTCCAGAAATTGCTTTGGCGCGCTTTTACGACTCCGGGGCCATAGCCGACTGCCCACGCCCCCGGCCAAAATGGTGGGATAAAGATGAGGATGTGCGCTCATGGATGGTCAGGGTGGGTATTGGGGGTTGGATATTGGGGATTGGGTAATGGGGATTGGTTTTACGAGAAAAGAGGACGCAGATTTGCGCAGATGTTCGTCATGCTGAGCGACCGGAGGGAGCAAAAGCCTGCCCTGAGGAATCGAAGGGCATCTAGCGAGCGAAGCGAGCGCCATGGGGACACAGTTTGCAGGTTTGCAGGTGGCACGTGGCAGGTGAGCATGAGACCTCGGAGGGTCTGCGCAGACCTCCGACCTAATTTTGGCGCAAATTAGCGGCCACTTGACTAAAGAGGAAAATGGGGGTAACCTTGACAAAAAGACGTGATAAATGTATACCTATACACGTACCCTCTCATAGCA
>JALWZT010000043.1 GCA_027002405.1 Anaerolineae bacterium | reverse complement strand
CCGATACGGATGAAAACATCTCGCGGCCACGTTGGCGCGGGAAGCCGAGCACGTGATGCGTAATGCGTGATGCGTAAGGCTCTCACGTTTTACGTTTCACGCATCACGTCCGCTACTGCCTCGCTCAACGTCGGCCTGACGACCTCAATCCTAATCCTGATCCGAGTCCTATTTTCAAAACAGGAGACAATCTCATGGCACGCGTGATCCATCCCCCCACGGGGACCCAACTCCATTGCAAAAACTGGCTGCTGGAAGCACCCTATCGCATGATCCAGCACAATCTCGACCCCGAGGTCGCGGGCGATCCCGAAAACCTCATCGTCTATGGCGGTCGGGGCAAAGCAGCCCGAGATTGGGCCAGCTTCGATGCCATCCTCGACACCCTGCGCAAGATGGATGTGGACGACACCCTGCTCATCCAGTCGGGCAAGCCTGTGGCTGTGTTCAAAACCCACGAGGACGCGCCCCGGGTCATCATCGCCAACTCGAACCTGGCGCCCAAGTGGGCCACCTGGGAGGTGTTCGATGAGCTGGAGGCCAAAGGCCTGATCATGTACGGCCAGATGACCGCGGGCTCGTGGATCTACATCGGCACCCAGGGCATCCTCCAGGGCACCTACGAGACCCTGGCCTCCCTGGCCACCCAGAACGGATGGCATTCCCTCAAAGGCAAATTCGTGCTCACCGGTGGCCTGGGCGAGATGGGCGGGGCCCAGCCCCTGGCCATCACCATGAACGAGGGCGTGGGCCTCATCGTGGAGATCGATCCCCATCGCATCCAGCGCCGGCTGGAGACCGCGTATCTGGACACCGTGGCCGAGGACCTGGACGACGCGCTGCGCCTGGTGGATCAGGCCCTGGAGAAGGAGGAGCCTCTTTCCATCGGCCTGCTGGGCAACACGGCCGAGGTCCTGCCCGAATTGGTGCGCCGCGGTATCACCCCGGACGTGGTCACCGACCAGACCAGCGCCCACGATCCCCTCTACTACTACCCCGCGGGCATGGACTTCGACGAGGCCTTGGCCCTGCGCCAAAGCGATCCTGAAAAATTCAAGAAACTGGCCATGGAATCCATGGCCCGGCATGTGGAGGCCATGCTCACCTTCCAGGAGCGGGGCGCGGTGGTTTTCGACTACGGCAACAACCTGCGCCAGATGGCCTATGATGCCGGGGTGACCCATGCCTTCGACTACCCCGGCTTTGTGCCCGCGTACATCCGTCCCCTCTTCTGCGAAGGCAAAGGCCCCTTCCGCTGGGTGGCCCTTTCCGGCGACCCCAAGGACATCTACCGCACCGACGAAGCCATCATCGAACTCTTCCCCGAGGACCATCATCTGGTGCGGTGGATCAAGATGGCCCAGAAGAAGGTGAAATTCCAGGGCCTGCCCTCCCGCATCTGCTGGCTGGGCTACGGGGATCGGGCCAAGGCCGGGCTCAAGTTCAACGAGCTGGTGGCCAGCGGTGAGGTGTCCGCGCCCATCGTCATCGGCCGCGACCACCTGGACGCGGGCTCGGTGGCCAGCCCCAACCGGGAGACCGAGGGCATGCTGGATGGCTCCGATCCCATCAGCGACTGGCCCATCCTCAACGCGTTGATCAACGCGGTGGGCGGCGCCACCTGGGTCAGCTTCCACCACGGCGGTGGCGTGGGCATGGGGTACAGCCAGCACGCGGGCATGGTCATCGTGGCCGATGGTACGCCCGAGGCCGCGCGGCGGCTGCAGCGGGTGCTGACTACGGACCCGGGCACGGGGGTAGTGCGCCATGCGGACGCGGGCTACGACATCGCCATCCGCACGGCCAAAGAAAAGGGCATTTGGATGCCCATGTTGAAGTAGTCAGCGGAGTGAGATGAGTGACCCGTAAATGGAGTAATCAGTGATCAGTCATCAGTAATCAGTGTTCAGTAGCGCCGGGGGATGAAGCGTGGTAGACGCCATGATGAGCGATTGAATTCGGCCACATTCCTCATCCGACGCCGTTCCTTGGCGCCCGAGGCTGAACGAGACTGTTGGCAAACCTCAAGCGGGTTGCCGGGCAATCTGGCAGGGGCGGTGGTCCGACCGTTCGGCCCCCACCCTTGCCCTTCCCCCGCAAGCGGGGAGGGGTGATCGCCCGGAACGGAGGGGCTACGTAAGACTCATCCCCTCCTGCCGAAGCGGTCGAGAGGGGGTATCTTCAGCGTACCTCAGTAAGCCAACAGGTTCACTTCATCGCCGGGCGGGTGGCGGCTAGCGCACCCCCGACGGCATTCTGTATGCCAGAGGCTCGCGTCGTCCCCTAACACCGGGGGATAATTCCCCCGGCTAAAAAACAGCGCCCCTTCGGGGCTTAGCCGGATTATGGAGTTTTACAAATTAAACGGGTCATAGGCCTCATTCTATTACCAGATTGTTTTGTAAACGTTCATCATCCGGCGCCGTTCTGTAGCCCGGCGACTTCATCGCCGGGCGGGTGGCGGCTAGCGCACCCCCGACGGCATTCCGTATGCCACAGGCCCGCATCGTCCCCAAACACCGGGGGATAATTCCCCCGGCTAAAAAACAGCGCCCCT
>JALWZT010000042.1 GCA_027002405.1 Anaerolineae bacterium | reverse complement strand
CATCCCTGCCCCACCCCACCCTGTTCACCATCCCCTGGGATGACCGCACCCCCTTCGCGTCCGGGCTCATTCCCCAGGCCCAGGCCCTCTTGACCCAGCGCCCCCAGGCCAGCGTGTATCATCTCGATTTCACCCTCAACCAGGACATGACCCGGCTGGAGGGCCGCATGGAGGTGCGCTATACCAACGCCGAAAAAGCCCCCCTGAATGAGGTCCTCTTCCGCTTGCTGCCCAACATCCTGGGGGGCCATATGACCGTGGATCAGGTCAAGGTCAATGGTCGTACCACCAAAACCTTGCTGGAAGAGCAGAACAGCGACTTGTGGGTGGCCATGCCCGCGCCCCTGGAACCGGGTCAGAGCGTGGTAATCAGCATGACCTACCAGGTGGAAATCCCCACCACCGCGGGAGCCAACTACGCGGTTCTGGCTACCATGGAGGATGTCCTGGCGCTGGCCCATGCCTACCCCATGATCCCGGCCTATGATGAAGAGATAGGCTGGTACGATGATGTGCCGCCCCCTTATGGCGATGTCACCTACAGCGATGTGGCCTACTATCTGGTCAGGGCCGATCTTCCCGCGGAAGTCAAAGTTCAGGCTTCGGGGGTCTTGCTTTCTCGGCAAGAACAAGGGGACCGCCAGGTCCTCACCTACGCGGCCGGGCCCATGCGCGATTTCTTCCTGGCTGCCAGCTCTCGCTACCAGGTCATCGAAGAGCAGATGGGGGACACGGTGGTGCGCGCGTACGCACCGGCCGAGCTAAAAGAGGAAAACCAATACGTTCTGGATGTGGCGAAGCATGCGCTCCAGGTTTTCAATGATTTGTACGACATCTATCCCTACACCGAGATGGATGTCATGGGCACCCCCACCACCGCGGGCGGGGTGGAATACCCGGGGCTGGTGGTTATTGCCCTCAGCCTTTACGACCTTTCTCAGCCCTTTTTCGAAACCGCGACCGCGCATGAAGTGGGACACCAATGGTACTACGGGGTGGTGGGCAACGACCAGATCCATCACCCCTGGCTGGATGAATCCCTGACCCAATACAACACCTTGCTCTACTTCCAGGCCATGCAGGGGCAGGCGGGCTATCAGCGGGAAATGGATGAATTTCAACTTCGATGGGACTACATCGACGACGCGGACATCCCTTTGGACCTCCCTGTTTCCGCGTACGACGAAGCCGAATACAGCGGCATCATCTATGGGCGTGGGGGCCTGTTCTTTGATACCTTGCGCCAGCGCATGGGCGACGACGCGTTTGCCACCTTCCAGAAAGACTACTACCATACCTTCGCGTGGGATATCGCCACCTCTCAGGGCCTGCAACAGGTGGCGGAAAAAGCCTGCCAGTGTGACCTTTCCCCCCTGTTCCAAAGCTGGGTGTACCCGCCTGGAGATAGTAATCAGTGATCAGTTATCAGTTATCAGTAAGCAGTCGCCACGAGCGGCGGCTCGCCGATACCGAGGAAAACGCCTCGCAGTCAGGCTGGCAGGCCGTGAAACGTAATGCGTGATGCGTAAGGTCGTCACGTTTCACGTTTCACGCATCACGCCCATTGCTGCCTCGCCCAACGTAGGCCTGGCGATCCTTCCGCAACCGACGAACATGCTATTTTCAAAGCAGTGTTCAGTAGAGCCGTGCGACGTCATTCCGAGGGAGCGCAGCGACCGAGGAATCTAGCGAAGCGCAAAAAACAGGGCATGGCGCTCGCTTCGCTCGCTAGATGCTTCGCTCCCTCCGGTCGCTCAGCATGACGAACATCTACGTCGCATCTGCGTCAATCTGCGTTCCCTTCACCTGCAAACCTGCCACTTGCAATTGTGGTGAGCCATCGCTCATGGCGACTGTTGCCGATCCATCATGTCCCCCAATCGATCTCGCCTCCTGGGCATGCTCCTGGCCCTGCTCATGGGCTTCCCCCTTTTCACGGCCCGGGCCACGCCCCGTACCGTAGACCTGATCATCAATGGCGATATGGAAAGCAACCAGGGCTGGGTCTTTCCGGTCACCGCGGCCCCGGGGGGCTACACCACCGACCATTATCTCAGTCCCCAACGCAGCGCCCGCATGGGGCTGACCGAGGGCCCCAACCGGTTCGCCTTCTCCTCCATGCGCCAGACCGTGACCATCCCGGCCCTGCCTCCCCAGGGCTCCCTGGTCTTGCGCTGGGCCGTCCTGCTGCGCAGCGTGCCGGCCGATGCCAACGATCGCCAATACCTCCTCATCCAAGATGACCAGAACGGGTACGAGACCCTGTGGAGCCTTTCGGGAGGCCACACCCAATCCTGGCAACAATGCAGCTTCGACCTGAGTCGCTACGCGGGGCAGACCATCACCCTTCATTTCGGGGTCAAAAACGATGGCGAAAAGGGGCTTTCGGCCATGTATGTGGATGATGTGAGCCTGCTGTGGAGCGAGGGGCCGCAACAGGCCTTGCAAGGCTGCGAACCCCTCTCGCCCACGCCCGGGCCCAGCCCGAGCCCTTCTCCCACGGCCACGGCCACCCCCACGCCCACTGCGTCCGCCACGCCCACCCCTACTCCTACCC
>JALWZT010000041.1 GCA_027002405.1 Anaerolineae bacterium | reverse complement strand
CCCCGGTACCGCCCACCCCCACGCCCAAGCCCGAAAACCAGGTGCTCATGGCCGCGGAGGACTACTACAGCGGCGGACTCAAATTCATCAAGGCGGACGCCCTCTACGAGAACCTCAACGACGGCGACCCCGATAACGATCCCTTCATCATCTCGGTGCGGGCGCCCGAAGATTACGCCAAGGGCCACATTCCCGGCGCAGTGAATGTAAGCATCAAGCAGCTTTTCGATCCCGACTTCCTCTCTACTATTCCCGAGGACAAGGAGATCGTCGTGGTCTGCTACACCGGCCAGACCGCTTCCTGGGCCACTGCCGCCCTGAACATGGCCGGCTATGATGCCTATACTCTGCTCTTTGGCATGAGTAGTTGGACCACCGACCCCGAGGTCTTTGTCAAGCGCTTCAACCCCGAAAAGCATGCTCATGACTACCCGGTGGAGAAAGAGGTCAATGCCTGGCCCGACGAGACCTACGATCTGCCCGATCCCGCGGGCGATACCCCGGTGGACGCGGCCTACGCGGTGCTCAAAGATGGACCTCGCTACATCAAGGCCGACGCGCTCTACGAGAATCTGAATGATGGCGACCCCGACAACGATCCCCTCATTATTTCCGTCCGGGCTAAGGAGGACTACGAGAAGGGCCATATCCCCGGTGCGGTCTGGACCAAGCCCGGCGAACTCTTTACGCCGGATATGCTGGCCAAGATCGATCCTGATCGAGAGATCGTGGTGGTGTGCTACACCGGCCAGGCCGCCAGCCATGTGGCCGTGGGCCTGAACGAACTGGGCTACGACGCCAAGGTGTTGCTCTTCGGCATGAGCAGCTGGACCACCGACCCCGAGGTCTTCGTCAAGCGCTTCAACCCCGAAAAGCACGCCCATGATTATCCCGTGGAAAAGGGCATGGGCGGTGGCAACGCCTTGCTGCCCGCGGTGCAGGAGGCCATGAGCGATGGCCTGGACTTCATCAAGGCGGACGCGCTCTACGAGAACCTGAACGACGGCGATCCCGACAACGATCCCTTCATCCTCTCCGTGCGGGCGCCCGAAGATTATGCCAAAGGTCACATCAAGGGCGCGGTCAACGTCAGCGTCACCAAACTCTTCGACCCCGACTTCCTCGCCACCCTGCCCGAGGACAAGGAGATCGTGGTGGTGTGCTACACCGGCCAAACCGCTTCCCAGGCCGCCTCGGCCCTGGAGATCGCGGGCTACGACGCCAAGACCCTGCTCTTCGGCATGAGCAGTTGGACCACGGACCCCGAGGTCTTTGTCAAGCGCTTCAACCCCGAAAAGCACGCACACGATTATCCCACCACCACGGAACCGGGAACCTGGGGCGATGAGACCTACGACCTGCCCGAGCCCCCCGGTGCCGACCCGGTGGCCGCGGCCGCGGCCTGGTTGGGCGATGGCCCCAACTACATCAAGGCCGACGAGCTCTACGAAAACCTGAACGACGGCGATCCCGACAACGATCCTCTGATCATCTCTGTGCGGGCCAAAGAGGACTACGAAAAGGGCCACATCCCCGGCGCGGTCTGGGCCAACCCCAAAGAGCTCTTCACCGAGGAGATGCTGAGCAAGATCGACCCCGACCGCCCCATCGTCACCGTGTGCTACACGGGCCAGGCCGCGGGCTGGGTGGCTGCGGCCCTCAACGACCTGGGCTATGATGCCAGCGTTCTCCTCTTCGGCATGGGCAGTTGGACCACGGACCCCGATGTCTTCGTCAAACGCTTCAACCCCGAAAAACACGCTCACGACTATCCGGTGGAGAAGTAAGGTTGGGTAAAAATCAGGATTGGGGATTCGCCGCCGCGTGGATCCCCAATCCCGCTCTGAAAATAGCATGATCGTCGGCCGCGGAAGGATCGCCAGGCCGACGTTGGGCGAGTCGGCAAAGGTTCGTATTGCGTATTCCGTATTCCGTATTCCGTCCAGTCGTTACGCAATACGCAATACGGAATACGAGTCACGCCGCCCTGGCCGCGAGGCATTTTCGTCGGTATCGGCGCGGGGTGGCCCGCCGTCGGACTGCTTTGGAAATAGAGTAATCAGTGTTCAGTTGACTCTGCGTCCTCTGCGTTCTCTGCGGTAAGTAACCTTGCCGCAGGGGAGTCAGGGATCAGTCATCCAGTGTTCAGTGTTCAGTGGGTTGGCTGTTTCTTGGTGTCTTTGTGCTCCTTGTGTCCTTTTGTGGTGAAAGATTATCTGCGTCAATCTACGTTCTCTCCACCTGCCACTTGCCACTTGCAAACCTGCAACCTGTGTCCTATTTCGTCGTGATGCGGTGAGCTATCGCTCATGATGACTGTTCCCGAATCCCCAATCCCAATCCTAATCCCGATCCTGATCCTACTCCGGAGGAACGAGGCATGAAGAAAACATCATTCCTGTGGCTGCTTGCTGGGGCGGCACTCATCATCCTGGCGGTTCTGGTCATGCGCCCGCCCGCCTGGGCCACGCCTGTCCATGCCGGGCAGCGGGCAGCCAGCATCGCACCGGAGGCGAACACACCCCTTTCGTCAAACGTGAAACGTGAAAGGTCATCCTTTTCGCACCCTGGTCTCACGTCAGGTCCTGGCAGCGCTCTGGATGAAACAGGGGGGCATTCTCTCGTGGCGGATACGCCTTCTTCGGATAACTGCATCGCCTGCCACACCGACAAAAAGAAGCTCAAGAAACTCGCCAGAGAGCCGGAGGAAGTGAAATCGGAAAAAGCCTCCGGCGAAGGGTGAGCAGGCGGCTTGCCTCCGTTGGAGGTATGGCAAAAAGTCCTGATTAAGGACAAATTCCTGGAAAAAGACGTGCACGCAGAGGTTGGTTGCATCGAATGTCATGGCGGTCAGCCCGACACGGACGACAAGGACGCGGCCCATGAGGGCATGGTCAAGAAAGTGGGCGCGAATCCCGCGGCCACCTGCGGCAAATGCCACGTGGACTACGCCCAGGCCGCCCAAACCAATATCCACCGTTTGCAGACCGGCTATCAGGAGGTGCTGGCTCACCGCGGCGGCGATTTCACGGACCCCACCTTCATCACCGCCTATTCCAACCATTGCACGGGCTGCCACGCAGATTGTAGCGACTGCCATGTGAGCCGACCTTCGGCCCTGGGCGGCGGATTGCTCGCCGGGCATCTCTTCAAAAAGACCGCTTCCATCTGGCAGACCTGCGGCGGCTGCCACAGCACCCGCATCGCCGATGATTACAAAGGGGGCCACGAAGGCATCCCGCCCGACATTCATTGGGAGAAGGAGGGGATGCTTTGCAGTGACTGCCACACCGACGATGCGGCCTATCACAACGGCAGTCACGGGGGCACCCGCTACGAGGACCCCACCGCGCCCACGTGCATCCAATGCCACGAGGACGTGAAGCCGGGCGATGGCATCGACCAGCATGACCAGGAGCATCTGGAGAAAATGGCCTGCCAGACCTGCCACGCCGCGGGGGAGTACAAGAGCTGCTTTGGCTGTCATACGGGCATCGACGAAAAGGGCATCAAGTATTTCGCCAGCGAGCCCTCGCAGATGACCTTCAAAATCGGCCACAATCCCATCAAAAGCGAACGGCGCCCATGGGATTGGGTGTTGCTACGGCATGCTCCCACCAATAAGGACCTGTTCGCCTATTACGGCGACAATCTCCTGCCCGATTTCGACAACCTGCCCACCTGGAAGTTTACCACACCCCACAACATGCGTCGCATCACGCCCCAAAACGAAACCTGCAACAATTGTCATGGGCAGGATGATCTCTTCCTCACCGAACAGGATGTCGCTCCCGACGAACGGGCCGCCAATGCCCCGGTCATCGTCGCGCCTGAGGACATCCCCCAGCCTGTGGAGGAGGGAGGATCATGAGGAAAGTGTTCAGTGTTCAGTGTTCAGTGTTCAGGATGCAGGGGACCTTACTCCCAATCCTAATCCTAATCCTGATCCTGCTTCCCTCCATCGCCCACGCGCAGGGTGGCCCCGATCCCGACCGCCCCACCAACGAGCAATGCCTGGTGTGCCATGAGGAGCCGGGATTGAGCATGGTGTTACCCTCCAAAGAAGTCCTGCCCCTCAGCGTGGACCCGGGCATCCTGGCCCGTTCCGCTCATGGCAAAGACGCGTCGGAGGAGGTGCGCTGTGTGGATTGTCACAACGATCTGGACGGCTACCCCCACCCCCCCTTCCCCGACGTGGATTATCGCACCTGGCAGCTCAAGCTGAGCCTGGTGTGCGGCAATTGCCATGAGGATCAGGCTACCGATCGGCAGAACAGTGTCCACGCCCGCCTGATTGCCGCGGGCAAGTTCGAAGCCGCCAGTTGCGCCGACTGCCACGGCAACCACGACGTCTTCTGGGTGGACCCGGAAAAGCATGAGGTGGATCGCATGGATCAGGTGGATGCCTGCGCCCAATGCCACCGCACCATCGCGGACCAGTACAAGCTCTCGGTGCACGGCCAGGAGGCGTTGAAGGGCAATCCCGACGTCCCCGTGTGCAGCAACTGCCATCCCGCCCACAAGATCGAGGACCCCCGCAGCGCCGAATTCCGCCTGAAATCGCCCGATCTATGCGGGCAGTGCCATGCGGATGAGGAGCTGATGGCCCAATACGATATCTCCACCGATGTCTTCGACACTTATGTGGCCGACTTCCACGGCACAACCGTACAGATCTTCGAAGAAACAGAACCCGGCGTCTATACCAACAAGGCCGTATGCAGCGACTGCCACGGCGCCCATCGCATCCTGCCGCCCACCGACGTCAACTCCAGCGTCATGAGCGCCAACCTGGTGAAAACCTGCCAGCGCTGCCATCCCGACGCCAACGAAAACTTCACCAAGAGCTGGTTGGGCCACTATCGCCCCAACTGGAAGCGCTATCCCATCGTCACTGCGGTGCAGTGGTTCTACTGGCTGGTCATCCCTGTCACCCTGGGCTTCTTCGCCATCTTCGTAGGCACGGATATCTTCCGCACTCTCAAGGACAAATTCTCCCGCAAAAAGAAGCCCGAGGGAGAAGCCAATGACGAGCCCGGAGGAGGTGAAGATCATGCGTAAGAAAATGCGAACCATCATCCGCTTTGGCCCCATCGAGCGTAGCGAGCATTTCCTCCTCCTGCTCTCCTTCACCCTGCTCGCCATCACCGGCCTGGTGCAAAAATTCCCGGATAACGGTCTCTCCCTGGGCATCATCCGTCTGCTGGGAGGCATCGAAAACACCCGCACGATTCACCACATCTCGGCCATCGTGCTCATCCTCCTCTCCATCTTCCATGTGTTCTACGTGGGCTACAAGATCTACGTGCTCAAACGCCCGCTGAGCATGTTGCCCAGCCTGAAAGACGTGCGCGACGCCATGGGTTTGTTCAAGTACAACCTGGGCCTCAGCGAGCAGCGTCCCGAGATGGACCGTTACAATTTCGGTGAGAAGATCGAGTATTGGGCCGTGGTTTGGGGCACGCTGGTCATGGCCATCAGCGGCTATATGCTATGGAATCCCGTCCTCACCACCCGCATCCTCCCCGGCGAGTTCATTCCCGCGGCCAAGATGGCCCATGGCTACGAAGCCATCCTCGCGGTGCTCTCCATCCTCATCTGGCACGCGTGGCATGTGCATATCAAGCATTTCAACAAGAGCATGTTCACGGGCCGCATCACCCTGGAGGAGATGGAGGAGGAACACGCGCTGGAGCTGAAGCGCATCGAATCGGGCCAATGGCCCCCGCCCCTGCCTCCGGGCCAAGAACGCTGGCGTCGGGCCGTACTCTATCTGCCCCTGGCCGGTCTGGTGTCCATTCTGCTCCTCATTACCACTTACTATTACTTCACCGAGCAGACTGCCATCACCACCCTGCCGCCGGCCCCTGTCAAAGAAGCTTATCTGCCCGCCAAACCGCCCGGTTTGCCCACGGCCACACCCGCGGCCGAGATGGCAAAAGAGACTCCCAAACAACGGGCACTCCAACTCCCCACCCCTATGCCTGTCTCCTCTCATCCTGTGGATGAGGCCCGGGCCGACTGCAACGCCTGTCACGGGTCCTTCGGTTATATCGATCCGGCACCACTGGATCATATGGAATACGATGTGACCGAATGCGCGACCTGTCATCAACCCGCCAAGGAGGTGTCGCAGCGATGAAAAAGCAATGCAAGTGGCAAGTAGCAAGTGGCAGGTGGCGAGTGGGGATGCTCATGGCGCTGCTGCTCATCCTGCTGACGCCCGCCCTGGCCTGGGCCGATCCGCCGCCTGAGCATCAATATATCGAGGCTTACACGGGCCCCGAAACCTGCGAAACCTGCCATCTGGACGCAGCCGACCAGGTGATGCACTCGGTGCATTACACCTGGGAAGAGAAGATGGACCATTACAGCCCTCTGCCCGGCTCCATGGCCCGCATTAACTGGCTGGGCATCCTCAATCCCGATATGCGGATCGCGGGGGGGTGCGGTCGTTGCCATGTGGGCGGCGGGCCTATGCCCGGCACGCCCGCAGCCAAATCCCCCGAAGCCAAAGCCAAAATCGACTGCCTCATCTGCCACGCCGAAGTCTATGACATGAACGTCCGCTATCCAGAAAAGGATGAGGATGGCAACTGGGTGTTGCCCGGCGATACAAGCCTGGCCGCAGCCCGTAGCGCGGCCAAACCCACGGCCGAAGCCTGCCTGCGATGCCACCTCAACGCGGGCGGAGGCAAGCTCTTCAAACGCGGGGTCGATTTCGCGCCCGTGGCCGACAAACACGCGGATGAGGCCACCGGCGACGTCCACGCGGATAATGGCATGGTCTGCGTGGATTGTCATCATGGCCAGGACCACAAAGTCTATGGCTACGCGCCCACCCTGTGGAGTCGAGATTACGAAGAACGCCTGACTTGCGAATCCTGCCACACGGACGCGCCTCACGACAATCCCCTCCTCAACAAGAAGCACAGCCGTCTGGACTGCCGCATGTGTCACATTCGCAGCACGGGTGGGCTGATGAAGCGGGACTGGACCGCGGAGCCGGTCTACGACCCCATCAAGGAGCTTTACGGGCCTGTGGACGAAGTGGCCCCGCCCAACAGCGTCGATCCCATCGCCAAATGGTACAACGGCGGTCGGCTCAAGCCCGGTCAATGGCCCGGCAGCTTCGACGACCCCAATGCCAAACTCCAGCCCTTCAAGCTCTTCCAGGCCACGGCGCCGGTGGACGCAGCCTCTGGCAAGCCCATTCCCCTCAAGCTGGGCGTGTTCTACAAGACGGGCGATCTGGAAAAGGCCATCGTGGCCGGGGCCCAGGCCGCGGGCATGGCTTACAGCGGTTCCTGGCAACCCAAGACTTTCCAGATCCCCTTGCAGCTCAGCCACGGCATCCTGCCCGCGGAGGAAGCTGTGACCTGCCAGGAATGTCACATTTCTGACGGGCGGCTGGACTTCGCCGCATTGGGGTATAGCGACGAGGACGTGGCCCTGCTGACCTCCCTCTCCTCGCCCGAAGCAGGCCAACCCAAGCCTCTCCAGATCAAAATAGTGCCCCACGCCCAACCTCTGGAGGAGACCTCTCTGGAGGAACCTCCACCTCCGGCCCCCAAGTCCCTGGAGATCCCCTGGACGCCCCTAGGCGTTGCGGTGATCATCCTTGCCATCCTCCTCATCGTGGGCTACGTGCTGTGGCGGATGAAGCGAGAATATGTCGCGTCCCGGTAGGATTAGGAACAGGATTAGGATTGAGGATTAGGATTGAGGATTGTTGTTTTGCGAAAGGAGGCGTGAAGGAAGAAAGTAATCAGTGATCAGTAATCAGTAATCAGTTTTGGATGCACTGCAAAAAGGTTTTTCACCACGGAGACACGGAGGACACAGAGAAAAATAAAGGGGGTTCACGGAGAAAATCCTCTCCAAACCTTATCTTTTTCTCTCTCCGTGCTCTCTGTGTCTCCGTGGTTAATGTTTTTTTCAGGAAATCCAGTAATCAGTGTGAATCTGCGTTGCATCGGCGCAAATCTGCGTTCCCATTTTCGTCGTTATGCGGTGAGCTATCGCTGCTATGAAAATAGAATGATCGCTGGTTGCTGAGGAATCGCCAGGCCGACGTTGGGCGAGTCGGCAAAGGTTCGTATTGCGTATTCCGTATTCCGTCCAGTCGTTACGCAATACGCAATACGGAATACGAGTCACGCCGCCCTGGCCGCGAGGCATTTTCGTCCGTATCGGCGCGGGGTGGCCCGCCGTCGGACTGCTTTGTAAATAGGATTCGGATCAGGATTAGGATTGAGATCATCAGGACAACGTTGAGCGAGGCACCAATGGGCGTGATGCGTGAAACGTAAAACGTGAGAGCCTTACGCATCACGCATTACGTATCACGTTTCAGGACCGCCAGCCTGGCCGCGAGGCGTTTTCCTCGGTATCGGCGCGGGCGAGCCCGCCGTTGGACTGCTATGAAAATAGAATGATCGCTGGTTGCTGAGGAGTCGCCAGGCCGACGTTGGGCGAGTCGGCAAAGGTTCGTATTGCGTATTCCGTATTCCGTCCAGTCGTTACGCAATACGCAATACGGAATACGAGTCACGCCGCCCTAGCCGCGAGGCATTTTCGTCGGTATCGGCGCGGGGTGGCCCGCCG
>JALWZT010000040.1 GCA_027002405.1 Anaerolineae bacterium | reverse complement strand
CCCCTACAGCCACCCCGGCCCGGCCGCGGCCCGCCATTCACGACATCCAGGCTGCAAGTCATCTTTCCCCCTGGCGCGGCCAAACGGTCTTCGATGTCCCGGGCATTGTCACCGCGGTCCTTTCTCATGGCTACTTCATGCAAACGGCTGATGCCCACGTGGACGCAGACCCTGCCACCTCGGAAGGGATTTATGTGTACACCAACGATCCTCCCTCGGTGGCGGTGGGGGATGCCGTGCAGGTCACGGGCATGGTCACGGAATACTACGGCCGAGGCAGCCGCACCGGCCTTGCCACCACCGAAATCCAGCAGGACCGGGTGACCATCCTGGCCCACAACCAGGCCCTGCCCACGGCCATCCTGCTCGGTCCAGGGGGCCGCATGCCCCCCACGACCGTCATCGAAGATGACGCCAACGGCAGTGTGAACAACACGGGCGAGTTTGATCCCGCCCAGGATGCCCTGGATTTCTACGAAAGCCTGGAAGGTATGTTGGTGCAGGTTCGTGATCCTGTGGTCGTGGGGCCCACCGACCGCTTCGGCACCTTCCCTATCGTAGGTGACCGGGGCACATGGGGTGGTGTTTATGCCTCCCGTGGGGTTTTGGTGGTCCGGCCCCATGATTTGAATCCCGAACGCCTTTTGCTCGATGATGTCATCAGCAAAGATGAGCCCAAGGTCTCTGTGGGCGATTATTTCACCGGCACCGTCACGGGCATCCTCGACTACAGCTACGGCGCCTTCAAATTGCTCAACATCCATCCCCTGCCCCCGGTCCAGCCCGGGGCATTGCGTGAGGAAACCGCGTCTTTACCCCCGGCCAACGCGCTCAGCATCGCGACCATGAACCTGGAAAACCTGGCCCCCAGGAATGCGGATGAAAAGTTCGCGGGGCTTGCTTCGGATATCGTTCATCACTTACTCGCGCCGGATATCCTGGGCGTGGAGGAAGTTCAGGATAATTCCGGCTCTCGAGATGACGGTGTGGTGGATGCGGACCAGACCTTTCAAAAATTGGTGGATGCCATCGCGGCCGCAGGAGGACCTACCTACGCGTTCCGCGAGATCCCACCGCAAAACAACATGGATGGCGGCCAGCCCGGAGGCAACATCCGGGTCGGGTTCCTTTTCCGGCCCGACCGCGTCACCTTTGTGGACCGGCCCGGGGGGGATGCCACGACCCCGGTGCAGGTGGTCCCCGGCCCCCACGGGCCTGAGCTCAGCATCAGCCCGGGCCGCGTGGACCCTGAGAATCCTGCCTGGGCAGACAGCCGCAAACCCCTGGCCGGGGAGTTCCTATTTCGGGGGCAGACCGTGTTTGTCATCGTCAACCACTTCAACTCCAAGGGGGGCGATGATCCTCTTTTTGGCCGATATCAGCCCCCGCGTCGTCCTTCTCAGGTCCAGCGGCGTCGCCAGGGGCAGGTTGTTCAGGATTTCGTGGCGGAGATCCTGGCCCTGGACCCCCTCGCGGACGTGGTTGTCTTGGGAGATTTCAATGATTTTTGGTTTTCCCAGGCGGTGCGGACCATGGAAGAGGACGGCGTGCTCCACAATCTGATCACCTGGCTGCCCGAAAAGGAACGCTACACCTATCTTTACCAGGGCAACGGCCAGGCCCTGGACCACATCCTGGTCAGTCCGCACATGCTGACGCGCCAGCCTGATATCGACATCATCCACGCCAACGCGGAATTCGTCAGCCTGCCCCAAAGAGCCACAGACCACGATCCGGTCCTGGCCCGGTTCCGATTTGAAGGGGGCCCTGAGCAGCCTTTGTGGTTGCCGTTTGTGGTGACTGATTAGAAAAGGCGTTGGATGAGATTGAGCAGGAGGCTGAGAGCCAACGAAAGCAGGAGCATGGAGGTGATAGGAATGTACACGCGCGTGTGCTCGCCTTCGATGCGGATATCCCCAGGGAGACGCCCGAACCAGGCGAACGCGCCTCCCCAGATCAGCGCGCCACCGATCAGAAACAGGATGCCTAGTGCCACAATGAGTAATCCCAGTTGCCGGTGGTTCATCATACCTCTTGACCTCATGCCATGGGTGAGGAGGTTGGTTGGATGCGCGAGGTGCATCCCAAAGAACGCCAGGCGGGAACATAGAGTTCGCAGAGAAGGCACGGTCACCATGAGCAATGGCTTACCGCATAACGACGAAAATAGGACACAGGTAGCAGGTGGTAGGTGGTCACGGTGTGTGTCTCAGACATTTGGCGTCGTTTAGCCGACGGAGGCCGCGTCTGCCACGCCCGCCCGGCGATGAAGTCGCCGGGCTATAAAACGGCGCCGAATGAATTCGGCTAGCCCCGCAGGGGCGCTGTTTCTAGCCGGGGGAATTATCCCCCGGTGTTGGGTGACGATGCGAGCCTCTGGTATACAGAATGCCGTCGGGGGGCGCTAGCCGCCATCCGCCCGGCGATGAAGTGAACCTGTTGGCTTACCGAGGTACACTGAGGACCCCCCTCCCGACCGCTTCTGCAGGGGGGATGAGTCTTACGTAGCCCCTCCGTTCCGGGCGATCACCCCTCCCCCGCTGGCGGGGGAGGGGCAG
>JALWZT010000039.1 GCA_027002405.1 Anaerolineae bacterium | reverse complement strand
CCCCGAGCCCCCACCCCGCTACGAATCCATCGGCTTCGAACGCAGCCCCGGGCCCGAAGTCGGGCTGCAAGACCTCACCACCATCCTGGCCCTGGCCGGGCAAAAGAAAATCATCATCAACGACCGCTTCCTCCCCACCTTCGAAACCATCCAAACCATTCGGGACAATCTGGCTGCAGGGGACTTCCTGGACGAGGACAGCATCCAAAAACCCTACGACACCATCAAGCCCATTGGCCTGGTCCGTTTTGCCCTGGGCGGTGGACTTCTCAAGCCGGGGCCGCGTTCGGGCTACAACACCACCCTGCTCCTCTCCCCCATGGGGTGGGAATGGCTCATTCGCCCCAGCGCGGACCTGCTCCTGGATGCCTTCGAAGCCTGGACCCACAGCGACCTCTTCGACGAGATCGACCGGCTCGACCATCTGCGCAACGTCACCAAGCCCAGCGACCAACGCACGCGCCCTTCGGAACGGCGAGATAAGATCATCGAGACCCTGTCCTGGAGCCCGCAAAACGCCTGGCTCAGCGTGGATGATTTCTTTACCGCGCTCAAACTGTGGCAACACGATTTTGAAGTGGACCCCGCGTTGGACGCCATCGACGATGCCAACGGCCGCAAGATGGCCATCCAGGAACTGAAAGACCCCTGGCGCGCGGTCCAGGGGGGATACACCCTGGTCCTCCTTTTCGAAATCCTGGGCAGCCTTGGCGCCCTGGACCTGGCCTACACCGAACCCCAACACGCGCCCCCCTTCCTGGAAGCCCCCACCGAAAGCTGGCAACGCCCCGTGGTCCCCTACTCCCGCTACGATGGGCTCACCTACTTCCGCATCAATCCCCTGGGCGCGTATCTTTTGGGCCATATCCGGCGCTACTACCTGCCCCGCTCCCTCACCGAAGCCTTTTACATCATTGATGAAACCCTCACCTTCCAGCCCACCCGGGACCCCTTGCTCCCTTACCAGCGCCAGATCCTCCCCCTGGTGGGGGTCTTGGGCGAAGATGGCCGGTTCCATCTCGAAAAAAGCCTTTGGTTAGAAGCCCAACAACTGGATAACACCCTGAAAGAGCGCAAAGAACTGCTACTGGCCCGCCACGACGGGCCCCTGGCCCCGGTGGTGGAAGACTGGCTGGAACAAGCCGAAGCCGACAGCACCGCGCTGCGCAAAGGCCGCACCATGATCACCATCCAGGTGCGTCGGCCCGAAGTCCGCAACGCCATCCTGGAAGACCCCGAACTCCGGCGCTACTGCCGGCTGCTGGATGACCGCACCCTGCTCATCCCCAGCTCCCGAGAGCGGGCCTTCATCCGCAAAGTCATGCAACTGGGCTACGGCATGATCGGCGGCAGTAATGGGAGTAAGTGAGATGGATCAAATTAAACCTCTTGTAGAAATCAACCAAAAAGCCATTCGTGTACTCTATCGCGAGCTGGGGGTTGTCGATGCTGTGAGGTTTCTAAAGCAATTCACAGCAGGTTATGGTGATTACACTGAAGAACGTCGGCAGCTTTTCAAGGAGGAAAAGCTCGAAGATATCCTGACCGAAATCGAAAAGGCGCCATGAGCGAGAGCTCACCACATCACGACGAAAATGGGAACGCAGATACACGCAGATGTAACGCAGATTTCCGCAGATGTTCGTCATGCTGAGCGACCGGAGGGAGCGAAGCCTGCCCTGAGGAACCGAAGGGCATCTAGCGAGCGAAGCGAGCGCCATGCCGTGGTTTTTGCGCTTCGCTAGATTTCCTTCGGCTGCGCTCAGGACATGCCTCGGTCGCTGCGCTCCCTCGGAATGACGTCGCACGGCACTACTGAACACTGATTACTGATTACTGATTACTGATCACTGATTACTCCTGCTCGCGCCTAACCTCGGCCCAACAATCCTCAATCCTAATCCTGATTCTATTCACGGAATAGCTTATGCTCATCACCAACGGACGTGTATTGACCTTTGGCGAGAAGCCTCGCCTCATCGAAAAGGGCGGCGTGCTCATCCAGGATGATCGCATCGTCGCGGTGGACTTCAGCCATGTGCTGGAGGAACAATATCCCCAGGAAGAACGCCTGGATGCCCGGGGCATGCTGGTCATGCCCGGCATGATCGTGGCCCACACCCATTTCTACGGCACCTTTGCCCGCGGGCTTTCCATCCCCGGCCCGCCCATGAAAGACTTCCCCGAGATCCTGCGGCGGCTATGGTGGCCCCTGGATCGCAGCCTGGACGAGGAAAGCGTGCGCTACTCCGCGCTCGTCCCCATGCTGGATGCCATCCGCTACGGCACCACCACCCTCATTGATCATCACGCCAGCAATCGGTTCATCGATGGCTCCCTGGATGTCATTGCCGAGGCCGTGGAAGAAACCGGACTGCGCGCGGTGCTTTGTTACGAAGTGAGTGACCGCGACGGGCCCGAGGTGGCGCAGGCTGGGATCCGCGAAAATGTTCGCTTCATCAAAAAAGCCCGAGATATGGCCCATCCCCGCATCGGTGCCACCTTTGGCCTCCACGCGGCCATGACCCTCAGCGACGAGACCCTGGACCGCTGCGTGGCCGAAGCCGAAGCCATTGGGCACCAGGGATTCCACATCCACGCGGCCGAAGGCCCGGCCGACCGGGAACACTCCCTGGCCGTGTATGGCATCCCCACCATCGAACGCCTGGCCCAACGGGGCATCCTGGGCCCCCACACCATCGTGGCCCATGCCATCACCATCGACGCCTGGGAAATGGCCGCGCTCGACCTTTCCCAGACCTGGGTCAGCCATCAGCCCCGCTCCAACATGAACAACGGGGTGGGTGTGGCCGACATCCCCACCATGCTGCGAGGGAGGATGAAAGTGGTCCTGGGCAACGATGGCTTTTCCAACGACATGTTCGAAGAGATGCGCGTGGCCTACCTGCTGCACAAAGTCGCGCGCCAGGACCCCCGGGTCTTGCCCGCGGACCAATTGCTGGACATGGTCATGAACCAAAACGCGGCCCTGGCCCAACAATTCCTGGGGCAAACCTTTGGCCGCCTGGAACCGGGTGCGGCCGCGGATATCATTCTGGTGGATTACGATCCCCCCACCCCCCTCACGGTGGACAATTTCCCCTGGCACATCATGTTCGGTTTCGATGGCCGCAAGGTGGATACCACCATCGTGGCCGGTCGCATCCTCATGCGCCACGGCATCATCCCCCACCTGGATGCCGAACGCATCTACGCCCGGGCGCGAGAGGTGGCGCAGGGCGTGTGGGAACGCTTCTGGGCCCAAACCCCCTAATACCCCTCCATATACTTTTCCCACACGGCAGGGCGTTGGTCCTGGGTCTTGAGCCACACCAGAGCCACATAGCGGGGGCGATACGGCGCGCGCAGAGGATACATATGGGCCTCTGCGGGCGTGCGATCCCCCTTGCGCTGATTACAACGCCGGCACGCGGTGACCAGGTTCTCCCATGTCTTCGTGCCTCCCCGACTTTTGGGGATGACGTGGTCCAGGGTCAATTGGGCAGGGGGGAAGCGGCCTCCGCAGTATTGGCAGGTGTATTGATCCCGGGCATAGATAAGACGTCGGGTTAAGGGCAAATGCAGATTGCGAGGGATCTTGATGTAACGGCGCAAGCGGATCACCAACGGCCGGGGCAGTTGGATGGACGCGGCATGGATGATCTGATCCGCGGCCTCCACCAGCTCCGCCTTATCCTTGAGCAATAAAAGCACGGCCCGGCGGGTGGAGACCAGGTGCAAGGGTTCATAGCTGGCGTTGAGGACGAGGACTGGGGTGTTCATGAGAGCAAACAAAAATGCGCCCGACGCGAACGTCGGACGCACTGAAGGATAAGGGCGATGGGGTGGCCAACGGGACTTGAACCCGTAACCTCCTGGGCCACAACCAGGTGCTCTGCCTATTGAGCTATGGCCACCATGTATGAGGTCGTCCAGGATGAAAAGAAGCCGGAGCGAGTCGCAGACCGGCTCACCCCGGCGCGGGATAGCTGGCGGGCAGGGACTCGAACCCCGACTAGCGGATCCAAAGTCCGCCGTCCTGCCAATTAGACGACCCGCCAAAGAAGGCAAAGAGGTGCCGAGGGGCAGACTTGAACTGCCGACACCGCAATTTTCAGTCGCGTGCTCTACCAACTGAGCTACCTCGGCAAAAAGAGAGGGCTGATGGACAGCCCTCGACGTAGAGAGCGGGCGATGAGATTCGAACTCACGACCTTCTCCTTGGCAAGGAGACGTTCTACCGCTGAACTACGCCCGCATGATGATGGATGAAACAGGGCATTGCCACAGGGGCGCCCATCAGGTGGACCCGGTCGGATTCGAACCGACGATCTCCTCCGTGCAAAGGAGGCGCCTTCCCACTAGGCCACGGGCCCGCGTCGGGCGACCTTGGTGCCGACGAGAGGACTCGAACCTCCACGACCTTACGGTCAACAGATCCTAAGTCTGTCGCGTCTGCCATTTCCGCCACGTCGGCGCACGTCGGCACGATCCACCAGGAAATCATGGGAGTACTCCCGATTCTGTTTTAGCCGCCATCTGTCTCACGCTGGAAAGCGTGGTGGCTCCTGGCTTGCCGGGTGTGACCCGACCTCGCCGTCGCCACTGCGACGAGACCGAACCCAGGGTTGGGCCCGGCCCACTCGCCTTGCTCCCGGTTGCACGCTCGCCTAGCCGGCCGGGTTACCCCGAACCGCTGGTGGGCTCTTACCCCACCCTTTCACCCCTTACCCGCACCTGCCGTAGCAGGCCGCTGGCGGGACTCCTCTCTGTTGCGGTTGTAGTCACCATGCCGTTACCAGCATGGCGCCCTCACTTCCTGTTTCGTGAGGCAACCTTACCTCCAGAGGGAGGTGGGGAGTCGGGAAGTTCCTCTACCGGCCTTCGGGCCGGCAGCGGCGGCGCTCCATGATTTCCTGAAAAGCCGGGTCTTGTCAATGTGCTTCAGCGTCGGTCATTATAGCATCTCCCGGGCAAAATGTCAAGAGATCGGGCCTTAAAAAAACCAAGTTCGGCGTGGTTCATTGAATAGAGTAATCAGTAATCAGTAGAACCGTGCGACGTCATTCCGAGGGAGCGGAGCGACCGAGGAATCTAGCGAAGCGCAAAAACCACGGCATGGCGCTCGCTTCGCTCGCTAGATGCTTCGCTCCCTCCGGTCGCTCAGCATGACGAACATCTGCGGGAATCTGCGTCGCATCTGCGAAAATCTGCGTTCTGTTTTCATCGTTGGCTTTCCTGAAAAAACCTTAAGGTGAAAAACCTTTTTGCAGTGCATCCATCGTTATGCGGTGAGCTATTGCTCATGTGACTGTTTGACGAAAAACCCGATTTCCGGTATGCTCATAACCGTGGCGGCTGAGCAGCATGCATCGCAGGAGAATGGGGAAACCGAGCTGCCTCTTTGTCTTTCATAAACCGATCCTGTACATACCTTTCTACCCGTTGCCATGATGAAACCCTCCCAGGAACCAGCCTCATCTCCCTCCCTGTCCATTCTCACCATTGCGGAACAGGAACTCAGCCGTATTATTCTGGATATCCACGACGGGCCGGTCCAATATCTCTTCACCGCGCTTTCCTTGCTCACCAAAATCCAAGATGAGATCGCGGAAGATGAAACCAAAGTCGATCTGATGCCCGACATCGCCCGGGTGGCCATGTTGCTGGAATCCACCCTTTATGAGATCAAATTCTTCCTGGGTGCGTTTCGCCCCCCAGGATTTCAGCATCGCTCCCTGGCCTCCATCATCCAGGGGCTGGTGTTGCAACATGAAGAATCAACCCGCACGTTGGTGGACCTATTCCTGGAAAATGTGCCCGAAAAGGTGGCGCTGCCCGTCAAGATCACGGTGTATCGTCTGATCCAGGAAGCTCTATCCAACGCCTATCGCCATGCCCAAGTGGATCAAGTATCGGTACGGGTATGGGGCGAAGGTGAATGGATTTGGCTGGAGGTTCGAGACCAGGGCAAGGGATTTCAGGTCCCGGACCTCACCTCTCCCATCGAAGAGCAGGTGGACCATATCGGCCTCCGGGGCATGTACGAACGGGTACGGCTGGTTCATGGGACCTTCCACCTGGAAAGCGAGCCCGGCAAGGGCACCCGTATCCTCGCCCGAGTCCCTGCCTATGTATGAAAAAAAGCCCATTCGCGTTATTCTCGCTGATGACCACGCGCTCGTCTTAGAAGGGTTGGCCCTCTTGCTGGAACGCACCCCCGACATCCGGGTGGTGGGTTCGGCCACGACCGGTCAGGAACTGCTCGAGCTTTTGGAAAAAAAGGATGTGGACGTGGTGGTGCTGGACCTGGAAATGCCCTATAACGGCTTCGCCACCCTGACTGAGATCCGACGACGCAACCTGCCCGTGCGCGTGTTGGTCCTTACTGCGTTTGCGGACGGCGAAAGCATGCAAACCGCGATGGAATTGGAGGCGGATGGGTTTGTGCCCAAGACCGAATCCCCCCGTCAGACCGTGATGGCCATTCGCCAGGTGGCCGCGGGGATGCTGGTCTATCCTCGGGCCGCCCAGCGCCTGATGAATCAGCGCCGTGGTGGGGAAGTGAACCTTTCCCAGCGGGAATGGAAAGTGCTGGAGCAGGTGGCCCAAGGCAAAACCAATACCGAAATCGCCGAAGCCTTGCATGTGAGCCCCAATACCGTTCGTTTCCACCTCAAAAACATCTTCGGCAAGCTCCAGGTCTCCAACCGCACCGAGGCCACGGCCTGGTACTTCAAACATCGCGGGAGCTTCCGCCGGTCATGAATTAAGTAACCGTCTAAAATTTAGTTTCCGTTTTTTGTGCTCATCGACTGAAGTCGAACACTTAAGGCCTACGGCCAATGGACGGCCTCCGCCGTCCAAAACGGCGACAAAAGAGGTCGCCGAAGGGCGACCATTGGCGCGAAGCGCCTCCATAGGCACGAGTTTACTCGGCAAGTGTTGCGGCAAAAAAGGGAAATTATTTCTGGACGCTCACTAAGACAGATTTGCAAGTGGCCAGGGGCAGGTAGAGGGGACACATATTTTCACTGATTACTGATTACTGATTACTGATCACTGATTACTATCCCCATGGCCATCCCCCGCGTTCATCCGCTTCCGTCCGCGTCCTGATTCCAAAAACCCTGCTCCTGAACCTGCACGGCCTCCTGGAAAAGCTGCTGATAGCTGGCCCAGCGGTGGGGATGGATCTCCCCCCGTTCCCAGGCCGCGCGTACCGCACAACCAGGTTCATTGATGTGGGTGCAATCACTGAAACGACATTGGGGCGACAACGCCCGGATTTCGGGGAAATAATCGGAAAGCTCCTGGGGCCGCACATCCCACAACCCCAACTCGCGCAGGCCCGGCGTGTCTGCAATGAAGCCCCCCTGGTCCAAAGGATAAAGCTGAGCCCAACGGGTGGTGTGTTTCCCCTTGCCCACGCGCATCAACTCCCCCACCCTCAGGTTGAGCCCAGGCTGAATGCGATTGATCAGCGATGATTTGCCCGCGCCCGAAGGCCCTGCCACCACCGTGATGTGATTCTTGAGATGGCGTCGCAGAGTGTCAATCCCCGTCCCTTCTTTGGCACTCACATAGTAAAGAGGATATCCGATGGGTTCATAAAAACCAAAAATGGCCCGGGCCCGGTCTTCTCCCGTGAGATCGATCTTGTTGATCACAATGAACGCGGGGATTTCCGAAGCTTCCGCGGCGACCAGGAAACGGTCCAACAAAAAGAGATTGGGCTCCGGTTCGGCCGCGGCAAACACCACCATGATCTCATCGGGATTGGCCAGGATCACATCCTCCACCGGGGTCAGGGTGCCCGGCCGACGGCGAGAAAGCGCCCGTTGGCGGGGCGCGATCGCGACAATAAGCCCCTCATGCTTCTCTGCGTCCACCACCCGTATGCGGACCCGATCCCCCGCGGCAATGAGGGTGGTGCGCCGACGGCGGCGTTTGAGTTTCCCCAACAACTTGCAACGCCACCGCACCCCATCTTCGGTCCGTACCTCCACGAAATCCGAATAAACGCGTAAAACAATCCCTTCGCTCTGCAATGCCATCTACAAAACCGTGATCTTGCCGTAGATTGTTTTGGCCAGGGTGGGCTGTTCTTCGCGATAAAACTGGATGGCCTGGGGCACTGCGGCCAGGATATCCCCCGCGACCAAACCATCCTCCCCCACTTCCAGGGCTGCCAGGTCCCCGGCCAGCCCGTGGATAAAAACCCCCATCCGGGCGGCCGCCGGGACATCCAGATGCATGGCCCCTACCATGCCCGCGATCACCCCGGTCAAGACATCACCGCTCCCCGCGGTGGCCATACCCGGGTTCCCACTCATATTGAAATAAGCCCGACCATCGGGATGAGCGATGAGGGTATGGGGCCCTTTCAGCACCACGGTGGCCTGCCATTGTTGCGCGGCCTGCAACGCCGCGGCCACCCGATCCCCTTGCACCTCGCGCACCGACACCCCCAGCAAGCGGGCCATCTCGCCCGGATGCGGGGTGAGAATGGTGGGTGCGGCACGCTGGGCGATCCAATCGGCATGGCCGACCAGCGCGGTCAGCCCATCCCCATCCACCAACAACGGCTTTTCCACGCGGCGGGCCAGCTCTCGGACCAGGGTTTGGGTTTCCTCTTCCAACGACACCCCAGACCCCAGGCAGACCATGGCCATTTCCTGGCTGGCTGCCAGGATGCCATCGAGATTGCTCAAGGCCAGCGTGCCCGCTGCTGTGGCTTTTTGGGGAAGGAAGACGATCTCATTGCCGCGAGCCGCGATGAAAGGCGCGGCGGTCTCGGGCGTGGCCAGATAAGCCAATCCCCCACCCGCGCGCAAAAAGCCCATGGCCGCGAAATAGGGCGCGCCCAGATAGCGGGCCGCGCCCGCCACAAAGAGCACCTTGCCCACCGAGCCTTTGTGCGCATCCCCGGGCCGAGGGGGCAAAGGCTCCAAGGGACTCACGGCCAGATGCAAATCCTCTCGCTGATAGAGCGCGGGTGGGAAGGAAATATGGCTCACATAAAGCTCCCCGCCGTATTCGTAACCGGGGTAGATGAGATTCCCGGGCTTGGGCAGGCCAAAGGTGATGGTGGCATCGGCCCGGATAGCCACCCCCATCACCTGCCCGGTATCGCCATGAATGCCCGAAGGGATATCGATGCTGAACACAGGGGCGGGGCAGGTATTGATCAGCTCAATGGCCCGGGCGTAACGTCCGCCCACGGGCCGACTCAACCCGGTGCCGAAAATAGCATCCACCACCGCGTCCGCGTGGTCCAGGGCCTGGGCCAAGGCCGCCAGGCTGGCCTCATCGGGCAGCAAGGTCACAGGGATCTCCAGGCGCTGCACCATCTCGTAGAAAGGACGGACCGTTTCATCGAATTTTTCAGGCTTTCCCAAACAAAACACCTGAACCCGCGCGGCCATGGCGTGCAATTTACGGGCCACCACCAGGCCATCGCCACCATTATGCCCGCTGCCACACACGACTACCGCATTCAGCCCCGCCAGGTCCTCCAGTGTTTGCAGCATCACATAATAAGCGGCCTCCCCGGCATTTTCCATCAGAATCGGCCCGGAAATGCCATAGCGGGTGATGGCCGTGTGATCAAGGGTACGCATTTGTGCCACGGTTGCAACCTTCATTGCCCTGCCTCCACAATGGCTTCGATGATCTGGGTATAGCCGGTACATCGGCAGAGATTCCCTGCCACAGCCTGCATGGCCTCCTCCGCGGTGGGATGAGGACGTTCTGCCAGAAGACTGGCGGAGGACATGATAAAGCCTGGGGTGCAGTAGCCGCACTGTACCGCGCCATCCTGGGCAAAGGCTTCTTGCACAGGATGGAGGCGATAGTCATGGGCCAGACCTTCCACGGTGACCACTTCCGCGCCATGGGCCCGGGCCGCGGGGGTGAGGCAGGCCAACACGCTGATCCCATCCAGCCACACAGTGCAGGCGCCACACTCCCCCTCGCCACACCCTTCCTTCACACCGGTGAGGAACCCCCGCTCTCGCAAGGCGTCCAGCAAAGTGAGGTGCGAAGCATCGGGCAAGGTGATGAGGTCACCATTCAGGCGCAGGGTCACGGGACTGTGCGCGGGGAGCGTTTGGGGCTGGGGCGCGGGCGGGTAATGGCCGTCGGTATGGCCCCAGAGCATGACCGGGTCCTCTACCCATCCTTCTCGCTCCCGGCCCTGGGCCAATTGCTCCAAGGCTCGACGAGTGATCACCTCTGCCAGGTGGCGGCGATACGCGGCCGAGGCGCGAATGTCATCGATGGGCTGAATGGCTTCCTGCACGCGCGCGGCCGCTTGCTCGATGCGTTCGGGAGTCAGAAGATGGCCGACCAGCGCGGCCTCCGCGGCAGGCGCTCGTACGATGGTCGGCGCCACAGACCCCAACGCGATGCGGGCCTCGCGCACCCTTTCCCCCGCGAAATCCAGCCACACCGCGATGTTCACCAGGCTGATGGCCTGCGCGCGACGCAATCCGACCTTGATGAAGGTGCCCCGGGCCGTAGGTGGCGGCACCGGGAAGTGGATATCCACGATCATTTCGTCTTCTGCCCGCGCGGTGCGGCGTACCCCCAGGAAAAATTCAGGGAAAGAGAGCGTTCTCCGCCCGCGTACCGAAGCCAACGTCACCTGGGCATCCAGCACCCACAGAGCGGGGATGGTGTCGTTGGCCGGGGACGCGGTGGCCAGGTTGCCGGCCAGGGTGCCTCGGTTGCGGATTTGAGGCGAGCCCACCTCCCAGCAAGCCCGCAGCAAGGGCCAGGCGTGGTCGCGAATCAGGGGGCTGGCCACGGCCTGATTGTGGGTGACCAACGGGCCTATATGAATGCGATCGTCCTGCAAGGTCACCTGGTCCAAACCGGGCAGGCGGGAGATATCGACCAACGTACGGGGTCGCGGGGCGCCCTGGTCCAGCTCCACCAACACATCGGTGCCGCCGGCGATCAGGCGGGTGGAGCCCAACGCGGCATGGGCGGCCAGTGCATCCAGCGCTTCGTCCAAAGATTCGGGGATGATGTAGTATGAGCTGATCATACCTGTATTTTGCAATCAGATGAGCCAGAATGCAAATCAGGCGATACGATGGAACCTGGTAATAGAGTAATCAGTGATCAGTTATCAGTAATCAGTTGCGGGGCTAGCCGGAATTATCCGGCGCGGTTTTATAGCCCGGCGACTTCATGAACCTGTTGGCTTACTGCGGTACGCTGGGGATGCCCCCCTCGACCGTTTTTGCAGGAGGGGATGAGTCTTACGTAGCCCCTCCGTTCCGGGCGATCACCCCTCCCCCGCAAGCGGGGGAGGGGCAGGGGTGGGGGCCGAACG
Organism: Anaerolineae bacterium; assembly: GCA_027002405.1. Taxonomy (GTDB): domain Bacteria; phylum Chloroflexota; class Anaerolineae; order J102; family J102; genus M2005. The sequence goes on along the minus strand of JALWZT010000039.1, from coordinate 17,107 downwards.
GCCGGATCACCGCCCCTGCTGGATTGCACGGCGACCGGCTTGAGGTTTGCCAACAGCCTCACTTCATCGCCGGGCGGGCGTGGTGGCCCCAGACCTCGGAGGTCTGCGCAGACCCTCCGAGGTCTCATGCTCACCTGCCACCTGCCACTTGCAAACCTGCAACCTGTGTTCTATTTCCGTCGTGATGCACAGTCGCTACCCGCGACAGCGCGCCGATACGGATGAAAACGTCTCGCGGCCACGTTGGCGCGGGAAGCCAAGTACGTGATGCGTAATGCGTGATGCGTAATGACCTCACGTTTCACGTTTCACGCATCACGCCCGTTGCCGCCTCGCCCAACGTCGGCCTGGCGATCCTTCCGCAACCGACGATCACGCTATTTTCATAGCAGGGTCTGGCGCGTTTTGACAACGAACATGCGTTTGGGTTATACTAAATAGAACATTTTTTCACCGCCCTCTCCCTCACAGGAGCTGATGATGGCCCGACGCGCGTCCAAAGAACTTCGTCCTTTGCAAAAAGCGATCTTGGAATTCATCCGCCAATTCATCCTGGAGCATGACTATCCTCCTACCATTCGTGAGATCGGTGCTGCCGTGGGCACTTCCTCAACCTCGGTGGTGAATTACAACCTAGACCAATTGGAACAAAAGGGATATATCATTCGCAATCGGGAAGTCGCCCGAGGATTGCGTTTGGTAGATACCAGCTTCAACCGCCGGGTTCTGAACGTTCCTTTTTATGGAGAGATCGCCGCGGGCACGCCGATCCCTGTGCCCGAAGACCCCGCCAGCATCATGGAGTACGTGACGGTTCCCATTGATATGCTCCCTTCGGGGAGGGATGTCTTTGCCCTACGGGTGCGGGGTCATTCCATGATCGATGCCTTGGTGGATGATGGTGACATCGTGCTGGTACGCAGCCAGCCCACGGTGGAAACCCGAGAGATGGCCGTGGTGGAGATCCTGGAACCACCGGAATTGGCCGGAGCCACCCTCAAGTATTTTTACCAGCATGGAGAGACGGTGGAATTGCGCCCGGCCAACCCCGACCCTGCTTATCAGCCCCTGCGGGTTTCGGCCGACCAGGTTCGGGTACATGGCAAAGTGATTGCTGTGATTCGGCAGTATCCGTAGCACGAGCAGTCCAACGGCAGCCATGCCTGCGCCGATACCGAGGAAAATGGGAACGCAGATTCCCACTGATTACTGATCACTGATTACTGATTACTACTCCCAGAGCAGGCTTCGGGCCAGGCCCGGGAAGGATATGGCGGCCCTTGCACCAAGGCTTGGACCGTCCAGGGGACGCGCGTGCGAAAAGGGGATTGCCGGATGGGGCAGGCTTCCACCATGCAGATGGGACAGTATTCGGGGGTGCAGGGATCAAAGTGGATGACCACTTGACCGGGAAGGTTCAAGGCTGCCAGCAGGTCCTGTTCAATCGCCTTGTGCATCTGATGGGCCTGGTAGATGGACCAATAGCAGGGAACCACCAAATGAAAATCGATGTACCGCACCGCGCCGCTACGCCATGAACGCAAATGATGAGGCGCTATCCACGCCGGCCGGCGCCGCTGTTCCAGGACATCCGCGATCTTTGCCAACAAAGCGGGCTCGGCTTTATCCATCAAGCCCCCCACGGCCTCATCCAACAGCTCCCAGCCCGACCGCAAGATGTTCAAAGCCACCAGCACCGCCACCAGGGGGTCCAGCCAAAGCCATCCGGTCCACCGCACCAAAGCCAGGCCCAGGATGACCCCGGCGCTGGTCAGGGCATCGGCCTGGACATGCTTGCCATCGGCCACCAACGCGGCCGAGTTGGCCTCCCTTCCGGAACGGATCAAATAGGCTCCCAATAGCCCGTTGACAATCCCCCCGGCCACAAGCAAGAGCAACGCGATATCCAGGCCGGGCAAAGGTTTGGGATGAAAAAACGCGGGGATGGCCGTCCAGATAATGGCCAGGGCCGCGATAACGATGAGCGCGCCTTCAAATCCCGCGGAAAAGAACTCGATCTTCCCATGCCCGTAAGGATGGGATTCATCGGGCGGCCAGGCGCTGATCAGAATGGAAAGAAAAGCAAACCCGCTGGCAACCACATTGATGATGCTTTCCAGCGCGTCGGAAAGCACCGCGGTGGAACCGGTGAGCCCATAGGCCACAAACTTGATGACCAGGAGCGATACCCCCACCACCATGGAGAGGATCGCGGCCCGGCGACGCAAACGTAACTCGCGAGGTTCCAAAAAAGCAGACATCGATGGATTGATCCTACTTAGCCAACCGACCATCCAGGCCCAGATCCGCGGCAATGCCCTTCATGGCCTCCAGCACCAGGGCGATATGTTCAGTCAGGTCTTCGCCCAATTCGGCCACATTGTGGGCGATTTCATCGCGATCAATGGCCGCGGTGAAGCTTTTGTCCTTCCATTTCTTCTTCACCGATTTCACCTTCACGTCCCGGATATCTTTGCTAGGACGCACCAACGCGGTGGCGATGATAAGCCCGGTGATCTCATCGCAGGCCCGCAGGGTCTTGGCCAGGCGGGTTCGAGGCGCCACGCCCAGATGATCCGCATGGGCTTCGACCGCGTGGATGAGCTCTTCGGGCCAACCCCATTCCCGAAAAAGCCGCAGTTCGGTGCGAGGATGCCCATGGACCTCGTCGGTCATGTCGGGATAACGTTCGTAGTCCATATCATGAACCAATCCTGTGATCCCCCAGAGCTCTTCATCCTCGCCATATTTGCGGGCGTAGGCCCGCATCGCGGCTTCCACCGCGAGCACATGCTTGCGCAATCCTTCGTTGGTAATCCATTCCTGGACCAAAGCCCAGGCTTCATCTCGGGTCGGTAAGGGCATGGAAGCACTCCTTTTTATGAATTGGGTGCGTCCTAAATGAGTTGGCGCCAGCTTCCTATCCGAGTGAACTCGGACTCTTTAGGCGCTTCGCGCCGACGGTCGACCTCCGTCGACCGGACGACTGGACGGCGAAGGCCGTCCATTGGCCACAGGCCTTAAGTGTCCGACTTTAGTCGGTGAGTACAGCCTCAATCGAAATAGGACGCACCCTTACGAATTCTCCGCCTGGTCGGCGCGCACCACCAACCAGGCATAGAGGGGGAATAATAACAACGTCAACACGAACCATCCTACGGCATTGCCGTAATGGGGTCCGGGGTCCAGTTTGAACTTGGGCGGGTCCCGGTAGGGTGGGGCGCTTTGTTGGCCCTCCTCCGGCGGGATCATGGCCACATAGTAAGGAAGGGTGGGATAAGGAAGTTGGGCGGCAATGCCCTGCACGTCCTCCCAATACCAGAAGAATGACGAGGTTTGGGGCTCAGAGCGTGAGTCCGCATGGGTTGCGGTGGGTGCAATGCGGGCCAGGATGTGGGTGATCTCGGGTTCATCAAATGGCCGCACATCTTCGGGGGTTTGGATGCCCTCGGGCGGGATCCATCCCCGATCCACCAAAAGCGCCCGATCACTGCCCTGGAGAAGAAAAGGGGTCATCACATGGTATCCCAGGGTATCCTGATAGAACTTGCCTTTGATCAAAACCTGATGGTCGAAATCGAAATGGCCGTCCGCCTCCACCAAATGATACACTCGTTCCTGGTAGGCATCATCTTCGGCCGCGCCTGTAAGGTAAAAAGGCGTATCATTGACTTCCGCGACCACGGCCTGGATATAAGCCTGCCGTTCCCGGTGCAGGGCCAGTTGCCGGAGCCCCAGGCCGATCATCCCCAGAGCGATGATGAACACGACCAGGGTGGCAAAAAGCCACCGGCGTTTGAAGGGGGTCTTCAGATACACGCTCATACCTGCTATTGTACTGCGGAAAACCCATTTTTCGGAAACCCGGCCACTTATATGGTTCACTTCTGACTATAGGGAACCTGACAAACTCAGACAGGTTATTCGCGGCAGGATAATCGGTATTGGGTATTGGATATTGGATATTGGATATTGGAATCACTCCAAAAATATCCAGTATCCATGATAATGGCGAAAACGGCAACGGTGATTCACACTGATTACTGATTACTGATCACTGATTACTGATTACTGATAACTACCCCCTGCTCCCCCTCAATCCCAATCCCAATCCTAATCCTAACCCTTGCCCCCTTGCATTTTTTAGGGTTCCAAAATGGCGCGATAGGCCCCTCTTCGGGTACAATAGGCCAGAAGGAACGCCGTCCGCCCCTACATGGTCCCCCTGCATCGCAGATGGCGTTCTTTTCCCTTTGTGCTTCAAGATGCGATCAACGTCGATTGTATCTCCCATGGACCCTTCTTCGAATTTCCTGAAAAGCGCCTCACTGCGGAGGCACATCAGCGCAGGAAACATGCCAAGATGAAAACTCAGACGTTTTTTCACCCCCCTTTTCGTGTTTCCGTGGTGATTGGGGCTTTTTCAGGGGAGTCATTCTTCGCGCTGAGGCTATATCATGTTTGAAATTACCGGTGCCCGACATATCAACCGCAAAGAACTACTTTTGATCCCGCGCGTTCCTGTTCCGAAGCAGCCTCCGGAAGAACGCGTTTTTAATTTCCACGAGGTTTATCTGGGCTACGACGAAGAAACCGTCAAAGTCGAGGCAGCTCGCTGCATCCAGTGCCCTTATCCGCAAGCCTGTCTTACGGCCTGCCCGGTTCATAACGATATCCCCCTCGCCATGTGGCACACCGCCCGCGGCGAGTTTAAGGAAGGGTATCTGGCCTTCCGCAAAAACAGCACCATGTCCGAAGTCTGCGGCCGGGTCTGCCCGCAAGAGCGCCTCTGCCAGGGCTCCTGTGTGGTGGGCGCGTACGAACCCCCGGTCTACATCGGCAAAGTGGAATACTTCCTGGCCGATTGGGTGCGCCGAGAAGGGCTGTATGACGAGATCCTGGAGTCGGAACAACAACCTCCCACCGGTCGCACGGTGGCCATTGTGGGGTCGGGCCCCGCGGGCCTGCACGCGGCCGAGCTCCTGGCTCTGAAAGGCCATCATGTGGACGTTTACGAGCGTCACCCCAAGCCCGGGGGCTTGCTCATGTATGGCATCCCCGATTTCAAGCTCGAAAAGGATAAAGTTCAAGGCCTGGTGGCACGCTGCGAAAAAGCTGGGGTGCGCTTCATCTGCAATACCCACATCAATGCCCCTGGTCACCCCCATGTGGAAGACTTGCTCTACGAATACGACGCGGTCCTCCTGGCCATCGGCGCGGAAATCCCGGCCACCATGGGCACCGAAGGGGAGGATTTGCCAGGGGTCTGGAAGTCGCTGGACTTCCTCATCGCCTTGAACCTGCCCGAGGAAATGTACCCGCCCGGCCTGGAACGGCCCGACATCGAAGGCAAGACCGTCATGGTCGTAGGGGGTGGGGATACCAGCTCCGACTGTGTGCGCACAGCCGTGCGCGCGGGCGCGGGCCGGGTTATCCTCAGTTACCGCCGCTCCGAAGCTGAAATGCCCGGCCGGGAAGAAGACCGCCAATTCGCCAAGGAAGAAGGGGTGGAATACGAATTCCTCACCCAGCCCGTGCGCTTCATCCCCGGCCCGGATGGCCGCCTGGCCCAGGTGGAGCTACGCCGGATGAAACTGGGGGAACCGGATAAATCGGGTCGGCGCCGGCCGGTGCCCATCCCGGGCAGCGAATTCATCACCGATGTGGACATCGTGGTCCTGGCGCTGGGCTTCTGGCCCGACGACAAGTTCGTGAAAGCCATCCCCGGACTGGAAACCAAACGCTGGGGCGAAATCCTGGTGGACCCCGAAACGGGCATGACCTCCCGCATTGGGCTCTGGGCCGCGGGCGACGCGGTGAACGGCGCGGACCTGGTGGTCACGGCCATGGCCGGCGCGCGCAAAGCCGCGGATTCCATCCACGAATATCTGCTCACCCTCAGCGAGGAATACGACAAACTGGGGGTGGAACCCCCTCAACCTCCCCAGGAGGTCCCAGGCCTGCAACTGCACTGCGCCGACACCTTTGTGGTCACCACCCCGGCCCGCAAGCCTGTCAAGCTCGAGCGGAATTTCTGACCCCATCCCCAAACACCACCACATGCATCCGACCGGGCCCAAACATTCCCCGATGGGGATGCAGCTCGATGTCGTCGCTGACACTGGGCCCGGTGACAATCAAAGCATCATACGCCTCGTGGGGATGAGCCTGGCTCCAGGTCGGCCAGTCGGGGTAAAGACGCTGCGCGGGTAAAATGACGAGATGGTGGAGCACAATCAGCCCTGGTAGCCAGGATTGACCGGCCGCGCGACGAAAGATCAGCGACCCGGTCTGCGCCAGGGCCGCGTCGGCCGAGGTAAGCCCCAACATGAACTCCGGGCTTAAATGACGGCGATGGGGGGAAAGAAGGGAGATGCCGATATCCGCCAACGCGTCCTTCAGCCCGGGCAAGGGGAGGGCTTCCGGGCGCCAGGCCAGCACATGCTTGCGCCCCGAATCCGCGAAATAGCGCAAGACCGCCAGCCGGGCCGCGGTGGGGTTATCCGCCCATTCCCAGCTCACGCCCAGGTGGGTCAGTTGCTGAAAGAAGCGTTCGATTAAGTCCATAAATGTCACGCCTCAACCGTGGATAAATTGCAACACATCGGGCTGTTGCGCGGCCTGGCGCAATTGACCACACCCCGCGCTGATCTCCACCCCCCGCCGCAACCGCACGGTGGTGGTGATGCCGCCCGCTTCCAAAATCTGCTGGAAGCGCCGGATCATGGCCGGGGAACTGGGCTGGTAGGGGGAGCCCGGGGTGGGGTTCAATGGGATGAGGTTCACATGGGGCCGGTGCAAGGGCGCGAGAAGGTCCACCAGCAGATGGGCCTGTTCCGCGGAATCGTTGATCCCCTGCATCATGGCGTATTCGAAAGTGACCCGGCGCCGGGTGGCTTCCTGGTAACGCACCAGGGCATCCATCAGTTTGGGCAGGTGATAGCGTTTGTTGATGGGAACCAGCTTGTTGCGCAGGCGATCGGTGGGGGCATGCAAAGACACCGCCAGGCGGATGGGCAAGTCCTCCTGGGCCAGGCGCAGGATTTTGGGCACCAATCCCACGGTGGAAAGGGTGATGTTGCGGGCGGAAAGGGCGAAGGTCTCGGGGTCTGCCAGGGCCCGCAAGGCCTGCATGGTCGCGTCATAATTAGCCAGGGGTTCGCCCATGCCCATGACCACGATGTTGGTGACCCGGCTGGGGCGTTGCACGGCCAGGCCTTCGCTATCCGGGCTCTCTTGCCGCAGCCAACGCTCGAACCAATGGACCTGCGCGATGATCTCGCCCGGGCTGAGGTTGCGGGTGAGCCCTCCCATGCCCGTGGCGCAGAAAGGACACCCTATCCCACACCCCACCTGGGTGGAGATGCACACGGTGCGGCGTTTGTCATAGAGCATGAGCACCACCTCGATGGTGCTGCCGTCGGGCAGGCGGAAAAGGGCTTTCCGGGTTTCCCCGCGCGCGTCATCCACCTGGAAAAGAAGCTCCAGGGGGTTGATAAGGGCCTCCGCGGCCAGACGCTGGCGCAGGGCCTTGGGCAGATTGGTCATGTGTTCGGGGTCCGTGACCAGATTCTTGTGTAACCACTGGTAGATCTGGTCCCCGCGATACGCGGGCTGGCCCCATGTGCGCATGAGATCGCGTAATTGGGAGCGGGTGAGGTCAAGCAGATTGAGCATGGTCGCAGGTGGGTAAGTAGCCGTCTAAAAAGGGAAGTTATTTTGTAACTACTAAGGTCGTCACCCGAAAACCACTAAGAACACTAAGACACAAAGGCACAAAGGGAAATTTATACATTTTTCTTCGTGTTCTTAGTGCCTTTGTGCCCTTTGTGGTTTGTTAACCGGGGTACGTTAGCAGTTACGTTATTTCTACAAAGAGCAAGCCATTTTCTCGATCCGAATGCGCCCAGGGCCTACAGAACCGGGGCGCTGAGGTACGCGGTGAGAAGCTGGATCGCGTGTTCCACGTCGTGCAGATCGATCATTTCAGAAGGAAGATGGGTGTAGCGGGTGGGGATAGAGATGGCTCCAGCCATGACCCCGGCCCGGGTGGCCTGCATGGCTTTGGCATCGGTAGAGCCAAAGGGCAGGACTTCCAGTTGGTAAGGGATGTGGTGTGCCTGGGCCGTGCGTTCCAGGGCCTCGCGCACCTGGGGATGGCTGATCATGCCCGCGTCCGCCACCTTGATGCCAGGGCCAGCGCCCAGTTTCAGAGCAATGGATTGGGTGGGATGAGGGATGTCCCCTGCCGGGGCCACATCCACGGCCAGGCCGATGTCTGGTTCCATCCCGAACGCGGCCACCCGCGCGCCTCGAACCCCCACTTCTTCCTGCACGGTGAATGTGAAGATCACGTCATGAGGCGTGGATTGCAGGTGGCGCAGGGTTTCGATGAGCACAACACATCCGATGCGATCATCGAAACTCCCAGCCACCAAACGCCGGCCCAGATCATGGAATGGGTGCTCAAACACGGCCACATCACCTACCCCTACCGGGAGGTCCTCCCGGCCGGTGGCGCCGACATCAATGAACCAGCGGCCCCAATCAGGGAGCGTCTTGCCCATGATCTCCTCTTTACTGCCGCCGTCATGGCTGATCACGCCAACGGTCCCATTGGCAAAACGGACGCGCGTGCCCATAAGGGCTTTGGGCGCCACGGCTCCCAGGGTGGAAAAGCGCAAAAAGCCCTCATCTTCCACCTGGGTGACAATGACACCGATTTCGTCCATATGGGCGGCCACCATAATCCGCTGGCCCGAACCATCTCCACGCTTCAGCGCGAAAAGATTGCCCATCGCGTCCACCTGGACTTCATGGGCCAGGGGTTCCACATGGCCGCGGATCACATCCCGCACCTGATCTTCAAAGCCTGAAGGGCCGTAGGTTTCGACGAGTTGTTGAATGAGTGATTTCATAAGAATAACGCATCGAGGGTCTGGAGGCTGGCCCGGACCAGATGAATGCCATGCCAGAAGTCGCCGAGGTCCGCAATGGCCACAGGACTGTGGATGTAACGGCAAGGTGTGGCGATAATGGCAGCGGGCTCACCCCGAAATCGGGTGAAGCCGGCCGCGTCGGTCCCGCCAGCGTTGGGGTGTTTGAACTGATAGGGGATACCGTGGGTTTGGGCTGTGCGCAAAAGGTGCTGCAACAGACGAGGAGGGACGATGTGAGACCGGTCCACCTGGGTGATGGCAGGGCCGTGGCCCAGACGGGTGGTAGGGGGTGTCGTTTTGTGATGGGGCGGCCCGGGCAGGTCGGGGCACACGGTGCCTTCCAGGATGAAAACGACATCGGGTTGCAGACGGTTCCCAGCCACCCGGGCACCGCGGAGGCCGATTTCTTCCTGCACAGTGAAGACCCCATAAAAATCGAAGGGAAAAGGCTCCCCAGCCAGGAGCTCCATCAGCGCGGCGCACCCCAGGCGATCATCCAAAGCCTTGCCTTGAATGCGACCGGTGGAAGGCAAAGGCGCGTCCTCATCCAAAGGGGGATGGGGCCCCAACAGGCGGAAGGGGGTCTGAAAGGTCACGTAATGTCCTGGCTTCACCTGGCTTTGAGCTTGCTCCTTATCCTTGGCACCGATGTCAATGACCAGTTCATGGATTTTAGGGGCCTGTGTGAATTCTTCCCGGTCCTTCGCCAGATGGGGAGGCCGGACCGCGATCACGCCCGGTATATGCTCCGGGCCCACCTGCACCCGTTTGCCCAATACGGTCCGGGGGTTGACGCCTCCGCTAGGCGCGACATGAAGGAAACCATCGTCGTCAATACGGGTGACCATGAACGCGACTTCATCCATGTGGGCGGCCGCGACCACACGCAAGGATGAAGCGCCTGTACCCCGCTTGAACGCGATGAGGTTGCCCATCGGGTCGGTGTGGAGGGTATCCACATAGGGATAAAGGGCCCGAGCAATGAGGTCTCGAATAGCCCGCTCGTCACCAGGCCCGCCAGGGGTTTCGGTTAACCGGCGCAGCAAGCCCAGGGTGAGGATGCTCATGAGGCCGCCTCCACGAAGTTGGGCAATGGGAAGGTCAGGCTATCGAGCCAGGTGGCATCGGCCTGAGTCAGGAATTCAGCCAAAAGGCGTGCAGTGCGATGGATATCTTGCAAATCTGCCACCTCCACAGCCGTGTGCATGTTGCGGATGGGGATGCTCACCAGGCCGGTGGGGACCCCCTGGCCTGTTACCTGAATATGCCAGGCGTCGGTGCCGGTGGAAGCAGGCAGGATATTCACGGCATGGGGGATCTCCAGGTTTTCGGCCAAATCCAAGAGGGTTTGGGTGATGACAGGATGGAGATTGGGGCCCAGGCCAATGGCAGGGCCACTCCCTAAAGGAAAGGTTTTCTCTTCGGGGGTTCCCGGCTGCCGCGCGAAAGTGACATCCATGGCAATGGCCAGGTCAGGTTCCAGGGCAAAGGTCGCGGTTTGAGCCCCCAACCCCGTGTACTCTTCACCCACGCTGGCCACAGCCACCACATCGCAAGGATGGTCGCGATGCTGAAGCTGGTCGAGGGTTGCGAGCATGGTCGTGACCATCAGGCGGTTATCCAGGGCTTTGGACGCGACCCGTTGGTCCAAAAGCTGAACCAGAGGGCCTTCTAAGACAGCTTGATCGCCGACTCGGACCAATTCGGCGACCTGAGCAGCCTCCAGGCCCAAATCGATGACCAGCGCCTCGGTCTTTGGCATCTTCTCGCGCTCCTCCTTGCTCATCAAGTGGGGAGGCAGATCGCCGATGATCCCGAACAGGGGCTCTCGCCCCATGACCACGACCTGAGCCCCAACCAACACTCGGGGATCATAGCTGTACTGGACAAAACGGAGAAAAGGCCCTTCGATGGCGCTGACTGTGAGGTGGATCTCGTCCAAATGGGCCATGAGCATCACCCGAGGCCGCGGCTCCGGGCCATGGCCGGGCTTGAAGCCGAGGACATTGCCCATAGCGTCGACGGTGACCTCCTGACACAAAGGCTGCAAAAGCTGCGCGATCAAGGCGCCAACGTCGCTTTCACCGCCCGAAGGTCCCCGGGCTTGGGTGAGTTGTTGAAGCATATCGAGGGTATTCATGCTTGGTCCTCTATTTTCAAAGCAGGCGCCACGAGCCACGGCTCGCCGATACAGACGAAAACGCCTCGCGGCCAGGGCGGCGTGACTCGTATTCCGTATTGCGTATTGCGTAACGACTGGACGGAATACGGAATACGCAATACGAACCTTTGCCGCCTCGCCCAACGTCGGCCTGGCGATCCTTCCGCAGCCGACGATCATGCTATTTTCAAAGCAGTCGCCATGAGCCACGGCTCGCCGATACCGAGGAAAATGGGAACGCAGATTTGCGCAGATGCTTCGCAACGCAGATCGCCGCAGATGTTCGTCATGCTGAGCGACCGGAGGGAGCGAAAGCCTGCCCTGAGGAATCGAAGGGCATCTAGCGAGCGAAGCGAGCGTCATGCCGTGGTTTTTGCGCTTCGCTAGATTCCTCGGTCGCTACGCTCCCTCGGAATGACGTCGCGAGGCTCTATTTACGGAACAGTCACCACGAGCGAGAGCTCACCACATAACGACGAAAATAGGACGCAGGTGGCAGGTGAGCATGAGACCTCGGAGGGTCTGCGCAGACCTCCGAGGTCTGGGGCCACCACGCCCGCCCGGCGATGAAGTCGCCGGGCTATAAAACGGCGCCGGATAATTCCGGCTAGGCACGCAGCGCTGTTTCTTCTGCTCGGAGCTACTGAACACTGAACACTGGATGACTGATTCCTGACCCCCTACGGAAAGGGTACTTACCGCAGAGGGCGCAGAGGACACAGAATCAACTGAACACTGATTACTGATTACTGATAACTGATTACTCCTACTCGCGCCTAACCTCGGCCTAACAATCCTCAATCCTAATCCTGATCCTATTTACGGAACAGCCCATTCAGGTCATCCAGGATCCAATCGGGCCGGGGATGGTAGGCCTGGGCCTGGTCTCGGGTGGCAATGCCTGTGAGCACGCAGATGGTTTTCAGCCCGGCCCCATGCGCGCCCAGGATGTCGGTTTCCAGCCGGTCTCCCAGCATGACCGTGGCCTCGGGCGGGGTTCCCAAAAGCTCCAAGGCCTGCTGGAAGATGCCCGGCTGGGGTTTGCCAATGATAAGGGGCGTTCGTTCGGTCGCGGCTTCGAGGAAGGCCTGAATGGCCCCGGCACCGGGCACAATGCCCCGTTCCGAAGGGAAGGTGCGGTCGGGATTGGTTTGGAGCCAGGCCGCGCCCCCGCGGATGGCCAAAGTGGCTTCGGCACAGCGGGCGTAGGTGGCATCCACGTCCATGGCCGAAACCACGATGCGAGCCTGGTCCGCCCGGTCGGTGAGGGCAAAGCCCGCGTCTTGCAAGGCCACACGGATGCCATTGCCGCCGACCACCAGCACGGGCCCGGGCGCCGGGTAGGTTTGTTGCACATATCGGGCCGTAGCCAGGGCCGAGGTGAAAATGGCCTCCTCGCCCACGTGGATGTCCATCTGCGCCAGGCGCTGGACATATTCGGCCGGGGTACGGGTGGCGTTGTTGGTGAGGAACAGGAAAGGAGTTTGGGCTTCTTGCAACGCGCGGATGAAGGAACTGGCCCCAGGAAGAGGACGGGTCCCGTGGTAGAGGACGCCATCCATATCGATGAGCCATCCTTGAAAAGCGTCAAAGGGAGGCGCCAACCTGGTCATGGTCCCCACCCGTTCCCCATGGTCAGGGCCATGACGGCCTTTTGCACGTGCAACCGGTTTTCCGCTTCATCGTAGACCACGCTTTGGGGACCTTCCAGGACCTCGGTGGTCACCTCGATATCCCGATCCGCGGGCAGGGGGTGCATGTAGATGGCATCGGGCTTGGCCAGGGCCATGCGCCGTGAGTCGGTGATCCAGTCTTTGTACTGTTCGATAAGGCGTTTGCTCTCTTCGAAATCGGTGGTGGTGACCAGAGGCCCCCAGCTTTTGGCGTAAATGACATCGCTATCCCGGAACCCCGCGTCGAAGTCATCCATGATCTCCAGGCTTCCCCCGGCGCGGCGGGCATTCTCTTGGGCCTGATCCACAATGAAGGCGGGGAGGTCAAACTTGGGGGGATGCACCAGGCGCACGTTCATGCCGTAGCGGGTCATGAGCAGGATAAGGCTGGTGGGCACGCTGAGAGGTTTTTGGTAGCTGGAGGCATAAGCCCAACTGACGGTGATGGTTTTGCCCCGGGGGTCGCCTTTTTTCTCGATGATGGTTTGCAGATCGGCCAGGGCCTGGTGGGGATGGTAGAGGTCGCATTGCATGTTGAGCACGGGCGCGCGGCTGGCTTCGGCCACATAGCGCAGGTAACGATTGCCCACACCCCAATCCACGTGGCGGATGGCGATGCCATCGAAGTAACGCCCGTAGATCTCCCCCAGTTCTTTGGCGGTGTCGCCATGGGCGATCTGGGTGGTGCGGCTTTCTACAAACGCGGCATGGCCGCCCAACTGGGCCATACCCGCTTCGAAGGAACCCCGGGTGCGGGTGGAGCTAAAGAAGAAGAGCATGGCCAGGGTTTTATCGCGCAGATAGGGATGGGGAATCCCCAGGGCCCGCTTCTTTTTCAGATCAAAAGCGATATCCAGGACCGTATCCAGTTGGTCTTTGGTCCATTCCTGGGTGGTGATCATATCCATGCCGCGCATGTTGGTTTGCATAGTTATCACTCCTGCGTTGGGTAGGAATTAGGATTAGGATTAGGATTGGGATTAGGATTCAGCGTTGGATGCCCTGCAAAAAGGTTTTTCAACACGGAGACACGGAGGATACAGAGAAAAGGTAGCAGGTGGCAGGTGGCAGGTAGCAGGTGGCAGGTAGCAGGTGGCAAGTGAACTACTTGCAAACCTGCCACTTGCATACTTGCCACTTTTCCTTGCTCTCACAGCCAATTTGTCAAGCTACAAAGCGTCCATAGGAACCACGCCCCAGCGCAATTCACCTCTCGGTGTTACGAAAGGAGGATGGCAGCTCGTCGATGGTGTGTCCCAGGCGGGCTTCCAGGGGGCGGATGTGTCCTCCGCGCACGGGCTTGCCGTCGTGGGTGCGGCCCGCCACAAGCTCGGCGCGAGTGACCCAGCGGTTGAGCGGGCAGAGGTCCAGTGGAGGTAGATCGCGGGCGTGGAAAAAGGTGAAGTGGTAGGCGGTCAGGGCACCAAAAGACGGGGAAAGTCGCCTGGCCCCTTGGAATGCAGCCAGGAAATCGAGCTGAAAGTCTCCTTGCTCAAAGCGGACCTGGTCACACAACTCCTCCTCCAATTCTCGGATCGCGGTCTGTTCGATGGGCTCGATCCAGTCTCGATCCTCCTTGCGTCGCCCGCCGATGATCTGATACTGGCCCGCGCGCGCGTCCCATTGCACCAGGAATCTGGGCGGATGGTCCCATGTCACGACCAGGACCTCTGCCACCGCGGTGAAGCGGATGGGGCTCGCGTCCGGGTATCGGCTAACGCGTTCCTGTTCCAACAGAAAAACGAGGCTGGTGCCGTGCTTCAGGCCTTCGCCGGGCCGGGCGCCATGGGCTTCGGACCAATCCTCGATAACATGCCCCGGGGCTTCCAGCCACGCGGCCAGGCTGTGCAGGAAATAATAGGCCGGTTGCGAAACCGCACGAATGCCGGCCACGGTCAACGCCACCGCGCCCCAGGTTTCCAGCAGGATGGGGAGCCCCATGCCCACCCCTTCGCCATGGGGCAGCGCATGGGGGGGAATGGGCTCATGCCGGGACTGGGGGATGGCCCGCAGCCAGGCCGCGAGATCGCGACGGGAAAGAGTCATATGACTGATTACTGATAACTGATCACTGATTACTGATCTCCCGGAGCAGGGTCTTGGGGAAGAGGGCATAGAAGCCGGTGGCGTCGACCACATCTTGCAAGGGCACCTGGTCCAGGACGGTGTGGGCGTAGATTTCATCGCCCGGGCCAAAGCCGATGCTGGGGATCCCGGCTTTGCCCATCCAATAGATGCCGTTCGTGGAAAAATTCCACTTGCCCGTGGGCACTGGCCGGCCCAGATACGCGCTGGCCGCGGCCACCCCGGCCTGAACAATGGTCGCGTCTTCGGGCAGGGCCCAGGCCGGGAAGTATTTCTCCACCTCGAAGACAAAACCGGTGTAGCTTTCGTCTCGGTATTGCAGGATGCTGACTTCGAAGTCTTTTTCCTGGTCTTTGGGGATGAGCGCGGCCACCTGGGCGACAGCCTCATCCTTATCTTCCCCAAAGGTCATACGGCGGTCGATGAAAATGGTGGCTTCATCGGGCACCGCGTTGATGCTGGGGGTTTTGACGTGCATATCCGACACCGTGATCTTACCATGTCCCAGGAAAGGATCATCCCCCAATTGGGGTTCCATGTCTCGGATGCCGGCAATGACAGGGATCATTTTATAGATGGCGTTGTCGCCCAATTCGTTACTGGCCGCGTGCGCGCTGCGACCTTTGGCCACCACTTTCATCTCCACCCGGCCCTTGTGACCGCGATAGATTTGCATCCTGGTGGGTTCGCCGATGACCACGAAGTCGGGGCGAATGCCTTCCACTTCTACCAGGACGTTGGGCGCGATGCCATCACACCATTCTTCCATGTTGCCGAAGTAGTAGGCGGTCCAGCCTTCCAGCAGGCCCAAGTCGCGGGCAATGGCCAGGCCATAGACCATGCCCGGCGTGGAGCCTTTTTCATCGCACGCACCCCGGGCATAGAGGATGCCATTTTCCACTTTGCCCACGAAGGGGTCCCAATCCCAGGCTTCGGGGTCGCCGATGCCCACGGTATCGATATGGCTGTCGTAGAGCAGGATGTTGGGTCCGTTGCCGATGCGGCCCAGGATGTTGCCTTGCACATCGAACCGGATTTCATCAAATCCCAGCTTGCGCATCTCTTGGGCGATGCGTTCGCCCACCGGGCCGATCTGGCTATCGTAGGAAGGGATGGCAACGATGTCGCGCATGAATTGGATGATGTCGTCGTGATAAGCCGCGACACGTTCACGGATGAGTGGGACGATTTCCATAGTGGATGCCTCGCGTTGAAAGATAAGAAAGTGCGCGCCGCATGGACGACGCGCACAGACAAAAGCCTGTCATCATTGTAGTGCGATTGATGAATCTTTGTCAAACGTGACTACGAACGTAGCAAAGCCCAAAACCATGAAGACACGACAGCCCCCTCCGGCTCCCCCACACGCTGAGAAAGGGGCGAAGGCACGAAGGGGAAATAAGCCCTGCGGGCTGGCGACGTGAAGCCCCGAAGGGGCGCTGTTTTTTAGCCGGGGGAATTATCCCCCGGTGTTTGGGGACGATGCGGGCCTGTGGCATACGGAATGCCGTCGGGGGTGCGCTAGCCGCCACCCGCCCGGCGATGAAGTCGCCGGGCTAAAGAACGGCGCCGGATGAATCCGGCTAAGCCCCGGAGGGGCGCTGTTTTTTAGCCGGGGGAATTATCCCCCGGTGTTGGGTGATGATGCGAGCCTGTGGCATAGGGAATGCCGTCAGGGGTGTGTTAGCCGCCACCCGCCCGGCGATGAAGTCGCCGGGCTAAAGAACGGCGCCGGATGATGGAGTTTTACAAATTAAACGGGTCATAGGCCTCATTCTATTACCGGATTGTTTTGTAAACGTTCATAATCCGGCTAAGCCCCGAAGGGGCGCTGTTTTTTAGCCGGGGGAATTATCCCCCGGTGTTGGGTGACGACGCGAGCATGTGGCGTACGGAATGTCGTCAGGGGGTGCGCTAGCCGCCACCCGCCCGGCGATGAAGTCGCCGGGCTACAGAACGGCGCCGGATGAATCCGGCTAAGCCCCGAAGGAGCGCTGTTTTTTAGCCGGGGGAATTATCCCCCGGTGTTAGGGGACGACGCGAGCCTGTGGCATAGGGAATGTCGTCAGGGGGAGCGCTAGCCGCCACCCGCCCGGCGATGAAGTCGCCGGGCTACAGAACGGCGCCGGATGAATCCGGCTAAGCCCCGGAGGGGCGCTGTTTTTTAGCCGGGGGAATTATCCCCCGGTGTTTGGGGACGATGCGGGCCTGTGGCATACGGAATGCCGTCGGGGGTGCGCTAGCCGCCA
>JALWZT010000038.1 GCA_027002405.1 Anaerolineae bacterium | reverse complement strand
TTTGGACGGCGGAGGCCGTCATCTGATCCCCTTCCGCTGTTCTCCCCCGCTTGCGGGGGAGATGAAAGAGGGGGTCTGGCCGTAGGCCTTAAGTGTTCGACTTCAGTCGATGAGCACAAAAACGGCAACTAATTTTTAGACGGTTACTTGGTCCCCAGCACAAAGGCCTTTATGAGAGTTTCGGCGAACGGCAATCGATCCTACCGCAGGATGCGATAGATCGTCACCTGCGGGTTCTGATAGACGATCTCCGCCTCGCCCGCCTGGACCAACGCATCGAACTTGGCCAGTTGCTCGGGACTGAAGAGGATACGTTCGAGCTGGCCCACGTAAATGTAATCGATGTTCAGTTCGGCGATGATCTG
Source organism: Anaerolineae bacterium (assembly GCA_027002405.1). GTDB lineage: Bacteria > Chloroflexota > Anaerolineae > J102 > J102 > M2005. Next base: position 8,269 of record JALWZT010000038.1, on the reverse strand, counting down.
CCGCGCCCGGTTCAGGTCGGTGGTTTGCCACAGCTCACGGCCGATCTGCTCCCGTTGGCCTACCTGCCAGCCATAGCGCTGTTCGCCCTGATGCTGGCCCAGCAGGATGGGGAGCCCTGTGAGGGAACCGACGCGTAGCCCGCCTGCCCGGTAATAATCATAGCCCACGCTGCGGCCGTTCACCTCATACCAACTGGCAGGCGCTTCTGCCACTACGGGCGTCCCCGTCACATGCTCTTGCAGCCAGCGGATGGCGTCGTAATCGTACTTGAGCTCGATGGTATGACTATCGTCCGGCCAGTGATAGACCCCCACCGACATGTAGGCCATGCCGTCCAGGGTCGTGCGAGGTGGCCTCGGGCCGGGGAAGCGATCGTTCACCCGGCTTTTTGTGCCCAGAACCAGGAACACCAGGCCCAGCGCCAGCAGGATGCCCAGGGCCCCGCGCCATGCCCATCCCACAGCCACAGCGCCATGGGACTTTTCCTTCTTTGCCCCTTTGCGCCTTTGCGTGCGATCCATCAACCACGGCAAAGCCGATCCCGCGGCCACGCCCAAAAGGACCCAGGCCTGGATATAGAACTTGAACAGGGTGTTCATGCGATACCACTCGCCGTGGGTTTTGCTGAAGAAACCTGGCCCGCAGCCACACAAAAAGTCTTTGAGATAGACGATCTCCACGCCCAGAAGGATGAGGAAGCCCGTGAAGAACAGAGCATTCACGAACTGGTCTTCGAGGGTGACCCGGGTGCGGAACAGAAACAGGGCCAGGAACGCGACCATGACCAGCAGTAGGGCGATGACCCAGTAGCCGAACGCGGCCAGCGCGCCCGCGGTGACCACGGTCAGCGCCATCTCCGCCTGGGTAAAAGACAAATCCCAACGGCGGGCCACCAGGGCCTCGAAGTGGTCCAGGAAACGGGCGCTGGCATCGAAGTGGCGGAACAGGCCCGAAAGCCAGGCCAGGCCCAGCACATCGCCCGGCCGATAAATCAGCATAGCCACCAGATAACTGATCCCCACGAAGAGGAAAAAGCCCCAGATGCGAAGCCACACGCCCACATCCGTTTTGGCATAGGTCAGGGCCACGCCCGTCTGGAAGACCGTGGTGTAGTGGCTGTAGAAGGGCAGGTAGAGGAGGATGGACGCCCCTGCCAGGTAGAGGATGAAGAGAAGGGTGCGGATCATGCGAATGCGTCTTTGCATCCGCCACTCTCGCAGCAGCCAGACCAGCGCACCCAGGCCCAGGTAGGTGGGTAAGTCCCAGGTGTTTGTGGCGCCGATGGCCCCGAGGACGAAGGGCATAAGCAGGAACGCGGCCCAGGGATGGGATGGGAGTTCCGACTCGAACGAAGGGGGGGAGTTTTCAGTGTTCAGTGAGGATGAAGGTGCATTCTCGGATGAGGGAATCGCGGCATCGGAGGGGGACGGTTCCTCTTGGGAGGAGGAGTGTTCAGTGTTCAGTAGAGGAGGGGAGGATGGTGACTGACCACTGAACACTGAATACTGAACACTGAATACTGACCTATCACCTCGCGAGCCGCTCGCCAGCAACTGATACGCCAACCCCAAAAACAACACCGTAAACGGAATCCCCATCATGTGAGGATGCAGGTCCGCGAAGAGGAAGGACCAGTAGGGGAATTCGTTGATGGTGTAGGGGATGACGCGGGAGATGTCCCAATAATTGTAGGGGAGGGGCTGCACCCGGCCCGTCATCACCGCGGGGATGGCGGCCATGGCCCGCACCAGGGGCTCCAGGCCGGGGATGGGCGAGGTAAACTGGCTGGGGCTGACCTGGGCCAGACTGCGGATGAGATAGAGCCCGCCTTCCAGGTTGCTCATCACGGCCACAATGACCGCGGCCAGGAAGCCCGCGGCCAACCCATCTCGCCAGGAACGGGCCCGGCCCCGCAGCCAGGGCGCCAGGGTGTAGGCCAGGCTGAACACCCCTGTGAAGGTGAGGGCGAACAGGGTGGGGATGGCCAGGTTGAAGGCGATGGATGGTCTTAAGCCCGTGAGTTTGATGAGAACGGCCAGCAATTGGTAGCCGTAGTAGTAGTAATTCATGATCCCGCCCGCGTAGTAGGGATCATAGGGCGGGAAGTAGGGCGTCTTTAGCACCGCGTTCAGGAACGCGAACTCCATGAACTTCTCGCCCCCGAACCAGGGCTGCCACAGGTCGGGATTCAACAGGCGGATGAACACGAAGAAGAGGAAGGCCGCGGTGAACACGCCTTCCAGGGTGAGGATGAGCCGCCGTCGCTCCCGCCAGAAGGTGATCATGGCCTCCCGGTGGCGTCGCCAAAGCAGGTAGGAAAGCGCGGCCAGCAGGACCAGGGCGATGCCATAGGGCAGGAGGTTGTTGATAAGGAGATGGGAGGAAGCCAGCATCCAGCTCATCCAGGCTATCAGGATGAGCCCCAACGCCCGCGCGAACGCGTAACCCCGGTCGCGCAGACTGCCGAAGACCACAAAGGCCACGGGCCAGACCAGCACCTGCAATCCCAACAGAGCCAGCCACCAGATGATCACCGAGGCCAGGCTGCTCTCCCGCAGCGGGTTCCAGGCCACCCGCCCCACATCGGGCAGCGCGTCCACGGGCCGGTCCAGAAGCAGGTTTTTCTCCTCCTTCGGCTCTTCAGGCTGCTTCTCGCCTCCCAGCAGCCCCAAGGTGAGCTTGCTTAACAGCCCCCCTGACTTCTCATCCCCTGTGTAGTAGGGAACGGCCTGCTCCCACAACCCGCCCAGGAGCTGATCCCATTCCTCATCACTCAAGTCTCGCACCTTCTTGAAGATGAGCGTGCGGGGGTGATCATAGACCCAGAAGCTCTCGTCCGCGCTCTGGTCGGGGATCTCGATGCCAAACAGCTTGGGATAGGTGTGGAAATCCCCCACGAGCTCATAACCCAACTTGCCCTCGAACAGCAGCTCGTAAAAGCGGATGCTCATGGGGTAGCGCTGGGGCAGATGGGGCAGCGCGCCGTAGAGCCGCTTGGTGGCCAGCACATAATAATCCCCTTCCCGCATGTTCTGCTTGATGATTTCGAACTTCTGCGGCGTGTCCTCCTCGTACATGGGCATGGTCACGTTCTTCCAGCCGTGCGCGGCCGGATACCCGCCCGGGATGGGCAGGTTCAGGGGCATGCCCTCCTCCCAATGCTCGGTGATAATCGTGCTGCCATCAGGGATGTTTGCGTACATCCACTTGGACGCGGTGATGAAGGGGTGCTCGGTACGATAGACGCCATTGACAAAAGCCAGGGCCCAGAGGATGGTGGGGATGAGCACTATCAGACCCAGGGCCCAGAAAAGGCGTTTGGCTCGGCGTTCGGGGGCGGCAGAGACGGATTCGGGGATGGGAGTGGCGATGGGGGGATTGGGATTGGAAGCAGGATTAGGATTAGGATCAGGATTAGGATTAGGATTGGGTATTGGATATTGGGTATTGGATATTGGGTATTCCTCGTCTTGCCCTTCTCCCTCTGAATACTGATTACTGATTACTGAATACTGATTACTGATTGGGGTATTGGATATTGAGTATTCGTCGTCCTTTCTTTCTTCCCCTGAAGACTGAACACTGAAAACTGAAAACTGATCACTGACTTGGGTATTGGGGTTTTTGACGTTTGACGCTTGACGTTTGACGATCCACACGGCCAGTGCCCACAGCATCCCCGCGCCCAACAGGCTGAGCAGCGGGTCCACTGGTGCCATGTAGCGATTGAATTTGGCCAGGAAGCTGCCCGTGATCAGGAAGTAGGGCACCAGCCAGGCCAAGATGATCCACACGCCCGCCTGGGCCCGGCCCAGGATGGCCCGCACGATAGCCCATCCAAACCCCAGCCATCCCACCAGCCCCAGCAGGATGCCCATGCCCCACAGCACCTGCTGTTTGATGAAGTAGAGGTAGGGCGTCGTACCCCGATACTGGCGGGTGTAGGGGAAGTCGGCCTCGCCTCGGGCCATGGCACCTTGTTCTTTGATCACGAACTGGTGGAAGGATTTCCAATCGAGGACGGCGAAGGGGGAGGTGATGAAAAACGCGAGGAACGCGACGACCAGCGCGGTCGCGGCCAGCAGCCAGCCGGGCGTGGAGGAGATATCTCCCTCCCGGGCCTGTCGGTAGGTGAGCAGCCCGCCCGCGATGACGGGCGCGGCCAGCACGGGCATGGCGCTGAACTTGGAGGCCACGGCCAGCCCCGCCATCACGCCTGTGAGCAGGGTATAGCCCCAGCCGCCCGTGTCCAGCATTTTGATGGCGAAGTAGAGGGTCATAACCACGAACGTGGCAGAGATAGGGTCCACCGCGAAGAAGTGGGACAGTTGAATTTGCTGGACGGTGAACGCGGCAAAGGCCGCGGCCAGCAGGCCCGCGTGCACGCCCCACAGCCGCCTGCCCATGAGGAACAGGAAGAGGACGGTCAGGGTATCGAAGATGGCCACTAATACCCGGCCCACCCAGGCGAAGCCGGGCGAACCATTGGCGATGCGCATCATGTCCACGTATTTTGCGGGTACGCCCAGCTTTTCGGCCAGGGGGACCAGCTTGGGGACGGTGTGGCCGGTGATGACCAGCAGGTAGAGGGGGAAGTGGCCGTAGGTGTAGGAACGCTTGCGGTCGCTGCCCGGGTCATTGAAGGGATTGAGCGGGGAGTGGTCCACGTCGAGGATGAGGGAGGGGTCCTCGGGCCAGTGGATGGTGGGCGCGTAGAAGGCGATGGTGGAGCGCTCGTCGGGATGAGGCAATTGCCCATCGGCCCAGTCCACGTTGAACGTGCGCAATGCGAACCCCGCCAGCAGGATGAGGGCGAGGAGAAGGTAAGGGGTAAGGCGGCGAAGAGAAGTCATTGTAAACTTTCGGCCAAAAAGGCGAACAGGTCTTCCAGATTGGTAATCGTAGAGGGTTGTGGTTGGTCGATGCCAGGGATATGGAGATGATGGGGAGCAGTGTCGATCTCGGGCCAATGGGGCGCATTGTCCCACCGGCGACGTAATCGGCCATCTGGCTCCATCCATTGGTAGGCATATTTCCGGCGATTCCCTTGAAAAACATAGTCTTTCAAAGAAAGTTTGCTGTTATCGATCAAGGTCGCCTCAACTTGAAGTAAGTAGGTATTGCCCTCTTGTTCATAGCGAACGATCTGCCAGGATTGGAACATCCAGGCGTATTGATCAAACAGTGCCAACACGATCATTCCCTCGACAAAACTGCCAATTGTTCCTCAACGGTCTGTTTGGCATCCGCGTACCATTGCCAGGTCAGGTAATCTTCATCCATCTCAGCATGTTCGACACCTGGCTTGAGATAAAGCTGGCGCATGGCTTCCAGGCTTCGTCCCCATTTCTTCTCCAGCCGCTTCATTTCCGCTTCATAGCGGGCGCGACGTCCGAGCAGGATCATCCGGGCTTGCTGCCGCGCTGCGTCCATGGGATCGGGAAATCCGAGGGAAGTCAACACATCTTGCGCTGTTATGGTTTTTGAATCGACTTGCATGTCAGCCTCCAAATCATGGCTTCACTGAAGCTAAAGACATCAGGTCTCTTCGGCTGAATTGGATTCGAAATTGACCTGTGATCTCTCGTTTGATAGAATAGAAATGGGTTTTACGAAATCTTTATCGATGGGAGGTCTATGTGGAAACGACAACGGTATCAAGTAAATACCAGATTGTCATCCCCCAAAAAATCCGCCAGCAAATGCACATTCATCCAGGACAACAGTTGCAAGTTATCTCATATGGCGATCGCATTGAATTGATCCCGGTGCGCAGTCCTCAGGAATTGCGCGGATTTTTGAAAGGGATCGATATGACAGTTGAGCGAGAGGAGGATCGCGTATGAATCTGGTGGATTCTTCGGGGTGGCTGGCCTATTTTCGATCACGATTCGGTTCGCAAACGCACGCCGAATAAATTCGGGTCTCAAGGCGTTCCGCCGCATGTCCCCCTTCGGGGACATTTTCTGCCCGTTTTGGCCTGTCTGCGCAGGCAGACAGGCGGCCAAAGGCCCCCAGCCCTGATTTTAATCGGCGGATTGGCGAAAATCGTGAATTACTGATTTTGCCGATGATCCTACGGCTGATTTCTTCGCCGAGGCTATCGAACAGATCGAAGATTGGCTGGTTCCAACCGTCATTCTTTATTGGGTTTGTAGATAGCGTACAATATAGCGCTTGTATGTTTCAAAATCATCGAGATGGCGCCTCAAGATTTGATGCAAGGTTTCGGCATCCACCTCCCAGTAAAGATGGACCAGTCGGTTGCGCATCCGGGCCATTTTTTGCATGGTTGACAGAAAATTTTGGGGGATGATGTCCTGTTCTGCCAGTACGGCAAATGCATCGGCATAGGACGAAGGCGCTCGCCATCCCTCTTGGGCGATGAGATGGTTGGCGATATCCAGACAACTTTCGATAGCCACTTGCAGATAGTATTTGGCGGCGCCGATTTTGATGGGATCGTTCAAAAAGGCGTCTTGATCCTCATCAGCCAACACCTGCAATTGCTCCAGGTAGCGATCGAGATTCCTGAAATGTCGTTCGACGGTTTCGAATGGCATTAAAGTTCCCCTATTCTTCGGCAAGGAGTTTCTCGAAATAGACCCGTTGGAACATGTCGATGACAGGGAGGAAATCGAAATAGCGTTTTCGGGTCATGGTTTCGAACTCGACGCGAAAATCCTCATCCGCAGTATAAAGCAAGATGCCCTCCGTGAGCACCTTTCCCTGAAAGGCAATAGGCGCCTCATTCATGAACATGATTTCCGCATTGGGGATGCCGCATGCCTGTTCCATCTCGTTTTCGATCTGAAGTTCCAACATCAATTGATGATAGGGATCAAGATCGCTGTCGGGAGGTGCGACCAGGGCGATGTCGATGTCGCTGAAACGCGTGGTCTTGCCCCGCGCGGCCGAACCATGCAGGTAAGCCAGGACCACAGGATAGCGCGCCAAGATAGGGGGCAAACAGCCGCGCAGCCGGGTTACGAGGGTTTGCACGCCTGAATCACTCACTTATCATCCTCCAGTTGCAGCACGGCCATGAAGGCTTCCTGAGGCACCTGCACGGAGCCGATCATCTTCATGCGCTTTTTGCCTTTCTTCTGCTTTTCCAGCAGCTTGCGCTTGCGGGTGACGTCGCCGCCGTAGCATTTGGCCAGCACGTTTTTGCGCAGGGCCTTGACGTTGGCCCGGCTGATGATGCGGTTGCCGATCGCAGCCTGGATAGCTACATCGAATTGCTGACGAGGGATAACCTTCTTCATCTTGGAGACCAGCTTCTGGCCCTTCTGATAGGCCTGGTCTTCATGCACGATAATGGAGAGTGCGTCCACGGGCTGGCCCGCAACCAACAGGTCAAGCTTGACCATCCTGGCCGGACGGTATTCGTGGAAGTGGTAATCCAGGGAGGCGTAGCCTCGGGTGCGGGCCTTGAGCTCGTTGTAGAAATCCACCAGGATCTCAGTGAGGGGGATGTAGTAGCTGAGTTGAACGCGGCGAGCATCCAGGTATTCCTGGCTTTTGAATTCGCCCCGGCGGTTGATGACCAGGTCCATGACCGCGCCGATGTATTCGGTGGGGGTGATGATGTCGATCTGGACCCAGGGCTCGCGGATTTCTGCGATGTGGTTGGGTTCGGGCAGTTCCGCGGGGCTGTCGATGACGATCTCCCTGCCGTCGGTGAGGGTGACCTGATATTCCACCGAGGGCGCGGTGAAAACCAGGTCCAGGCCGTATTCTCGCTCCAGGCGCTCCTGGATGATTTCCATGTGGAAGAGGCCCAAAAAGCCGCAGCGAAAGCCAAAGCCCAGGGCCTGGGAGGTCTCCGGTTGGAAGACCAGGGAGGCGTCGTTGAGTTGGAGTTTTTCCAGCGCGTCCCGCAGCAGGTTATAATCATCGGCCTCCGCGGGATAGACGCCCGCGAAGACCATGGGCTTCATGGGCTCGAAGCCGGGCAGGGGTTCGGGCGCGGGATTCGCGGCCAGGGTCATGGTGTCGCCCACGCGACATTCCTGCACGCTTTTCAGGCCCGTGGCCACATAGCCCACGTCTCCGGCCGCCAGCTCCTCCACCGGCGTCATCTTGGGCGTGAACACGCCGATCTCCAGGGGCTGGACCTCCGCCGCGGTGGACATGAGCTGGAGCAGGTCGCGTTTGCGGATGCGGCCGTTGAACACCCGGACGTAGGCGATGACGCCCTTGTAAGGGTCGTAGTGGCTGTCGAAAATGAGGGCCTGGAGGGGCGCGTCGGGGTCGCCCTGGGGG
>JALWZT010000037.1 GCA_027002405.1 Anaerolineae bacterium | reverse complement strand
TTGGGTGCGTCCTAAATGAGTTGGCGCCAGCCTCCTATCCGAGTGAACTCGGACTCTTTAGGCGCTTCGCGCCGACGGTCGACCTCCGTCGACCGGACGACTGGACGGCGAAGGCCGTCCATTGGCCGTAGGCCTTAAGTGTCCGACTTCAGTCGGTGAGTACAGCCTCAACCGAAATAGGACGCACCCTTATCTTTTAATGTTTGCCGAAGGTTGTTGCCTTGCGCAATCGTTAAGTATATGCGCGGGCGTCGGGGAATGCAACCATGGCAGGTGGTGGGTCGCACCTTGTTCACCGCAGGAAGGCATCTTCCGCGAGCACATCGAAACTCTGCAAGGAGGTCATGACCACGGACTCAAATGCCCGGATCTCCTTCCTGCTCGCATCTCTGTTCAAATCGTAGAAGATCAGAATGATGGGCGTATCCTCCACCTGGGTCACTGCCATCCACCAGTGTTCATTGTCTGGCGTGCGATAGTGATAGAGCAAGAATGGATATCCGCCGGGAGTCTTCAGCCTTTTGGCGGCAACGCGCTTTTCATCCCCATAAAGGAAATCTGCGAGGATATCCCTGGCCAGTTGCTTCAGTGAGGAATAATCCGCATACTCTCCGTATTCATCAATAAGGATATCCACACCCACATCGCCATGGCCGAAACAATGCATGGAAAACAGGTCCAGATCGAGATATTCCGCGGAGAAACAGTCCCTGTCCTCTGAAACCGGCAGCCAATCGGCAGGATAGAGCAGGGAAACATGGGGGGAAGACAGCCGGATGAAGCGATTCATGGGCCCGGCCTCAGTGGGGATGGGCGTGGGGGTGGGAGTGAGGGCAACGGGCGTAGGATAGCCGCCCTGGTAAGAGGATACCGTCAAGAGATAGCCGCCGAACTGTACATTACTGTGAGTAGCGGCGTTGACAATAATCCAATACCGGCCATCTTCCGGCGGATCGAAGGCCACCTCGGCACCGAACCCCAAAGGTACACCCCCGGAGTCATCATCTTCGGCTAGAATCTCGTCCGGGGTATCTTCCGAAACGATATGGACTTCGGGGTCCATCAACTGTGATTCAACTCGGATACGGATAGGATCATGCTTTCGCAACCGAACGCGAAAAATATCGAAGTCGTCCCGATAATCCTGGGCACCCACCAGGGGCTTCCCATCAACAGGCAGAAGATCATGCTGATCATCTGGATCAACGATTTCCATAAGGGGCTCGGAGGATTGGATCGTTACCTTGCCTGTCTGTGCATGGTCCGGTTCACTCTCATCCATTTCCTCGTTCATATCCCCCACATTAAGAAGGATAGCAGAAATGCTATCCCCTACATTGCCGACGGTGATAATGTAAGGTTGCCCATTGGCCCGAAACGATTTCCATTCGCTTGAATCATCCACATACTCGGGAGGTTGCTGCCTGGAATCGATGATTTTCACGTCAAGATCGTCTGGGTTATCCAACACGATTTTGACCAATGTCCCCGACTTCGGCCACATGATGAGCGCCTTATTCTCCCAGCTATTTTCAATTTCTACTGTGATCTTCTTTGCGCCGTGGATGTCACGACCCAAAGGTTTACGGCCCAGACCATCCACCACTTCTCCTGCAATGATTTTCTGCACCAATGGCATGACATCGGTCAATGAATCTGCAAGAGAAAATTGATAGCCCCACCTCAATCCTGTCAGCCCCACCGCCTGACCCTGGGCATCCACCATGACACCCCCGCTCTGGCCTCCTACAATGACCGCATCTGATTGAAGATACGTCATCTCCGCCTGTTCCCATTGCCGCTTGCGGGAGAGGATGCCGCGGGTCATGGTAGGAACGGGGCGGCTCTCGACCTCTCCCGGATACCCCACCAGATAGACTTCTTCGCCCAAGGAGAGTTTTTCGCCATCTGCGATGTTCAGGGGAGGGATGTCGGTGTCCAGCGGCCCGATTACCGCGATATCTCGGAGATAATCCCATCCCACTACGGGGGCATCCTCGAATAGCGTGCCATCAGGGAAAAGGACGCGCACGGCCGCGAAGGGCCAGACCACATGGGCGCAGGTCAGCACATATCCTCCCTCGATGAGAAAACCGCTCGCTCCCAACTTGTGCCCTATCAGCGGGGTTTGAATGAATGCGACAGCGGGCGAAACCTTGCGATATATCTCGGTAGCAGAGAGGGAATGAGACGTCGGCGGGGGTGTAGGCGCGGGGGAAGCCGTGGCATCAGGTAGAGGGGTGGGCGTGGTCTTTGGCAAGGACGCTGCTGTGGCTGCGACGGTCAGTTGGGGTGTTCTCGTCGGTGCGGCATGGGGCGTTTGCGCACCGCATCCGGTCATTCCCCACGCCACCAGCAGGAGGAACAAAACGGGAAAAAGTTTCTTGAGCCGGGACATTTTGGATCTCCTGGGACTATGTAACCGGACACTGGCGTTTTTTATTCCATCCACAGATTCTCACAGATTTTCACAGAAAAAGAGAAGAAATCAAACAAAAAATCTGCGCAATCTACGTAATCTGCGGATAAAATACCGCTTTCGAGGGCCAAAGTTCTTTTCGCCAGACTCCAGTATATTATCATGAAACCGAAAATAGTCCTCAAGCCAGCGTCGGGGGATGAAATCCCCTGGCTAGAAACAGCGCCCCGCAGGGCTGCCGGAATTATCCGGCCCGGTTCTGGTCTCATGATAAATGACGCCCAAATTTCAACAAAAAAGCGTGCGGAACATGCCGCACGCTCAGTTCAACCTCGACTTTCCGGTATTATCCTTTCTTGACTTTGACCTTGCCCTCTTTCTTGCCCAGCTTGGGCAGCTTGAGCTTGGGCGCCCGGATTTTGATGCGATGGGTGATGCCTTCGCCCTCATGCACTTTGGGGAAGGTGATGCGCAGGATACCGTCCTCTAACACGGCCTCCGCTTTATCAGCTCGCACTTCCACAGGCAAGGGGACCGAACGTTCAAAGTGCTGATACGCTCGTTCCTGAATCAGCCAGTTCTCACCTTCCTCCTTGCGGACTTCCTCATGCTCAGCTCGAATAGTCAAAATACCCTCATGTTCTTCGATTTGGATATCCTCTTTGGTGAAGCCGGGCAGGGATGCTTCGACCACCAGTTCTTTGTCGGTTTCGTAGATGTCCAGAGGCAGATTCCCCAGACTTTCCACCCGCGAGCTCAGCGCAGGCAGGGTTTCCAAAGCCCCTACGGGGCTGAGCAAGCTTTCGAACACATCCACCGGGCGAAGCACATCATACACGGGATCATACCGGATCAGGCTGGTCATGGCTTCACCTCCTGGGGTGGGATACCATCAGACTGCCCGCCAGCGATGATCACCGGCGGGCAGCCACAAGGTCAGCCGAGATCATCAGCTGACTTTTTTGATGGCGATGTGCTTGGGTTTCACCTCTTCGGCCTTGGGGATGTGCAAGATCAGCACCCCGTTTTCATACACCGCTTCCACCTTGTCGGCATCCACCGGCACCGGCAAGGAAATGCTGCGCTGGAACATACCGAAGCGGCGTTCACGCAGATGATACCGCACATGCTCCGCTTCTTCCTCAGCCTTGATTTCGCCCTTGATGGTCAGGACGTTGTCGGTCAGGCTGATGTCCAGCTCGTCAGGATTGATGCCGGGCAGGGAAGCCTTCACAATGAACTCGTCATCGGTTTCGATGACATCCAGCGGCAGCGCCCAGGCACCGCCCTGGCGCCACAGAGGCAGGGTGGAAGCCAGTTCGGACTCGAAGAGGCGGTCCATCGCCTGTTGCAGTTGCATCATCTCGCGGAAGGGATCCCAACGTACCAGGGTGGTCATGGTCTCACCTCCTTATTTCAAGATGATGGGCAACTAGATTTTCCACCCTCTACCATACGCGGCCAACGTTAGCACAGTATATACGAAAAGTTAGAGAAAGATTAGAACCTCTAAATATAGAGTAATCAGTGATCAGTTATCAGTAATCAGTACTGCATACTCTAACCTGCGCGCGTATTGGGCCGCGCTCACGCCCATGCCCACGGTGATCCACAGCAGCGCGGTCATGTGGGGATAGGCCAGATTGAAAAGGTAGTGATCCAAAAAGCCCGCGGCCAGCAAGCCCGTCATGGCCCCCAGGATGCCCAGCATGATGGCCTCTAATCGGGGGTCTTGATGGACGTGGCGGAGACCGTTGATCAAAATGTTCAGAAACATGACCATCGTCAACAAAAACGCGGCCAACCCTACCAGGCCCATCTCTTCGGCCATGAGCAGGTAAAGGGAGGAGACCCCGATGTAGAGATCGATTTCGGGCGCGGCCGTGAAGCCGACCCCCAGCACAGGATGGCGAGTGATCAGGGTCAGCGCATCCTTGTATTCCCCCAAACGCATCTGGGTGGCCCGATCTTGCAATTGCAAGCCTTCGATGAAATGTTGCATGTACTGTTGGGTAAAGGGCACGAACAGCATGGAAAGCACCAACAGTGCGCCTCCCAACACCCCCCACATCAGCAATTTGCGATACCGCATGACCCCAATCGCCATCAGGCCAATGAGGAACCCCAGCATGGAGCCTCGGGAGATGGTGAGAAGCAGGGCCACCCCATCCATGGCCGCAAAGGCCACCATCCATCCCCGCGGGAAAAGAGGCTGTTGGCTGACCACCTGGGGCAAGGTAAAGACGCCCACCAGGATCAACAATCCCCCAAAGACGTTGGGATCAATGCTCGTGCCAATGGCCCGCATGATGCCATTGGGATCATCCTCCACAAATCGCAGGGCCCCGAACCCACCGGGATAGCCGATGCGGGTCATGTGGTCCAAGACCCACACCGTGGCCTCCCGAGGCAGCACGTAAAAAAGGATGCCCAAAAAAGCCGCACCCGCGCCGCCCAGGATCAGAGCCCGGGCCAGGAGAAAAAGCGCGTCTTCATCCCGCACCACGTTGATGACCACAAAAAACAGGGCGATGCCCAGGATCATCTCCATGAACTGGCGCAGGTTGTTGGGGGTGGGCCGGGCATGTTGCAGGCCCATGGCAAAACTGAACGCGGCCAGGAACAGGAACAGCAGCACAAAGCCACCCAAACTGGAGAATTGAAAGCGGGTTTCCCGGGCCAGGGCATAGGCCAGGGCCCAAACCCCAAACGCGGCCAGAATGGCCAGGTCCAGGAAGCTGGGCGTGAAGATGATCTTAAAGGGCATGGCGCCAAAAGGCAGCAGGGTGGCGATGAAAATGACCCCAACCAGGCCCCACAAGGGACTGCGCAGGACCACCGCACCCCCTACCACGCCCACCACCAGGGCCAGGGTGAGAATCGGTCCCAGCATCCCCACAAAAAATCCCGCGATCAGCCCCGCGACGAGCAAAAGCCCTAGAATGGCCTGACGTTGCTGTCGCGGGTCTGGGGAAACCAACTGCGCGCGAAAGCGATTCAGATAAGCGTGGATCATGAGAGGTGCATTTTACGGTTGGATGGTGATATCCGTCAAGATGGCCGCGTTGTCAAGGACCTGGGAGGCAGGTCCGGTTAGAGGAAGTCGGGCCAGGTCGCTCAGGCGGTAGAGCCCGACCCGGAGCTGGTACCGGCCCGGGCGTAGGTCCGCAGGTAGGGGGAGGGGGTAGGTGTCTGCGACCCATTGGCCCGGTTCCCATTGATGGGTGGGCCACCACCCGTCCAGGGGGGCTTTGTCGAAACCTGCGACCAGGTGGTTTTGTTCGTCCACCAAATGGACAAAGACCTGGTAGTCTTCGGGAATGGGCGCCAGGGCCTGCCAGTAGAGGGTCAGAGAAAGGGTGTCGCCCGCATGATAGGGCGGGGCGGACAGATCAAAGCCCCCCAGGCGGATGAGCTGGTCGGCCTGGAAGTGGGTGGGATGAGGGATGACAGGCTGGGAAGGGGTCAGGGGCAGTACCCGCAGGGTGAGCAAGCCCACGCGCGGGGCTTGCCCCGAAGCCAAAAGGCCGGGGTATTCGGTCCTGGTCTCCACATCGTAAAATCCCACATCCACCAGGGCTTGCGTGGGCGTGGTCATCTCCCAGGGCAGGGTGATCTCGTAAGTATCCACCAGGACGCGATCCGGAGGCCAGCCGCGGGTGGGCGCGGCTCCCCAGCCGGGGTAAGTGTTCACCTGGGCCAGGTCCTGGAAATCTCGCCCCAGCACATGGATGTAAAGGCTGGCATTGTAGGGGATGAGGTCGACCCGCTGCCAGTAGAGGGTGAGCTGGAAACGCTGGCCCGGATGCAGGGTGCGGGGATGGGCTTCGGCTCCCAGGAGTTGGATGCGGCCATCATAGATGATGGGTTCTCGTCGCGCGCTCGCGGGGATGGCTTCGGGCGAGATGAGGCGAGGATAGCGATAGGCCGCGGGGATGACCCAGATGAGACTGTAAAGAGAAAGGAGTAGCAAAGCCCCAGGGGGCAAGGCCAACCAAACGTCCTTGCCGGGCACCCATTCCCGCCATCCCAACATGACCAACAGGCTGAAGCTTACCAGGCCCGGCAGCAGCAGGCGGCCTTGCGTGCCAGGGGTCAGGGTGGTCCATCGGATGAGTCCCAAAAGCAGCAATCCCAGCCAAAGGACCAGCAGCAGGAAGAACGCGCGGGAATGCCACGGCCGCAGGCGGAACCGTCGACGCCATACGCCCTGCAAAAGGCCGATCCCTGCCAAAGCCAGGAAGGTATCCCACAGGGTGTAAATCCATCCGGGCAGGGGGACGTTGAACCAGCCAAAGAGCCCCAAAAGGCTGATGCGTAGCCCCTGGAATTCGGTGACCGGGTCGATGGGGGTGGTGCGTCGGCCAATGGTTTCTAAAAAAGGGGTGAGCGCGGTGGGGTCACCATACAGGCGCCAATTGCGCGCGTACCAAGGGAACGCAATGCCCGCGGCCGCCAGCAAGGTGAGCAGGCCCGCGGCCAGGGTGTCGGCCCAATCCCGGTAGAGCCAGCCATGGATGAGGTAGGCCAGGGCCACCACGGGCCAGAGATAAAGACCGCTGAGTTTGGTGAGCCCCGCGAATCCCAGGAACATGCCCAGAATCAGGGCATCGGGCCAATGGGGCAGCCTCCGGGCATCGGGCCCGAACCCATAAAGGATGAGCCACAGCACCAGGGGCGCGAGAAAAAGCATGAGGGCATCGTTGCTGACCGCGGAGGTGATGAAAAGAAATTGGGGGAGAAACGCGGCCAGACCAGTCACAGCCAGGGGGAAGCGCGACTGGCCGGGGAAGAGGTCTTGGGCAATACGCCAGATGAAGAAGAGGGTCCCCGCGCCCAGCAAGATGGAGAAGAAGCGCAGAAGATGCACGGCCAGAGCCATCCCCTGCCAGGGGAATGCTTCTTCGGGGCCGTGGATCACCCAGTTTTTGTTGCCCGGCTGCAAGGGGTTGCCCAGATTGGCATGGGGATTGCGTGGGGGAAAGGTGGCATCGGTCAGGCTCCAGCCCGCGAGCAAGGTGGCCACCGCGTAGTAGAGGGGCGGCTGGCCCGCTTCCTGCCCGTAATAGGCCCCGGGCTCATCAGGGGCAGGGAAAGTGGGGAGATGATGGGTGGTGGCCAGGTATTGGACAAAAGCCACATGGTTGAGCTCGTCCGGTTTCTCGAAAGGTGGGGACGCGATGCTGAACCCCACGGCCAGTACCCCGTAGAGGGCCAGAAGGAGGAGGATGCCTGGGAAGCGAGGCATGGTGTTGGAACCTGTTCCGTAAATGGGATTAGGATTAGGATTGAGGATTGTCAGGCCGAGGTTAGGCGCGAGCACGAGTAATCAGTGATCAGTTATCAGTAATCAGTGTTCAGTCTTCAGTGTTCAGTAGCGCCGAGGCTAGAAACAACGCCCCTGCGGGAGTAGCCGGAATTATCCGGCGCCGTTTTATAGCCCGGCGACTTCATCGCCGGGCGGGCGTGGTGGCCCCAGACCTCGGAGGTCTGCGCAGACCCTCCGAGGTCTCATGCTCGCCTGCCACTTGCGACTTGCAATACCTGCAACCTGCGTCCCCATTTTCGTCCGTATCGGCGCGGGCGAGCCAGCCGTTGGACTGATCTTTCAGGGAAGCAACGTGCATCACAGCCTCTAGCGCAGATCGGGGTAAATGCGGCGGTAGTGTTGGGCCTGGACGATGATGGTGCGGATGTAGTGTTGGGTTTCTTTGAAAGAAATCAGTTCCACAAAAAGGTCTTCGTCCCCCTGGGCCAAGTCCCACCAGAACGCGGCGTTGCCCGGTCCGGCATTGTAAGCGGCCAGGGCCCAGAAGAGGTTGCCATCCCCTCGATCCAGTTCCTGACGCAGGATGTAAGCCCCCAGGCGGAGGCCGATGGCAGGACGGCTCAGGTCTTGCGTCTGGAAGTTTTCCAGGCCCAGTTGGCGGGCCGCGGCCTGGCCGGTGCCGGGCATGATCTGAGCCAACCCCTGGGCGCCGACCGGACTGACGGCCGGGGCCCAAAAGAGGGATTCCTGCCGCAACAGGGCCAGGTAGAGGGCGGGGTCCAGTTGGAATTCCCGGGCGTAGGTCTGGATGAGGTCGTCGTAGGGGCGGGGATAGACCAGGCGTTGGATGGCCTGGGGGGCCTGGTGCAGGGGCCGGCCCGAAAGAGAAACCAGGCGGAGGGCCGCCCGAATGGCGATATCGACCATGCCCTGGTCGTAGGCATAAC
>JALWZT010000036.1 GCA_027002405.1 Anaerolineae bacterium | reverse complement strand
AAATGGCTCTCAAGCGTAAACCAGTTGGTTGGCTTCGAATTCTTCGCGGGTGAGGGGGCGGGAGGTGTCCACCTTCACGACGCCATCCTCGATATGGACGGCAAATACGTCCAGGGCTCGGGGTGCGGGCGGATTTTCCACGTCGCCGTGGAAATCGAAGTGGGAGCCATGACAGGGGCAAACGAATTGATTTTGATCGGGCTTCCAGCTCACCGAGCAGCCCAGATGGGTGCAACGGCGATAAACAGCCAGGAAACCACCATCCTCGGCCCGAATCAGGAAAAATCGCCCTTCGGGGAATTCGGTGATACTGCCGTTGGGGAAGCTATCTACAGGACCAGCTGTGACCACACCGCCGAATTCCCCTTCCAGGCTACGGGGAGCCAGGAAGAGTAGGCTTGCCCCCGCGATTTCGGTTATGGCCAGCGCGCCCAGCACGCCCATACCCAGTTTGAGAAAATCGCGGCGGGAAACCCTTTTACCAGGGGTTGGGGTGGATGATGCGGGTTGAGTCATGGTTCATGTATCCTATGTTGAGTGCGTTTTTGGCTTACCACGGCCAGATGAGGGCCATATTGGAGCCGCGGAAGAAGATGCCAATGACTGTGAGGACCATAAGGCTGACGAACAGGAAGGTGCCCAGGCCCAGGGTGGCTTCGCTGCGATTGGCCTTGAAGACAGCCTTCAGGGCCACATAGATGGCAGCCAATCCGGCCAGGGTTAGGAGCAAGGGGATCAAGCCATTGGAAACGATGGTGGGCAGAGAGGGGAACCAGGCCGGGAAATCCACCCAGAATTCATCCAGCAGCACCAGGGCAATGGGCAGGAGCACGCCCAAAACGCTCGCGGCTGCAGCCACCTTTTTGCCCACGCGGGAGCG
The DNA here is from genome assembly GCA_027002405.1 of Anaerolineae bacterium. GTDB lineage: Bacteria > Chloroflexota > Anaerolineae > J102 > J102 > M2005. The sequence continues at coordinate 1,692 of JALWZT010000036.1, read as the reverse complement.
GAAATACACGCCGATGTCCTCGTCCCGCCGGTCCCAGAAGGGAATCAGGGCCAGGCCCAGGAGTATGAAGCTCGGCAGCATGACCGCGGCCAGAGGATGCATGTGCAACAACAGTTCCTGGAATCCCAGGAAATACCAGGCCGCTTTGGCAGGATTGGGGGGATGTGCGGGATTGGCCAGGGCTTCCAACGGCGCGGGAAGGAACATGGCCCACAGCGCAATGCCCGCCAAAAGTGCCGCGGCCGCAGCCAGCTCTATCTGCACCAGATAGGGAATAGTCGTGACCTTCGCCACCTTTTCCTTCCGTTCGGGCTGGGAAATGTCACCATCTTTACGGATACGCCAGAAATGATAAGACATGACCAGGATCATGATGGCAGGTAGCACGGCCACATGAATCGCGTAGAAATTACGCAAGGTAGCCTGGCCTACTTCGGGTCCCCCCAGCAGGAAGGTGGTCAGCGGACCTCCTATCACGGGCAGGTAGCCGATAAGGCTGGTCGCTACTGTGACAGCCCAGTAGGCCAGTTGATCCCAGGGCAGCAGATAGCCGGTAAAATTGAAACTCAACACCAGCAAAAGCAGGACGATGCCGACTATCCAATTGGTCGCATGCCCCCCTCTGTAACTACCCGTGAAAAACACCCGCAACATATGCAGGAAAACGGTTATCAGCAGCAGGTTGGCTGACCAGTGATGGATGGCGCGCAGCATCGAGCCAAACATGACCTGAGTTTCCAGGTACTGGATGCTGGTATAGGCCCGTTCCACGCTGGCATCATAGCGGAACATGAGCAGAATGCCCGTGGAAATCAGGATAACGACCAATAAGGCGGACATGCCGCCCAGTCCCCAGGTGTAAGTCCATCTCAGGGCAGAGACGGGCACACGGGTGGGATGGAGATGAAGGATAATGTTGTTCATCACGGCCCGCATGCGGTTGCGTTCCATCTGGCGGGCGTTTGTCGCGGATTGTGTGGTCATCGTGGTTCCCTATAACGAAAATGGTGGATGCATACCAGTGAATGTTTGCTTTGTGCCTTAGTACAACGTTGCATAAATTCCTTCCTGATTACGTCATGCTGAAGGAGCGAAGCGACTGAAGCATCTAGCGAGCGAAGCGAGTGCATAGCGCCGGCATAGGAAGCGCTTCGCTAGATTCCTCCTCCCTTCGGTCGTCGGAATGACGTTTCAAAACTCGGAACTTGTTTACGAAAACGCTGTATTTAGTCTACGCTTCGATCTTGAAGAATCTCAGGAGGAATTGTGGAGATTATGTGGAGACAGGAATTCAACTCACAAAAACCCCCGCCCGGAGACGTGGGCGGGGTGCATGACGTGGTAACGGGGGTGTACGCTATCGGACAAAGAGCGCCATGTAGGTCTTGTAGGCCAGTTGGGGGCCACAACTGCCGGTAGTCCCCGCCATAATAGCGTCATAGGTGGCCTGATCCAGATATTGGGGGATATATGTCTCACCTGTCTGCTGTTCTATATTGCGGACAAAGGCTCGCAGATGATTCTCGGAACCACACATGAGACCGCTATATGCCTGCACCAGGTCGGGGTTATCGGTGTCAGCAATAGCCCGCTTCAGATCGATGATATCCACTTCCTCAATGGTCGCCCCCACATAAAGGGCATCGATCTGAGACTGACTGCCCTCGGCTATCAATGCATCGTAGAGATCCT
>JALWZT010000035.1 GCA_027002405.1 Anaerolineae bacterium | reverse complement strand
CGGGCGTGGTGGCCCCAGACCTCGGAGGTCTGCGCAGACCCTCCGAGGTCTCATGCTCACCCGCCACCTGCGTCCTATTTTCGTCGTTATGCGGTGAGCTATTGCTCATGGTGACTGTTCCGTAAATGGAGTAATCAGTGATCAGTTATCAGTAATCAGTGTTCAGTAGAGCCTTGCAACGTCATTCCGAGGGAGCGTAGCGACCGAGGAATCTAGAACCTGTTATGAACTTATCGCCAATTTCACGCTATTTTGTGGATGGCGGGCGTTTCAATAAGCCACGGATGACGCTGATGCGACGGATTGACACGGATTTTTTGGGAAGAAGCATGGTATCTGTTTGAAAAATCCACGAAAATCTGCTTTATCCGCGTTATCCGCGGCCAATTCCCACCTCCGATGCGGCGCTCCTGAGCTTTGCGAGAAGCAAAGTGCATAACAGCCTCTAAGCACCAAAACGCCCCTTTTGAACCGTGCCCAATCGATAAGCTAATCCTAATCCCGATCCTAATCCTATTTAACGAGTTGAGTATGATGCGCAAACACACTTTTTGGATGATTCCAGGCTTTCTATTCCTCCTTTGGATCTCGGCCGCGGTCCTGGCCCCTCGGGTTCAGGGAGCGGCTTTTTTGGCTCCCACGCCTCCCCCTGCCCAAGAAATCTCCCTGGCCCCGGCCCAGGTCCCCAAAGGCTTCTACCTGGCCAATAGCCAATGGAACATGCTCAACCCTGCTCCCTATCATGCTACCGGCGCGTTCCAGTTTTGGAGCTGGGAAAGCCTGAACCCCGCACCCAATCTCTATCGCTTCCAAAAACTCGATGATTACATCCGCGCGGCCGTCAGCGCGGGTTACCAGTCGGTGGGCATCGCCATCACCACCTACAATGGCCGCACGGCCCAATACTATGAATGCGGCGACGAATTCAACCAGGGCTACGCCCAGACCCCCTATTTCGTGCGTTGGGGCCCCAATGGCATCGATGAATCCTCCGATGGCGATGGGGATGTGGGCGACGACCCCGTGGTCATGGCCGAATACCCCGACACCCGCGATTGCGATGGCGATGGCACGCCCGACCCCTGGCTTCTGCCCAAATACACCGATCCTTACTACCAGCAACAATATCAAAAATTCATCCAGGCCCTGGCCCAACACCTGCTGAATTCCCCTTACAAAGACCGGGTCGCCTGGATCGGCATCGGCACAGGGAAGGATGGCGAAAATATCCCCGTCAACAACGATGATGACAACGCGTTGAAACAAGTCATCACCGCCAGCGATTGGGTCGCTTTTGTCGAAAACGTCATTGACATGTACGCGGTCGCGTTTTCGCAAGGCGCGGGCGCGCCGCGCATCCCTCTGCTAACCCAAAATGCCCCCTTCTACCTCTACACCTGGGAACGCCGCGAGATCGCCAACTACGCGGCCAGCAAACAGGTGGGGGTCTCGGTCAATGGCATCACCTCCGATTTTGATCTCACGGAGGCGGGCGCGGCCGGCAACTACATCGGCGTCTTTGATCAAATCCGCCAGCACGGCCAGGCCATCCCTGTGGCATTGGAAAGCTATGGCTACATGATGGATTCTGAAAACGAATTCTATTGGGCCATGGCCCGGGCCATTGACCTGAAACCCGACTTTATCCGTCTTTCCGCGTTTTGGAAGCGAGAAGATACCCCCTCCAACCGCATCGTGGCCCAATGGGCCAGCCGGTACATCGGCAAAGGGTTCCAACCGGGCCAGGAACGCCCGCCCAGCGTCTGGTCCCGCATGCGGGAACATCGCGATCCCATCTATCTCCCCTATGTGAACACCCCCCTCCCCGCGTTCTACTGGCCCACCCTGGGCAACTACGAATACTTCCTCACCCAAAACCATCAAGCCCCCCACGGTGTCACCATTCCCCTCACCGACGATCCCCGTTTTCAGGCCAGCGACCATCGCTTCGGCACCGATCGTTACCCCGATGTGAGGGATCAACCCTGGCACTACAACGAACATGGCTACGACAGCACCCTTTACGACGCGGGGTTATACCATGTGGAGCCTGTCGCCCCCAACCGCGTGCCCGTGCAACAGGAAGTAGATCCCGGCTGGACTGCCCGACGGAGCGACCAGGCTTCGGGGAACTACGGCTTTTTCTTCAATGTGGATGACCGCTACCTGAGCCCCCCTGCGGACCCCGGCCAGCCCCATCGTGTCCTGATCACGGTCACTTATCTGGACTATGGGAATGACCGTTGGCGGCTCATGTATGATGCTGTGTCCGGGGAGAAAGCAGCCGAGCTTTTTGCCCTGCAAGATTGGGACGTGGCCACGGGCCTGGCCTTGGCAGACCCTCCGCCTGCGGCCCAGCTTCCTCAACCACGCCCCACCTACGTGCAGAAAGCCCATACCAACCATTGGAAAGTCGCCACCTTCCTCATCGAAGATGGCTATTTTGGCAACCGCCTGCCCGGGGGCACCGATTTCTACATCGATAGCCGCAGCGACACCGGCACCCTGGACGGGAACGAATACATCCACCATGTGGACGTACGGCGTTTGAACGACACCCCCCAGATCACTCCCACCCC
>JALWZT010000034.1 GCA_027002405.1 Anaerolineae bacterium | reverse complement strand
GCCAGGGTGCGATTCCAGCTCAGATTGGTGGCGGTCACATCCGCACCGGTTTGCTGAAAAGAGGCGCTCCAACCATTGGTGATCTGCTGATTTCCCGGGAAAGTCCAGGCCAACGTCCAACCTTCGATGGCTTCATCTCCGAGGTTGTGGATCGTCACGTCAATTGTCGCACCACTTCCCCAGTCATTCCGGATCACATAGTCCACCTGACAGGCAAGATTGGTCTGGGCCCGTGTGGAAGTAGAAAGTCCTAAGGCATGGCTCACATCAGAGCCAAAGGCAAGGGAGAAAAATACAATTGCTACAATGCCAAAGGCAATACGGAAAAGGGGGTGTTGAAGACTCATTGTTTCCTTCCTTAGATGTATACGGGAAGAAGTTTTTAAAAACGTAACTGCTTAGGCATCATGCCCACAGCAACTCAAAGAACCACCACATGAAGACGCAAAGAGGGACTATAGCAAACAGAGAGAAATCTCTGCTTGCCAAGATGAAGTCCTACCAAACTACATTATTTTGCCCTAATCTTGCCTATTTTTCAAGGAGCGGTTCGGCGTAGGGTGCGCCCCAGAAATTCAGTAGATCACGATTCGATTCGCAAACGCACGCCGAATAAATTCGGGTCTCAAGGCGTTCCGCCGCATATCCCCCTTCGGGGACATTTTTCGCCCGTTTTGGCCTGTCTGCGCAGGCAGACAGGCGGCCAAAGGCCTCCAGCGGATTGGCGAAAATCGTGAATTACTGAAATTTGGCGTCCACCACGCCCGCCCAGCGATGAAGTGAGCCTGTTGGTTTACTATCGGTACGCTGAGGATATCCCCTCTCGACCGCTTCTGCAGGGGGGATGAGTCTTACGTAGCCCCTCCGTTCCGGGCGATCACCCCTCCCCCGCTTGCGGGGGAGGGGCAGGGGTGGGGGCCAATCGGCCGGATCACCGCCCCTGCCGGATTGCTCGGCAACTCGCTTGAGGTTTGCTAAGTGAGCGTCCAGAAATAACTTCCCTTTTTTGCCGCAACCCTTGCCGAGTAAACTCGTGCCTATGGAGGCGCAAGCCCCCTCCTTTGGTTCCTCCCCCACTCCGAGGAGAACGGGCGGGGGAGGATGTAGGGAAGGCGGATTTGATGGCGCCAATGGTCGCCCTTCGGCGACCCCTTTTGTCGCCGTTTGGGACGACGGAGGCCGTCATCTGATTCCCTTCCGCTGTTCTCCCCCGCCTGCAGGGGAGATGAAGAGGGGGTCTGGCCGTAGGCCTTAAGTGTTCGACTTCAGTCGATGAGCACAAAAACGGAAACACATTTTTAGACGGTTACTTGGCAGACGCGAACTATCTGGCATGCCCCGGGTGAAGATGGGGATTTGACCAAATTCTCGAAAATCAGTACAATCTTATTTTGGCGATTCCTCGCGCTCTCTGGAGTATCTCTGTGTTCGATAACCTTTCTGATAAACTTCAGGACGTCTTCGACAACCTGGGTAAAAAAGGTCGACTCACCGAAGCGGACGTGGATAAGGCCCTGCGGCAGGTCCGCCTTGCCTTGCTGGAGGCCGACGTCAACTACAAGGTGGTCAAAGACTTCATCGCCCGGGTGCGTGAACGCGCGGTGGGCGCGGATGTCATGCACAGCCTTTCCCCCGCGCAACAGGTCATTAAAATCGTTCATGAAGAACTGGTCCGAACCCTGGGCGAGGCCCAACCCCTGCTTCTTTCAGGGCATCCTCCCCACGTCATCATGTTGGTGGGCCTGCAAGGGTCCGGTAAGACGACGACCGCGGGGAAACTGGCCCGTCGCCTGCGTAAACAGGGCCAGCGTCCTCTGTTGGTGGCCGCGGATACCTACCGCCCGGCCGCGGTGCGCCAGCTCGAAATCCTGGGCGAGCAACTGGATATCCCCGTCCACAGCGAAGGGGTCGAACCCCCGCCTCCCGAGATCGTGGCCCGCTCGCTGAAACGGGCCCGCAAGGAAGCACGTACCGTGGTCATCATCGACACCGCGGGCCGCCTCACCATCGACGACGCCATGATGGAGGAGCTGGTCAAAATCAAGGTCATCTCCCACCCCGATGAGGTGCTGCTGGTGGCCGATGCCATGACCGGCCAGGAGGCAGTGCGGGTGGCGTCGGACTTCCACCAACGGGTGGGGCTGACCGGCATCATCCTCACCAAAGTGGATGGGGATGCCCGGGGAGGGGCTGCCATCTCCATGCGAGCCGTCACCGGCGTGCCCATCAAATTTGTGGGCGTCAGCGAAAAACTCGACGGCCTGGAGCCCTTCTATCCCGACCGCATGGCCTCCCGCATCCTGGGCATGGGCGACGTCCTCACCATGATCGAAAAAGCCGAAGAGGTCATGGACAAAGAGGAAGCCGCCCGTATGGAGAAAAAACTGCGCAAGGGCGAATTCGACCTGGATGACTTCCTCAAGCAAATGCGCCAGGTGCGCAAAATGGGCCCCCTGACCTCCCTCCTGGCCATGATCCCGGGCATGGGACAACTGGCCAAGGAGCTGGACCCTGAAACCACGGATAAACAGCTCAAACACATCGAAGCCATCATTAGCTCCATGACCCTGGAGGAACGCCGGAACCCTCGTATCATCAACGCCAGCCGCAAACGCCGCATCGCCAAGGGATCGGGCACCAGCGTGCAAGAGGTCAACGAACTGCTGGCCCAATTCCGCCAGATGCAGCGCCTCATGAAACAACTTCGTTCCAACAAGCGAGGAGGTTTAGGCAACCTTTTCGGTGGCCTGGGCCTCTGATCCTTTATCATCCATCATCCTTTCAATCAGGAGAAAAAGAACTGCAATGTTACGCATTCGACTACGCCGTACAGGAGCCAAAAAACAGGCTTCCTATCGCATTGTGGTGGCCGATCAACGGTCCCCGCGCGATGGGAAGTTTATCGAGATCCTGGGATGGTACAACCCCCGCACCAATCCTCCCAGCTTCGAACTCAACAAAGAGCGGGCCGACTACTGGATCAGCAAGGGCGCCCAGCCCAGCGATGCGGTAGCCCGGCTCCTGAAGAAGCTGGAGACCGCGCAGGTAGAAAGCGCGGAAGCCGCTTAATCCCTTTCATGTCCTCCTGAAGTCCCTTTCATGCCGCCCCGTTCTGGGGCGGCACGTCTTCCTAGCATCAATCCTCTCCCCTGGATGCAACCTCATGACCGAAGATGTGATTGCTTACATCGCCCGAGCCCTGGTGCAGAACCCTGAACATGTTCAGGTCGATGCCCATCGGGTGGGCGGTTCCATCTATATTGACGTCACTGCCGCGCCCGGCGATATCGGGCGTCTGATCGGCCGCAAAGGACGCACGGCCCAGGCCATCCGCACGGTAGCCAAAGCCGCAGCCGCTCGCGAAGGCCTGCGCGCAGTCGTAGATATCGATTGAGTACCCGGCCATGACCCCATCCCCCAAAGGCTACATGGCCGTGGGGCGCATTGTGGGTGCCCACGGCGTCCACGGCGAAATCAAAGTCAGAATCCTGACCGACTTCCCCGAACGCTTCACCCCAGGGGCATTGCTGTACCTGGAAAACGAATCCTTTCAGCGGGAAGTCGTCAGTGCGCGGCCTCATAAAGGCATGCTTTTGATCAAACTTTCGGGGTTCCAAAATCGTACCGCGGTGGAACCCCTGCGGGGCAAACACCTCTTCATCGCCCGGGAAGAAGCCATGCCCCTGGAAGAGGATGAATACTACGAAGATGAACTCGTTGGCCTCATGGTGGAGACGGTCGAAGGCGACCTGTTGGGGGAATTGATGGAAGTGATGTGGACCGGAGCCAATGAAGTCTATATCGTCCGAGGCCCACGGGGCGAAATCCTGATCCCCGCCATTGCCCAGGTGGTGCAGGACGTGGATCTGGACCAGGGTATCATGCGTGTGGCCCTGTTGCCGGGCCTGGTCGATGGGGAGTAGGGCCTTGCAGGTTTCACGGTTCCCCCTTTGGCGTCAGATCCACCAGCGCAAAGCCATCCTGCTCACGGTGGCAGGGCTAATCCTGGTCCTGATGCTTCTGGGGATTTTCCTGATCCGTGGGGCGGGCACCCAAACCAGGCCTCAAACCCAAGACATCCCTCCGGCGCAGGAGGATGAATTTCTGGTGGTGATCGCGCTGTTCCAACATCAAGGGGGCGAACGCTATTATTTCGGCGCGGAATTGGTCAACGATCTGCGTCAGACCCCCCACGAAGCCGGACTTTATCGGGTGGAACGCCTGGAACACGCGCCCGATGCCCAGGCTATCCCTCAATTGATGGATAAACTTCACGCCCGGGTGTTGATCACCGGCCGCTACGACGAAACCAAGATCGAAGCCACGGTCTATTTCGCGCCTCCCCAGACCTCGCCCCCCCTGCCCGAACAAAGCCCGGGCCCGCCGGTCCACTTCTTCGGCCTTCAGCCCACGGTTTATCATCTCTATGCTCCACGGGGCCTGGGGCATCCTTTGCAATACCTTCAATATGGGCTTATCGGCCAGGCCTATTTTTGGCGCGGGGCTTACGACGCCGCCCAAGAGCGCTTCCTCCTGGCCCAGCAAATGCTCCCCGCCCAGGTCCCCCTGGCTCAGCGAGATGAGATGGATCGATGGACCGCCGCACTCCTATGGTTTATGGGCTACATCGCGGGCCCGGTCCAGGGGGATTGGGCCGTGGCTCAAGACACCTTTTATCGCAGCTTCAGCCTGGACGCCTCCTTCCTGCCCGCGACCCTGGGCCTGGCCCAGGCCTGGTCCCATCTTGGCCAAACCCGGCAGGCAAAAGACCTGCTGCAAGCGGCCTTGCGCGAAGCCCCCGATGCCTGGCAACTCTACTTTGCCCTGGCCGAAATGCAAGCCCAACAGGACAAAGCCGAAGAAGCCCTGGCCCTATACGACAAAGCCATCACCCTCCTTTCTGCCAACAACACCCCCCAGGCCAAACAAGCCCTGGCCGATGTCTACTTCTACCGCGGCTACTTCTTCTACCAGCAGGGCGACTACCAAAACGCGCTCAACGATTACCAAACCGCCCGAGAGTTGGGCCGGGATGACCCGATCCTGCTCAGCAATCTCGGGTGGACCGCTTACCTTCTAGGTGACTACGAAACCGCGGTGGAAGCCAGCTCCCGGGCCGCGGACAAAGCCCCCCATCGTCCCGATCTCCTCTTTAACAAGGGTTTGCATTTATTGGCCGCAGGGCGGTATGATGAAGCCCAGACCACCTATCAACAAGCCATCCAGCTTACCCTCACCCTGGATGACGTGCGCACTCGCAGCACCTACTTTGGTACCGCCTACTACGACCTGGACGACCTGGCCCAACGCCGTCCAGATTTAGAACCCCAAATCCGGGAAATCCAACAAGCCATCGATACGGCCAACGGTTAGCCTCTTATCATCTACTTTTTACGACGAGGTTCCCCCATGCGTACTCACACCTCCCCCCGCTCCGTTGCGATCCTCGCAGCCCTTTTCCTGGCGCTTTTCTGGCTCGCAGGCTGCACCCAAATCTCCAATCAGCCGCAAGAAGGTGGCCCTGGGGACGTCGAGCCTTCCCTCGCGACCCCATCCGCGCCCACCGTGCCTTCTATTATCCAGGTACAAACCAAATTGCAACCCGCCATTGATCCGGTATGCCTGGAACCCCGCCGCGGGTTCGCCCTGGTCTACCCCCCCATCCCCAAGGAGGGGCTAGAACCGGGCATGGTGCACCTCTTCTGCGCGGTAGGTGCCCCCGAGGGGCAGACTGTCCAATTCACCCTCACCGATCCCCAAGGGGAGAAAACCACCTACCAGGGCGTGAGTGTGGATCAAGGAGGTGTTCGTTTAGCGGTCCAGCCCATCACCATCGGGCCCGATGCCGCGGTGGGAACATGGACCCTGACCGCGTCCTACGACGATCACAGCGATAAAGTCTCCTTTCGGGTGCGGCCGGCCTCCCAGCCTTTTATCGTCTTAACCGAGCCTGTGGAGGACAATCCCGACATCATCAAAGCCTCGGTAGGAGGATTGCCCCCCAACGCCAAAATCTATTTTGCGGTCTATCGCCTTCAGTCCGGCCAGGTTCAGGACGGCGTGGCCACCAGCCAGGGGGAGCTTCTGATCGACGACCTCATCCAGGTGGATGACGCAGGCCGGGCCGATGTGCAACTGGATGTTTCCTATCAGCCCGAAGGCCCCTATTTGCTCACCTTCTTCCCCCCGGATGAGCCGGCCTCGCCCCTGATTCAACTTCCTCAACAAGAACGCACGGCTCTGCCGGTGAACATCCACCGCCCCCAAACCGTGGCCGAGCAGCCTGCCGCCCAGCCCACCACCTCACCTTCTGGCCCCTCTGGGGGGACTCAACCCGCAGGCCCCTTGCCCCCCGCGCCTGTGGTAGCCGAAGGCAGCGGGGCATTGCCACCGAGCATCACCGTCACCCTTCCTCCGGCCCAACTCCCCGGGTGTTCTGCCACCTCCCAGCCCAGCCTGCGAGTCTGGCCGGCCACGGGCGAAGTGGGCCAATGGTGGTATGGGTGCGCGACCGGTTTCGCCCCCAACCAGCCCCTGCAAGTCCAGGCCACGTTGCCCAATGGCGAAACCTCCACCTTCAGCTTTACGCCCACCGATGCCCAGGGGATCAACACCTTCCGCTGGTATGCGCCCCCATCCGAAGGCACGGGGCTTCTCACCCTGCAGGTTGCCGATGCAACCGGGGCCACCGCCAGCATCCAATGGCGCATCGCGGGGGCAACCGCCCCCCACTTGTTGGTGTATCCTCACACGGTGGAAAAAGAAGTGGGAGCCGAACTCTACCTCACCGGGTTCCCGCCTCGCACCCCGGTCCAATTGGGGCTCTATCGCCTGAATGAGCAAGGTGCGGGCCAACAGGTAGCCACCTGGCAGGTTCAGGTGGATAAGCAAGGCGTTTTGGAACAAAAGCCTTTCCAGCAGGTGCAAAAACTGGAACCCGGCATTTATGCCCTGCTGGCCCAAAGCGCGCCCACCTATCACTTTTCCGCGCTCAATATCCCCGCGTCCGCGGTGGAATTCTTCAGCGTGGCCACGCCCTTGCCCCAGACCTACGAATTCTACACCCTGGCCCTGGGCCGCCATACCGGCCAATTGGTGGCTGTGGGCGAAGAGGCGCCCGCATCCCCAGGGCAGCCCCCCGCGGCCGCGACCCCGCCCGCGGCCGCCACATCAGGCCTACCCCAAACTTTGACCATCCCCGCGGATCACAGCGAGCCCCCCACCTGCCCCAATGCAAAAGCCGGTCAGCCGGCCATCTGCCTGATGCCCGCAGTGACCCAGCGGGCCACCTACGTCTACATGCTCATGCATGGCTTCCCCGCGGGTTCTCAATTCAACATCACGGTCTATCCCCCCAAAGAAAGCCCGGTCAAACTCACGGTGACGGCCAATGACCAGGGCCTGGCCGAAGCCCACTGGTATGCCCTCAACAACGAACGGTTGGGCACCTATCGGGTCCGGATCCGGGGCGCGGGCAAATACAACGGGGCTTTCAAAGTGGTGAAGGCCACCACCCCGCACGTGGTGGTGCAACCTCGTTCGCCCCAGCCCGGCACCCCTGTGATTATCAGCATCAGCGGCCTGAAGCCCAACACCACCTACGCGGTGGCCCGCTATCGCAGCGTGGGTGAAGCCAACGGCCAGGTGCAATTCCAGTTCATGGATGTCACCGACATGACCACGGGCAAAGGTGGGGGTGCACAAGGGGCCTTCCCCACCCAGGAAAAGGATGCCGGAACCCTCTTCATGGCAGTGCTCTTTGAAAAGGGTGGAAGCCAGCCTTTGGCCAAAGAGGTCTACGCGCCCGGCCAGGAGCTTTATCTGCGCTATCCCTTTGCCTGGGGCCAAAACGCGCAGGAAGGCAACTGAGAGAAGCCATGGTAGAAGAGGAACTTCGCCAGATTCAAGCACAAATTCGAGCCTGTCAGCGCTGCGCGTTGGCAGGCTTTCCCATCCAGGGCCCCCCCATCTTTTCCGGCAACGCCTCGGCCCGACTCATGCTCATCGGCCAGGCCCCGGGCCGGGTGGAAGTGGGAGAAACGCACCGTCCCTTCAGCGGCAGTGCAGGGAAGCGCCTCTTCCGCTGGTTGCAACAGGCGGGGTGGGACGAAGAAACCTTCCGCGCCTGCTTCTACATGACTTCCATCACCAAATGCTTCCCCGGTCCCAACAAATCGGGCCGGGGGGACCGGGCGCCCACTCGACGGGAACAGCGGATGTGCGAACCATGGCTCATCGCGGAGCTGACCCTGGTCGACCCCGAGGTGGTCATCCCTGTGGGGCGTATGGCCATCGAACGCTTTTTCGGACCAGGTCGGCGCTTGCATGAGATCATTGGCGGGCGCTACCGGGTGGATGGCCGCATCCTTATCCCCCTTCCCCATCCATCGGGCGCGTCCTCATGGATTCAGAAGCCCGGGCACCGGGCTCTGATTCGACGGGCCATCGTCCATCTGGCCGAGGTGCGCCAGGCCCTGGGCTTGACCACCTGCACGCGGCATGGGTGATGCGTACCGATGAAAATGGGAACGCAGATTCCCGCAGATGCTTCGCAGATTTTCACTGATTACTGATAACTGATCACTGATTACTCTATTTCCAAAGCAGTCGCCACGAACGGCAGTTCGCCGATACCGACGAAAATGCCTCGCGGCCAGGGCGGCGTGACTCGTATTCCGTATTGCGTA
>JALWZT010000033.1 GCA_027002405.1 Anaerolineae bacterium | reverse complement strand
CAGGGGCGGGTGAGCATCACCTGGGCGCCTGAATCCTTGCGCGCCGTGACGCGCCACAGGCGCGGGGCAACCCCTGCCTGGCGCTACGACGCCGCGTTCGGGTGGCGCCAAAACGCGCTCGACGGTTTGGGAGATCATCCCCAACTCCGAGAGATGGCGGATCGGTTATTAGAGCTTTGGATGAACCAGATTCTCAGAGAGGTGGCCCGTGGCTAATCAACATTGGTTCACTTGTGGTTTTACCAGCCCACACAAGGCGTTGGAATTCTTTGTTTCCCTGAGCGAGGAACCCCTGTTTCGGGAAGCGGAAAGTGAGTTTTGGAATGATTGGCGAGTCTCCCTCTCTCAAATTCTCTCTGGCGTCACTTTTTATATCCAGGATCGGATTCCTGATTTCACTTCTCGCCAACGGAGCGAACGAAAAGAGTGGGAAACCTATTATGAGAAACTCAGCGAGGCTTGCCAACGAGTCAACGGCAGTTGGCGTCGCGTCACACTTCCTGATAACACCCTCTCTCTGGCTTCATGGTTAGCGTCCTTGCTTTTCTCCGCGCGGGAGGAAGCCCCACCCTCTGATACAGAGCCAGCTCTGCTGGATAGGGAATTCATGGTCATCGCCCAGGATCTCGATCATGAACGGGCGGTCTTCCTGGTCAATCTGCTTCGACAATACGCCACCTCTGTGCGGGTGGCAGTCCCGCCCTCTTCCGAAGGAAATCCGATCTATGTTTTCCATGTCCTGGCGGACCCGGCTCGCCAAGCCGCGTTCCGCAGCATGTGGGCGGGCGGGCATCTGGAGGGTTGCGACGTTTTACAGGCCTATCGGGCTCGTTCTTGGCGAGTTTTTATCTCCTCTCCTCACCCGCCCATTGCCGAACGCCTGAATCTCTTTGCCTCCGTCGCGGCCGGGTTGCCCGCCATCTTCGGTGGTCATCCCACCAACCATGCCCCTGATCTCCTCATGGCCATCATCGTGCGTCACCCGGAGGAAGGGGAGACGTCCCACCTTCTGTGGCATCTGGCTGGTCTCGTTTTTCATGATGTGGTGGAGCTGGAGCCGGTACGCCCGATTCCCTTCGATGTCGTTTCATTCACACCTTCCCCAACCTTCTTTGTTGAGCTGGAGAGGCTCATTCAGGATGTCGCGACATCGGGCGAAGAAGCCGTGGGATATCGTTTGGAGCTCATTCCTACCCGTTATGAAAGCCCATCGGAAAAACGATACCTGCAAATCCAGGAAAAGATCCAGGCCTTGCAGGAGGAGCTGGCATTGCTGGAGAGCCTGGGGAAGGGACGGCCACGCCTGCTGCGTTTTTCCCAACGGCAACTCCCCGCGTTGGTCGATGTGCTGCGCGCCTATCCCATGTACGTGTTGAAACCGGAGTCTGAGGGGAGGCCCACGTCGGAACGGCTGCTCTATCTCTTTCAATCTTATGAATGGCCTGCTCGCGCCGGCATGGCGGCCGATCAACAAGGCTTTCATTATCTCTACATCCCCGCCTCCCTCGTGGGCACCATCCTTTCTCGTCTGCTTTTGTGGTGGGAGCCAGACGATCCCCCCGCCGAATTTTGGATCGATCCCTTTTGGGGCAACTACTATTTCGACGGCGCTTCAATCCCCCTCGTTCATCTGTTTACCCCACGCGGCACGGCGCTCTATCCGCTCATCCACACATGGGATAAGCGACATGAAGCGATGGACCAGTATTTACGGACGATGATGGGCCGTTGGTTTCATGGCCATGCTGGCGTCGCTTCCATTCCCAACCGCCCCATCTATCTTTTCGATCGCGACGACTCCCACACCCCTTCATCCATTCGCATTACTGTGCTCGATTATGACCAGTTCCAACCCCTCTACCTGAAACTGGGCTGGCTCAACGACAACCTGATTGCCATGGACGCCCAAGATCTGGGGTTGGAGTCATTCATCCAGAAAATGGCGCACGATGTCACGCGGCGGGAATTGGCCAACGATCTGAGCCAGCAGGCCGAAGCCGCGAAAGAAACCTTCCGGCAAACGGCCCAGGATCTGGAAACCCATCTGGCGAAACACACGAGCGATCTTACCAACCGCCTTACGAAGGAACTCCAAAGCTTGGTCAACGAAATCGAAGCCCTGACCAAGGAGTTGAAAAAAACGGACAAAACCCTCGTGGAACTGAGCCATATTCGTCAGGAAATGGTCAACCTGGTGGAAAAGGGTAAAGCTGAGGAGGATCGTTTTCAGCATGAGCGTGAGCAAACGGAAAAGTATATCGAGGAACTCGAGAGAGAAGTGAACGAGCTGGTCAAACGGGCGCAGGCGCAACGAAAAGCAAGTGAACAACGCATCCGTGGTGCCATCAGGGCCATTGAGCAGACGCGTCAAGACCTGATAAGGCGCATTCAGGAGTGGTAAAGTCATCATGTCCACGGAACCCATCTCTTTTGATGAACAACGTCAGCAGATCCAGGAGAGGCGCGCTGCCATCCCCGCGCGTTTGCAAGAGGCCAGAGAGATCACCCGGCCCTGGCCCGAGCGCCGACGCGTCCTCGAGGAGGAACTTCTCCCTACCTATGCGCGAATGAGCAAGGCACTTCGTCGGG
>JALWZT010000032.1 GCA_027002405.1 Anaerolineae bacterium | reverse complement strand
CCCCATATCTGGATTCATCCCGATATCAACATCCATGATGATCAGGCGGGGTATCGTTTCACCTTCGGCCAGTACCCCACCTGGAGTTCTCGATGGCAGATCGTGTGGCAGGGGTGTGATTATTGGTCCGGGGCAGGGAGTCATTGCGGCATCTGGCAGGTTCCGGACCGCTGGGGCACGCCGGTGCGTTTGAGCACCGATGCCAGCGATACAGCCCCAGATGTCTCCCCTGATGGGCAATGGGTGGCTTTCATGTCCCATCGCAGCGGGCATTGGCAGGTTTATCGTGTGCCCGCGGTGGGAGGCCAGATAGAGCAGTTGACCCAGGAGGGGGATAACGGCTTGCCCACCTGGTCTCCGGATGGGCATTATCTGGCCTTTGTTTCCAATCGAGATGGAGGATGGGGGTTGTGGGTTATGCTCGCGAATGGGCTCCAGCAGCGCAAGATCGCGACCCTGGAGCCCGGTTTCGGGGGCGGGCCCATCGATTGGACCCGCCAGCGGATCAGTTGGGGACCCTGAACCTGCTGGGGAAACAAGAGCAGGGTTAGGATCAGGATTGGGATTGAGGATTGTCAGGCCGAAGATGAGCGCGAGTAGGAGTAATCGGTGTTCAGTTAGATGTTGTAGTAGAGGAGGAATTCGTAGGGATGGGGCCGCAGGCTCACCGGGCCGACCTCTTCTTCGTATTTGTAGCTCATGTAGGCTTCCAGCAGGTCTTCGGTGAAGACGCCGCCCTTGGTCAGGAATTCGTGATCCTCCTCCAGGGCTTCCAGGGCCTCGTTCAACTTGGCGACGGTCATTTCTACTTTGTCCATGTTTTCTTCCTCAAAAAGGTCGATTTCCATGGGTTCGCCCGGGTCGATCTGATTTTCGATGCCATCCAGGCCGGCCATGAGCATGGCCGCGAAAGCCAGATAGGGGTTGGCAGAAGGATCGGGGCTGCGGAATTCCACCCGCTTGGCCTTGGGAGAGTTGGAATACATGGGGATGCGGCAGGCCGCGGAGCGGTTGCGCGCGGAGTAGGCAATGACCACTGGGGCTTCGTAGCCCGGCACCAGGCGGCGGTAGGAGTTCGTGGTCGGGGCCACCAGGGCCAGCAGCGCGTTGATGTGCTTGAGGATGCCGCCGATGTACCACAGGGCAATCTGGCTCAGGCCCGCGTAGCCATCCCCCGCGAAGAGGGGTTTGCCATCCTTCCAGAGGCTCTGATGGGTGTGCATGCCCGAGCCGTTGTCGGCATAGATGGGCTTGGGCATGAAGGTGACAGTCTTGCCGGCTTTGCGGGCCACATTTTTGACGATGTATTTGTAAAGCTGGACGTTATCCGCCATGGTCACCAGGTCTTCGAAGCGCATGTCGATCTCGCACTGGCCCGCGGTGCCCACCTCGTGATGGTGCACTTCCACATCGATGCCCGCCGCGATCATGGTGCGTACCATCTGGGAACGCAGGTCTTGCAGGGTATCCAGCGGAGGCACCGGGAAATAGCCTCGCTTGTGAGGAATGGAATGGCCAAAGCCAAAGATGCCATTGTTCCACGGGCCCTCGACGCTATCGATCTGGTAGGCGGAGGAATACTCGCCGGCCGAATACATGACCTGGTCGAACACGAAGAATTCCGCCTCGGGGCCGAAATAGGCGGTATCCGCGATGCCTGTGGAGCGCATGTAAGCCACGGCCTTTTTGGCTACGTAGCGCGGATCACGGCTGTAGGGCTCCCGGGTGATGGGATCATAGACATCGCAGGTGAGGCTGAGGGTGGGGACTTCGGCGATGGGATCGACAATGGCCGTGTTGGGGTCCGCCAGCAGGATCATATCGCTGTTCTCGATGCTCTGGAACCCGCGGATGGAGGAGCCGTCAAAGCCCATGCCCTCTTCAAAAGCCAATTCCGGGCTGAAAGCTTCGATTGGCATGGAAAAGTGATGCCATTGGCCGAAGAGATCGGTGAATTTCACATCCACGATCTTGAGATCATTTTCTTTGACGAGCTTCATGACATCTTTGGGAGTGGCCATAGGGTTGTGTCTCCTTTTGTGGGGTATGGAATGGAAGATGGAATGCAATGGAACGCTGATTTGCGCACTCGCCGACTCAAGTCGACCTTTTGAGGCCTGCGGCCTGAAAGGCGGCCTGCGCCGCCTTCTCGAGGATTCGTCGCAACTTCGCGGATAATCTTTGGGCTCTAGCCGACTGAACACTGATTACTGATAACTGATCACTGATTACTCTATTTACAAAGCAGTCGCCACGAACGGCAGTTCGCCGATACGAATGAAAACGCCTCGCGGCCAGGCTGGCGCGGGAAGAAGCCAGTCACGTAATGCGTAATGCGTGATGCGTAAGGCTCTCACGTTTCACGTTTCACGCATCACGCCCGTTGTCGCCTCGCTCAACGTGGACCTGGCGATCCGCAATCCTAATCCTGATCCGAATCCTATTTACAAAGCAGTCCAACGGCGGGCTCGCCCGCGCCGATACCGACGAAAATGCCTCGCGGCCAGGGCGGCGTGACTCGTATTCCGTATTGCGTATTGCGTAACGACTGGACGGAATACGGAATACGCAATACGAACCTTTGCCGACTCG
>JALWZT010000031.1 GCA_027002405.1 Anaerolineae bacterium | reverse complement strand
GGCTTGGGCAGGGGGCCTGGGGCGGAGGTAGCTCCAGAAAAGAAAGCCTCCCAGGGCCAGGATGGCCGCGAGAAGCGCCATCCAGGGGAATAGGGAGCGGGAGCGCCGCGGTTTGCCATTTTCCAAACGGATGAGGATGAGGGTGACGTTGTCCGGCGCGCCCCGTTCCAACGCGAGGTCCAACAGTTTTTCCGCGACCTCATCCAGGGGATAGGATTTCAGCAGGCGTGCGATCTCATTTTCTTGCACCAGGTTGCTGAGGCCATCGGAGCAGAGGAGGACCACATCCCCAGGCTGGGGAGGCTGGGTGAAGATGTCGGGATCGAGGGTCTCTTCGCTGCCCAGAGACCGGGTGATGATGTTGCGCAAGGGGTGGTGGGCCGCTTGTTCGGGCGTGAGCACGCCCAGGCGGGTTTGTTCCGCCACCCAGGAATGATCTTCGGTCACCTGGCGGATGCGGCCATCGCGGAAGAGGTAGGCACGGCTATCCCCTACATTGGCGAAGATCCAGCCCCACGATCCATACAGGGCGACCACCAGGGTCGTGCCCATGCCCGTCATTTCGGGATGGGTTTCGGCATAGTGCAAGATGGCCTGGTTGGCCGCGTGGATGGCCTGGGTCAGGTTCGTGCGAGGGTCTTGCCAGGGGTCGGTGTAATAGGTGCGGAACAGGGTGTCGATGGCCAATTGGCTGGCCACCTCGCCCGCGGCGTGCCCCCCCATGCCATCGGCCACCGCGAAAAGATGGCCTCGCTGAAGCAGGTCTTTATCGGTGAGCTGCAAGGTTTCTTTCCAATCCAGGATGGTGCCCAGGGCGTCCTGGTTATTGGCCCGGACCTTGCCAGGATGGGTACGGGATTGGACGGCGTAGAGGACGTTTTGCATGATGGCAGTATACCATAAACATTGGGTTTTGCCCTGGATTGTGGTAGGATGTGAGGTATGGATTGCCCCCAGTGCGGTACCTGGAACCCGGACGACAAGAAGGTTTGTTGGCGGTGCCAGGCGCCTTTGCCCAAGCCCGAGCCCCAAAAGCCTCCCCGCACCACCCCTCAGATTCTGGGGATGCCCTGGTGGGTGTTTGTGTTGATGCTTTTGATGCTGGTTTCGCCCATGCTTTTGAGCCGTTGTCTGGCCCCCTGAAGCCCAGATGAAGTGCGAGGACGTGCCCGCGTTTCGCGCGGCGTTGCTGCGTTGGTATCAGGCCCATGCCCGCTCCATGCCCTGGCGCCAGGACCCCAGCCCCTATCGGGTGTGGGTCAGCGAGGTCATGTTGCAGCAAACCCAGGTAGAGACGGTCATCCCCTATTTTCAGCGGTTTATGGCCCGGTTTCCTACGGTGGAAGCCCTGGCCGCGGCCTCGTTGGATGAGGTGTTGAAGTTGTGGGAGGGGCTGGGGTATTATCGCCGGGCCCGGCATTTGCACCAGGCCGCCCGTCGCATTGTGGAGGAGCATGGCGGGCGCATCCCCCAGGAGGAAGACGCTCTACTGGCCTTGCCCGGGATCGGGCGCTACACTGCGGGCGCGATCCGTTCCATTGCCTTTGGTCTGCCCGCGGCCATTGTGGATGGCAACGTGCAGCGGGTTTTGGCCCGCTTGGATGATGTGGCTGCGCCCATCGAGCAGGCCGCGACCCGGCGTCAGCTTTGGGAACGGGCGCAAGGTCTGGTGGACCCGGAACATCCCGCGATGTTTAATCAAGGGTTGATGGAGCTGGGCTCTCTGGTTTGTCGTCCGCAGCAGCCGGCTTGCGAGGTGTGTCCGGTGCAGGCTTTTTGCCTGGCCCGGGCCCGGGGCACGCAGGCTCAGCGGCCGGTACGCTCGCCGCGCAAAAAGGTCCCCCATTATCATGTGGCCGCGGGGATTGTGTGGCATGCCCAGGACCCCACGCGGTTCCTCATTGCCCAGCGGCCGTGGGATGGGATGTTGGCCGGGTTGTGGGAGTTCCCAGGGGGGAAGCAGGAACCGGGCGAGACCTTGCCTCAGACATTGGCCCGGGAGTTGCGAGAGGAGTTGGGGATCGAAGTGGCGGTGGGCAAGAAGCTCATGGTAGTCAAGCACGCGTTCAGTCATTTTCGTATCACCCTGCACGCGTTTCATGCCTATCATCGGCGGGGCGAACCGCAAACCCTGGGCGTGGCTGATTGGCGTTGGGTGACTCTGGCCGATGCCGAGGCTTTCGCGTTTGCCAAGACGGATCAGCAGATTTTGCAGGCTCTGAAGGCGTCGGGGATGACCAGGCCGGACCTCTGAGGTGGGATGATGCGGATTTATCTTATCTCGCCCTATCATACCGGTTCTCATCGAGCCTGGGCCCAGGGATACGCGGCCCACAGTCGGCACCAGGTTCATCTCATCACCATGGCAGGGCGTTTCTGGAAGTGGCGGATGCAAGGGGCCGCGTTGGAACTGGCCCCGCGAGTGGAGGAGTTGGTGCAAAGGGTGGGCCCCCCGGATGTGTTTTGGGTCACCGACATGGTCAACCTGCCCGCGCTGATGGCCCTGGCCCGCCCCTGGTTCCATCAGGTCCCGGTGCATCTCTACATGCATGAAAATCAGCTTACGTACCCCGTGCCTCCGGGCGAGAAGCGGGACCTGACCTATGCCATGATCAATGTGCTGAGCATGGCGGCCGCGGATCGGGTGCATTTCAACAGTGCGTATCATCGGGATGCTTTTTTCGAAGCCCTGCCCCGGCTGTTGAAGCATTTCCCCGACTACAATCACCTGGCCATCATGCCTTCCTTACGGGCGAAGAGTGATGTGCTGCCCGTGGGGTTGGACCTGGCTTTTTTCGATGCGTATCGTCCTTCTCAAGGGCCTGAGCCCGGGCCGTTGCGGATTCTGTGGAATCAACGATGGGAGTATGACAAAAACCCCGGGGATTTTTTCCGGGCGATTCAGGTTTTGGATGAGGAGGGGTGGGATTTTCAGCTTATCATCGCGGGGGAGAATTTCCGGCGGCAGCCCCAGGAATTTGAAGAGGCCCGGGTCCGCTGGGGGGATCGGATGGTGCATTTCGGCTACGCGGCCGACCGGGCGGACTATGCCCGGCTATTGTGGCAGGCCGACGTGGTGGTGAGCACGGCCATCCACGAGTTTTTTGGCGTGAGCGTGTTGGAGGCCATCTATTGCGCCGCGTATCCGCTG
The DNA here is from genome assembly GCA_027002405.1 of Anaerolineae bacterium. Taxonomy (GTDB): domain Bacteria; phylum Chloroflexota; class Anaerolineae; order J102; family J102; genus M2005. The sequence continues at coordinate 5,598 of JALWZT010000031.1, read as the reverse complement.
CTCCCCGCGCGGCTCAGCTATCCCGAGCTGCTTCCTCCGCAGCTTCACGCCCGGCATCTTTACACCGACTTGCAGGACTTGATCGCGCAATTGCGTTGGGCTGTGCAACACCCAGACCAGGTGCGGGCTCATTCGGTGAGGTGGGTGGCGGAACCCTATGATTGGCGGGTTCTGGCCGCGCGGTATGACGCGGTGCGCTCATAAATGGCTTCCCCCATGTTGTCGTGGTTTTTGACCTCGCTACGTTCATAATCGCGAACTGGACACTCAGTTCATACCTTTGCGTTGGATGAAAGCGAGCAGTTCTTCGGGATCGAAATGATAGACCCGGCCGCAGTACTGGCAGGTGATCTCGGCGCCCCCTTCATCCACCAGGTCCCGCAGGGCTTGTACATCCAGGCCCAAAAGCACCCGGGCGATCTGGTCGCGGCTGCATGAGCAATGAAAGCGCACCGCCCGGCGTTCCAGCACCTGGTAGGGGATGCCTGCGAAGATATGCGCGAGGAGCGCTTCGGGGGTGCGGCCTTCTCCCAGCTCGTAGCCCGGGTCCATGGCCAGGAGGCGGGCCTGGACTTGTTCCCAGGCCTGGGCCTGATACCCGGGCATGACCTGGGCCAGCAAGCCCCCCGCGGCCACCAGTTCCCCCGTCTCGCTCATCTGCACGCCCATGCGCACCGCCGACGGGATTTGTTCCGATTCCAGCAGATAAGCGGTGAGGTTTTCATCCAAATGCCCCGATTGCAGGGGCACCACGCTTTCGTAAAGGCTTTTCAGGCGCAGGTCTTTGACCACGACCAGATGCCCTTCTGCGCCAATGGCTTGGGCGATTTGGTCCCGGGTGATAGGGAGCGTTCCCTCCAGGTCTTTGGGGTCCACATACCCCCGTACCTTGCCATAGGCATCGGATTCGGCCAGGATGCGGTGGATGGGGCCGTCCCCTTCCACCCGCAGGGCGACCCGTTGTTCCACCTTGAGCAGGGCTCCCAGAAGGGCCGCCGCGGTGAGTCCGTGTCCCAGGACCGCGGTGGAGAGGGGTGCGGTACGATGGCGTCGGGCGCCTTCGTCGACCAGATCGGTGGTGAGTGCGGCCATGGCGCGGATGCCCGCGTCTCGGGCCAGGATGCGTACAATCACGTCGTTCATAGGCGGGATTCAGGATGGGTGAGTGAGAGGGGCTGGGCTACGATAGGATGGCTTTATGATAGCTCAAAATGGAAAATGAGAAAAATGGGGAGGATGTGCTATGATTTAGAGACTGCTATGAAAATAGAATGATCGCTGGTTGCTGAGGAATCGCCAGGCCGACGTTGGGCGAGTCGGCAAAGGTTCGTATTGCGTATTCCGTATTCCGTCCAGTCGTTACGCAATACGCAATACGGAATACGAGTCACGCCGCCCTGGCCGCGAGGCATTTTCGTCGGTATCGGCGCGGGGTGGCCCGCCGTCGGACTGCTTTGAAAATAGCGTGATCGTCGGTTGCGGAAGGATCGCTAAGCCCACATTGAGCGAGACGATAGCGGACGTGATGCGTGAAACGTGAAACGTGATAACTTACGCATCACGCATTACGCATCACGTGCTCGGCTTCCCGCGCCAGCCTGGCCGCGAGGCGTTTTCATTCGTATCGTCAAACTGCCGTGCGCGGCGCCTGTGTTTTTTTTTATCGGTATCATGTTCTTTTTCACAAAGGAGGCTTATTGATGAGTGAAGCTGTCATGGCCGGACATCGTCCGGTGGAGACGAACCGTCGTGAGGTGTGGAGCTGGGCCATGTATGATTGGGCCAACTCCGCGTTCAGCACCATTGTCGTCACCACCCTGCTGGGGCCTTATCTTTCGAACCTGGCCCAAAAGGTGGACGGGGTGCACGTGTTGGGCATGACCTTTAAGCCCGACGCGTTTTATCCCACCATGGTTTCTCTTTCGGTGATTTTGCAGGTGCTTTTCTTGCCTTTGTTGGGAACAATAGCGGATTATTCCTCTCTGAAAAAGCGGTTGATGCTCTTATTTGCCTTTATCGGTGCTTTGGCCACTTTGCTGCTCTTTTTTGTGAACCCAGATTATGCTTTTCTGGGGGCCAATGGGGCCGTGGTGTTGGGCGGTGTGCTGTTTGTGATTGCCAACCTTGCTTTTGGCGCGGCCGTGGTGCTTTACAACGCGTTTCTGCCCGATATCGCCGAGCCCAAGGATCGTGACCGGGTGAGTTCCTTTGGTTGGGCCCTGGGGTACCTGGGCGGAGGCATCGCCCTGGCCATTGCCTTGGGATTGTTTATCCTGATGGAGGACAAAGGGTTGGCAGTACGCGTTGGCCTGGCACTGGCCGGGGCCTGGTGGTTGCTGTTTACCGCTTTCCCCGCCCGATATTTGCGCCAACGCCCCCCTCTGAAGCAACTGCCACCCGGGGAAAATTACTTCTCTCAAGGCGTGAAGCAGATCGTCCGTACCCTGTTCACCATGTATCGGCGTTATCCGGAGACCTTTAAGTTTCTTATCGCTTATCTGATTTATAACGATGGGATTCAGACGGTGATCGTGGTTTCGACCATGTTCGCCGCCTCGGAGCTGGGGACCTCGGCCGATGTGCTTATGATCCTGATCTTGATGATCCAGTTTGTGGCCTTTTTTGGCGCGCTGTTCTTCGGTTGGCTGGCCCAGCGGATAGGAACGAAAAAGGCCCTTTTTATTTCCATCGTCATTTGGGCCGGGATTGTGATTTACGCCTACGGATGGTTGTATCAGGATTGGCAGCTCTTTATCCTGGGGGTTTTTGTGGCCCTGGTCATGGGCGGGTCCCAGGCTCTGAGCCGGTCGTTGTATTCTCAATTCATCCCTCGGGATAGCGAGTCGGAGTATTTTGGCTTTTACGAAATCAGCGAACGAGGGACTTCCTGGATTGGGACCGCGCTTTTTGCCCTGGCCGTGCAAGTGACGGGCAGTTCCCGCACAGCCATCCTGTCGCTGATCCTTTTCTTCATCGTGGGGCTCTTGCTGCTTATCCCCGTCAATGGCCGCAAAGCCATGTTGGACGCGGGGAATGATCCCACCGGTGTGAGGTTGTAGGCTTTGATGCACGTTCTGGCCTTGCAGCAAGACCGACCCTGGCAGCGCCCGCCGGCCGAAACCACGGTGGTCGTGGCGATGAGCGGTGGCGTGGATAGCTCGGTCGCGGCCGCGCGGCTGGTGGAGGCCGGGTACCGGGTGCGTGGGCTGATGCTGAGGTTGTGGGCGGACCCCTGGGAGGACCTGGAACAGGCCCGGGAGAATCGCTGTTGCACCCTGGAAGCCATCACCGATGCCCGGCGGGTGGCTGATCTGTTGGCGATCCCCCTGGAGCTGGTGAACATCAGCGATCTGTTTCGGGACACGGTGGTGGCTTATTTCATCCGCGAATACACCCAGGGGCGTACGCCCAATCCTTGCCTGGTCTGCAATCGCCAGGTGCGCCTGCCCGTAATGCTGGAGTATGCCCAACAGACATGGGGCGCGGATTTTCTGGCCACGGGCCATTACGCGCGATTGCGTTGGACCCCTGCCGGGGTGCAGCTTTTGCGCGGGGTGGACGCAGCCAAGGATCAATCCTACGCGCTGAGTATGGTGCCGCAAAGGGTGTTGCAGCGGTTGAGTTTCCCTGTGGGGGGCTTGACGAAACCCCAGGTGCGGGACCTGGCCCGACGTTTTGGACTCCCCGTCGCGACCAAGTCCGAAAGTCAGGATTTGTGTTTTACCAGCGATTACCGGGCGTTTCTGCGGCGCTGGGCCGGCGATGCCTTGAAGCCCGGGCCTATCCTCGATCTTTCCGGGCGTGAGCTGGGGCAACATCAGGGGCTGGCTTTTTATACCATTGGTCAGCGCAAAGGGCTGGGGTTACGTACGCCACAACGGTATTTTGTGGTGGCTTTGGAGCCGGACCGCAACGCGGTGATTGTAGGACCGGCCGAGGCACTGGGCCGGGATACCTTCGAAGCCCGCGATGTGAATTGGATTTCGGAACCACCGCCCGGGCCTTTTCGGGCCAGTGTGAAGATCCGCTACAAGGCCGAGGACCGTCCCGCGACCGTGATCCCTTTGGAAGGGGATCGGGTGCGGGTGCAGTTGGATGCGCCCTTGCGTGATGTCACGCCTGGTCAGGGCGCGGTGTTTTATCAGGATGAGGTGTGTTTGGGAGGAGGGTTCATCCTATGAGCGCGATTTGGATTCCCCCTGCGTTGGCTTTGGTGGCGGTGCTAGGGCTCGTTTACGCCTCGTTGGCTTACCTGGTGCTGGGGAAGAGCTGGCATGATGGGCTTTGGTTTTTTGTCATGGCCTTTGGGGGCTTTTGGGTGGGGGAGCTTCTCGCTTATCTGCTGGGGTTGGAGGTTTTTCGGCTGGGCCAGGTGCATTTGGTGGAAGGGACCCTGTTCGCCTGGCTTTTCATCTTTGCCTACGCCTGGCTAAGGGGGTAAAATGGCTTTATGTTTTTTCAATCCCTATTGAATGCACCGCAAAAAGGTTTTTCAACACGGAGACACGGAGAACACAGAGAAAAGGTTGGAGGTAGCAGGTGGCAGGTAGCAGGTGGCAAGTGAACGACTTGCAAACCTGCCACTTGCATACTTGCCACTTTCCCTCCTCCGTGCCCTCTCCCCCCGAGCATCGGGGGGAGCCGGAGGGGGGCTGTGTCTCCGTGGTTAAGGTTTTTTGGAAATCCCCTATTTTTTATTCCCGAGGTGAGCTGTGCTTGCTGACCTGCGCGATATCGCCATTATCCTTTTAGCCATTGAATCCATCATTATTGGCGTGATTTTGTTGCTCTTGCTGTGGCAGGTGCGGTTGTTGGTGTTGCTCCTGCGCGATGAAATCCGTCCGATCTTGAAAGACACCCAGGAAACGACCCGCACGGTGCAAGTGACCACGCGTTTCGTTGGTTCCCGGGTGACAAAGCCCATTGTGCAAACCGCGAGCATGATGGCTGGGATCCGACAGGCGGTGCGGGCCTTGGCGGGCCCCCCTTTCCCTGACGCCCCTGCCCGACGTCCCACCCACGGTTCGTCTTCGAATCCGGTATCCTCTTCGCCCACAGCATCGGAGAAGGACACATGAACGGCCGATTCTGGTTTGGCCTGGGCTTGGGGTTGGGAGCCAGCCTGACCCTGGCCTGGTTGTGGCATGGCCGAAAGAAGCCCGATATGGAAGCCAGGTTGTTGGGGATTCCTGCCGCGACGGATGAGGAGGGAACGCGGGTGCCCGCGGATGCTTCGCAGGCGCCACGCGCGGCAGGACGCCGATACCGATGAAAACATCTCGCGGCCACGTTGGCGCGGGAAGCCGAGCACGTGATGCGTAATGCGTGATGCGTAAGGTTATCACGTTTCACGTTTCACGCATCACGTCCGTTGTCGTCTCGCTCGACGTCGGCCTGGCGATCTTAATCCTAATCCTGATCCGAATCCTATTTACATAGCAGTCGCCACGAGCCACGGCTCGCCGATACCGAGGAAAACGCCTCGCGGCCACGTTGGCGCGGGAAGCCGATTTCGTCAAGCGTCAAACGTCATGCGTCATGAGCTGACGTTTCACGTTTTACGTTTGACGTTCGTTGGTGCCTCGCTCAACGTTGTCC
>JALWZT010000030.1 GCA_027002405.1 Anaerolineae bacterium | reverse complement strand
AGTATCATGAAGTCGCCGGGCTATAAAACAGCGCCGAATGAATTCGGCTGGCCCGCAGGGGCGCTGGTTTTCCCGCTTGGAGCGAAACCTCCGAGCCACCCTTGCGAAGCCCTGCGGGCTGGCGATGGGAGCCCCGAAGGGGCGCTGTTTTTTAGCCGGGGGAATTATCCCCCGGCGGTGGGTGACGATGCGAGCCTGTGGCATACGGAATGCCGTTAGGGGTGCGCTAGCCGCCACCCGCCCGGCGATGAAGTCGCCGGGCTATAAAACAGCGCCGAATGAATTCGGCTGGCCCGCAGGGGCGCTGGTTTTTCGTTCGGAGCTAAAACGATACTGTTGGCTTACTATTGGTACGCTGAGGATGCCCCCTCCCGACCGCTTCTGCAAAAGGGGGTGAGTCTTACGTAGCCCCTCCGATCCGGGCGATCACCCCTCCCCCGCTTGCGGGGGAGGGGCAGGGGTGGGGGCCAATCGGCCGGATCACCGCCCCTGCCGGTTTGCCCGGCACCCTGCTTGAGGTTTGCCAACAGCTTCCTAAAACCTCCGAGCTACCCTTGCGAAGCCCGTTACGGAAAATAGATGACCTTCACGATACCTCTCCGCGTAGCACTTGCATAACTTCTTCTCTGCCCACCTCTTCACTGTCCTCTCCCTCCTGGATCGCGCGCACCAGCGCGAAATCCTCCAGGGCTTCCATAACAATTTCGGTAAACAGGGCCTGGCGCTCTTCCAGCACTTCGGTGAGGGCTTCCTTGAAGATATTTTTGAGTCGGATGTCATCCTCAACAGGACTACTGATGGTCATCAGCCAACCTTCAGGAACGTTGTGTGATGTACCTTCATATTCTAATCCTTTTCCCGAGCTTTGACAACCACACTGATTTTCCCCCTCTGAGCCAGCCCCTCGGAGCCCATGCCGGGGGATAAAATAGGCGGCGTGGTTCACTGTCATCCGCGTTCCCTCCACCGGCCCCTTGCCCCTTGCCACCTGCTCAGCAGGCCGCGTCGGCATGTTCCAGGGCCAGGAGCAGGTCCCGGTGGGGATGGTGACAGGGGGGCTTTTCTTCATGGTGGGCGATGAGCCAGCAGGTGAGCGGGGAACAGCCTGCTTCTTGGGCCCATTGCGCGCCGATATGGGGATGGTTTTGTAAGACATAAAAGGGGTAGCGCCAGGAGCCCGGCTCCGCGGGTGCGGCAAGCCGTTGCCACCAGCCGGGGGCCCAGCGCTTGAGTAGGACTTTGAGGGTGCGTTGCCACACAGCCAGGGAGGCCGCGGCTTTGCCGCAGTCGTGCAGCAACCCGGCCCGCAACAGGTCTTCATGCTCATGGCCGTGTTCCCGCAACCAGACATAGACCCGCAGGCTATGCGCCCGGTCGGACCGGCTCATGCGTTGAAACAAGGCCTGACATGGGGGGGGAAGAACTTCCTGAATCGGGGTTTCATCCATCGGCCGAAAGGGGCCCCACAGTCCTTCCAGGCCCCGGTAAATGCGTCGACGTAGGATGGTGATGCTTTGGGAAATACTCACTGGGATATTGCCAATCTGCTTTGTAAATAGGATTCGGATCAGGATTAGGATTGAGATCATCAGGACAACGTTGAGCGAGGCACCAACGAACGTCAAACGTAAAACGTGAAACGTCAGCTCATGACGCATGACGTTTGACGCTTGACGAAATCGGCTTCCCGCGCCAACGTGGCCGCGAGATGTTTTCCTCGGTATCGGCGAACTGCCGTTCGTGATGACTGCTTTGAAAATAGAGTAATCAGTGATCAGTTATCAGTTATCAGTAATCAGTGTTCAGTAGCGCCTTGCAACGTCATTCCGAGGGAGCGAAGCGACCGAGGAATCTAGCGAAGCGCAAAAAACACGGCATGGCGCTCGCTTCGCTCGCTAGATGCTTCGCTCCCTTCGGTCGCTCAGCATGACGACATCTGCGTAATCTGCGTCGCATCTGCGAAAATCTGCGTTCCCTTTTCCTCGGTATCGGCGAGCCGTTGCTCATGGCGGCTGGTCTTCCAGGAAGCATGCGCCCAGGAGCGCGAAACGGCCCGATGTGGCGCCCATGGCTGCCAACGCGGTGAGCGCAGAAGTCAGTTGGGAGGGGTTGCCTGTCAGGAGGGCCGCGCGCACATGATGCCAGGGTTGGGCCAAACATCCCTGGGCCGCATACTTCAGCCAGGTTCGGCTGAGGTGCGTGGTACGGGGGCTGGCCTGAGCCCATAGCATGGGGCAGGCCACTTCGGCCGTCCAGGGTCCTGGCGGTCTTTGCAGCCATAATCGGGCCATCACGCCCAGCAACACATCATCGCCGGCCGGGGTCAGGCCCGGCCCTAACCCGGCCAGCAACCGGGCCCCAGCCTGCCAGGCCCGCACGTCCCCTCCCTCCCATCCTTGCTGCAAGGTCCTTAGCCCTTCCTGGATGCGGGCAGCCACCAGCTCGGAGACCTCGGCCTGCCAGGGGGAGGCTGAAAGCAGTGCCCGAGTCAGCTCCCGGGCCCGAGGCCAGAGGGCTTCCCAGACCGAAGAGGGCAAGGGCGGCAAGTGGGCATCCCATTTTTGCGCGTGGTCGAAATCGAGAACCCACGGCCCCAGCCGCGGGGCATCCCCCTGGCGTGAGACAGGCATCCCCGGCCGCAGCGCCGCGAACGTCACGGGCCGGGCGACCACCATATGGAAAGGCCCCAGCCCCACCTGGGGATGGGCGATGGCCAGGAGATGTCCTGCGGCATCTTCCAGGTTGACGACCCGGGCATGGACCGAAAGCACCCGCCAGGGCCCCCCGGCCTGCCAGAGCCGCCGCGCGGCCACGCTGAGGGCGGTCACAGGCAGGCGCGCGTCCGGCGAGGAAGGCAAGGGGGTGGAAGTCGCCATGAGCGATAGCTCACCGCATAACGACAAAAATGGGGCGCAAGTGGCAGGTGGCAGGTGGTCACGGTGTGCGTCTCAGACATTTGGCGTGGTTTAGCCGAGCGAAGTGGCGTCCACCACGCCCGCCCGGCGATGAAGTCGCCGGGCTATAAAACGGCGCCGGATGATTCCGGCTAGCCCGCAACTGATTACTGATGACTGATCACTGATTACTCGTACTCGCGCCTAACCTCGGCCTAACAATCCTCAATCCTAATCCTGATCCTATTTACATAGCAGGCGCCACGAACGACTATTCGTCGATACCGATGAAAACGCCTCGCGGCCACGTTGGCGGGCCGTGAAACGTGATGCGTGATGCGTAAGGTTCTCACGTTTCACGTTTTCATGCATCACGCCCGTTGTCGTCTCGCTCAACGTAGGCCTGGCGATCTTAATCCTAATCCTGATCCGAATCCTATTTACATAGCAGTCCTTGCAAAATCGCCAGGGTGTCTTCGATATCGGCCGCGGTGATGCCATAATGGGTCACGGCCCGGATCCGGTCCGCACCCAAAGCCAAAACGCCCACGCCTTGTTTTTGCAGGGCCTCTTGCAAGGTTTGCGCGGTGTAAAAGGGATGACGTACGCGGAAATAGACGATGTTCGTGTGCACCGGTTCGGGCTCGATGCCCGGCAGCGCAGCCAACCCCTGGGCCAGCCGCCGCGCGTGGGCGTGATCTTCGGCCAGGCGGTCCACCATCTGGGTTAAAGCTACGATGCCTGCGGCCGCGATCACCCCGGCCTGGCGCATCCCGCCGCCCAGCACCTTGCGCACGCGGCGGGCCCGCTTGATAAAGGACGCAGAACCTACCACCACAGAGCCTACCGGCGCACTGAGGCCCTTGCTCAAACAAAAAGTCACCGAGTCAGCCCCCCGGGTCAGGGCCTTCACGTCCACCCCCTGGGCCACGGCCGCGTTGAAAATCCGAGCGCCATCGATATGGAGCTTCAGGCCATGAGCATGGGCCAGATCGGCCACAGCATCGGTGTATTCGGGGGTGAGATAAGCCCCTCCGCAGCGGTTGTGGGTATTTTCCAGGCTCACCACCCGGCTGATGCCAAAATGAACGTTGTCGGGCATGATCGCGGCCTCGATATCTGCCAGTCGCATGGTCCCATCCGGCTGATTGGGGACCACCCGAGGGCCGATCCCTCCCAATACCGCGGCCCCGAGCTGTTCATAGTTATAGGTATGGGAATCATGGCCCATAATCACCTCATCCCCGCGGTTGCAATGGGCCATCAGGCTAACCAGATTCCCCTGAGTGCCGCTGGTGACCAGCAAGCCTGCCTCTTTCCCTAGCATGGATGCGGCCAGGGCCTCCAGCTCGTTCACCGTGGGGTCCTCGCCAAAGACATCATCCCCCACTCGGGCCCGGGCCATGGCCTCGCGCATTTCGGGCGTGGGTTGGGTGACGGTATCCGAACGGAGATCAATGCGCAACATCGTTTAGGACTCTTTTTCGAAGATGGGAAGATCAATCAGAGGATTGTCTACATCGGGGTGGGCGTCCAGGATAATGCCCGCCTGGCCCAAGATCCCTTCGGGCAGGTCTTTCAGTCGGGGCCACTGCCCCGCGCGCACCTCGGGCAGGCGTTGTTCCAAAAGCAGCACTTCCCCGGTGGTGAGGCCGTAGCGATTTTGGGGATGTAGAAGAAGCTCAATCAGGTCTTGGGCCAGAATGCGGGCCAGTTCCAGGTCCTCTTCAAAAAAACGCCACGTTCTCAGAGGCACCTGTAAAATGGCCTGGGTGATGAAGAGGAACGCGCTGGGGGTGATGAGGTGGCGTCGCCGGATGGGCAGAATCTGGCGCTGAAGCTCTATGGCCAGGTCCCATTCCGTTCCCGCGGGCGCGGTGATATCCTTGCCCATCAGGAAATAAAAGCGATCCACATTGCTGATGAGCTCGAAAAGCGTGTCATACGACGCGCCTTCCGGGGGATAACGACGGATTTCCGCGCCCACTTGCACCGGCAGATGGGCCAACAGATGCCCCACCAGGCTTCGTTGGGCTTCCAAATCCGCGGTGGCCGCCACGTAAATCCGCAGTTTTTCAGCCATATTTCACGGTTTGTGCGATGCGTTGGTCAGAATAGCCTTGCTTGCGTAGGGGTTCCAGCAGATCGGTGGGCAAGTCGGGATAATAGGTGCGCAGAAGCACGGCCTCATCATGAGGCTGGATGCGATAGGCCCCCAAGCTGGCGGGCAGGACCAAAGCCTGTCCCAGGCCCAGAAATTCGCCCGCGACCGTGGCCGCCCCCTGGATGACGGTCCAGGTTTCGAAGCTGCTGGGCCGGGTGCTGTATGCCCGGGGGGTGGTGAGGTGATGGCGTTCCAGGGCAAAGTAGGGGCAAGCCACCAGCAGGTCTCGCCCTTCCTCCAACTGGAGCGGCGGGATCTTTTCCTGGGCCGGGGGCTCGTAACGGATCACATCCAGAGCTTTTTCCAGATGCAGTGCCCGGGGGCGGCCATCGGGCCCCAGCCGTTGGTAATCATACACCCGATAGGTCAGGTCGGACTTTTGTTGGATTTCGAAGAGGAGGATCCCTTCGTTGATGGCATGCAACGTGCCCGCGGGCACGAAGATGACATCCCCGGCCTGGACGGGCAGATAATGAACCAGGTCTTCCAACCAGCCTTCGGCCACGGCCCGGGCGAACTCCTCCCGATGGCTGGGGCGATTCAACCCATAAATCAGCGTGGCGCCCGGCTCCGCGTGGAGGATGTACCAGGCTTCGGTTTTGCCGTGGAACCCGGTGTGGGCCTCCACCGTGTGCGCGTACGTGTCATCCGGGTGCACCTGGATGCTGAGCCGATCGTTGGCGTCGATGAACTTGGTGAGCTGAGGGAAATCGTGGTCGTAGTGGGGGATGCAGACCCGGCCCAACAAGGCCTCGCCCCAGGTCTGAGCAGCCTGGCCCAGGGTCTTTCCGGCCAGAGGCCCGTTCAGGATGGGATTTTCCGCATACACCAGCCAGATTTCGGCCAGGTCCGTGGGCAAAGGCTCGGGCAGGCCCAGCCATCGGGCCAGGCGCTGGCCTCCCCACAGACGATGATCGAATTTAGGCTGCAAACGCAAGGGGGATGGCGTCATGGCTCTGTTACCAGCATGCATCACATGTCACCGATGGCCCTGTCCTCTTCATCCGGTTCCAACACCTCCGGCTCCAAAGCTGGCTCCGAAGGCGCGGAAGATTCGGGGGCAGGGGTCAGGGGTTGGGATGGATGGATGCGGGCCGGAGTGGTTTCGGTTTCCGCACCTGGCTGGGGCGATTCAGGCACGGCGGGCACCGAAACCGGCGCCACGGGCTTTTTGCCGCCTCCCAAAGCCCGAATCAGCAAAAGGAGCCCCAATAGGAACAGCACCCCGGGCCAGATCATGGACAGGATCTGATTGCGTCCCCAGGTGAAAATGATGGCAGCAAACACCAGCAACACGCCGGCCATAATCAGGGCCCAGATCAAACGGCCACGATCGCGACTCAAAAGCCAGACCAGAAGAAAGCTCAGCCCAAAGCCTCCAAAAAGCAACGTGCCCACCATGCGGGTGGCACTTTCGGGCACGCCCAGTCCCAGGCCCAGCAGCGCGAGAAGCACAATGGTTTCGGCCTGGAGCAGCGCCCACCATCGCTCCCGGCGGTCTCGCAGGAAAATCACGAAAAAGCTTAAGGCCACTCCGGCAAGGAAGAGCGCGCCCAACCATTCGGGGGGGATGGTCTCCAACGTGGTGAGATACACAATCCCTCCCAAAGCCAGGAAACTAAATCCCGGGATCACATAAAACCATTGGTCCCGTTGGACCAGCATGGCTGCCAGAAAAGCCAGGCCCATCACAGCCAAAAGCCCGGCCGCCGCGTACACCACCAACTGCTTATAATCCTGCAAAACGCCGAGATTATAAGCCAATGCGGCTGCAGCGAGGATAATCAGGAAAAGCCCCCAAAGGGCGGTGAGGATGCGTTGTTTCATAGGACTAGGATCAGGATTAGGAGTAAGATCGTCAGGACAACGTTGAGCGAGGCACCGGCGGACGTGATACGTGAAAACGTGAAACGTGAGCTCATTACGCATCACGCATTACGCATCACGTGCTAGGCTTCCCACGTCAACCCATCAATCATACACCAACTTCCCGGCGACGCCAACCGCAGTGGTCGTTATACACAGGCCCACGCATGAACCACGAACCCCATACCCAATACCCAATATCCAATATCGAATCCCCAAAATCCCCTTCCCCCCGTTTCCTTTTGCCACATTTTGCGTTAGTGAAGGGTGGAAACCACCCCACCCTTTTCTACATGAAACCTATCCCTCATTCTTAAGGAGTTCCGAACCATGAAACGATGGCACATCCTTGCCCTGAGCTTCCTTTTCCTGGGCTTGCTGGCATTGATTCCCACGTACGTCCAGGCCGAAGGAGGAGCTCATCCCCGTCGTACTCGCACGCCCCATCCCACCCAAACCGCGCATCCCACTTTCACTCCCAGGGCCACCCGCACCCGCACCCCTCATCCCACTCGCACCCCTCGCCGCACCGCGCGAAGGATGGCCTCGATGATTTCGGTGTGAAGTGGAAAGGAGTTGGCGAGGAACAGGTCGCGCTTGGCCGCGTCCATGAGGGTGAGGTACGCGTGAAAGGTGTGGGCATCGCGCAGGCCCTCGTGAACGACGAGGCGAAGTGGCACGCCGCCGGGCAACGGAGCGGGTGGACCGAACGGCTTCCAAGAAGAGCCACCAGCCCGTTTCCAGGTGCGCGCCAGCGTTTCTTCGACGCGCTGGACGGCCGGTCCGCGCACGAGGAGGTGCGCATCCCACCACGGCACCTCTCGCCACGGTGACGAGGGCGTGAGCGCGACTTCGTCAAAGCCCCGGTAGTAGGGCGCGCCGAGATTGCGCCCGGAGACGATAGCCATCTTTCCGTCGACGAAGAGCAGCTTGCGGTGGTCGCGGCGCTTGAGCTGCTCGACCGACGGGATGCCCTCCAACGGCCAGATGGCCGCGACCTCGACGCCCCCGTCCTCCAACATGGCGACGACGGGGTTGCGGGTGCGGTACGAGCCGTGGAGGCTGTAGAGCGAATCGACCAGCACTACGACGCGGACCCCACGCGCGCGTGCTTCGAGCAGTGCGCGCGCAACCATCCGGCTCACCTCGTCGTCGTCGATGATGTAGACCTGCAGCGCGACGAGATGCCTCGCAGCGGCGATGGCATCGAGCAGAGCGCGTCGCGCGCGGAGGTTGTCCACCTCGAGTTCGACGAGGTTGCCTGGGTCACAATGCGAATCGGTCAACGCGTCGAGCCGCGCGTGCAAGGTCCGGGCAGGGCCGGCAGGAGGGCGGTAGGCGGTGCGCCACCGGCCGACCAGCTCCTCGGCAGTCGCCGCAGCCACCGTGCGTGGAGTCTCCACGGCAAACCCTGCACCGTGGGCCTCGAGCCCGTCGGGGTGGACGATGGCCTCCACCGCGATGCCCTCGGCGCGGAGCACCGTGGCCACCCGGGCCAACCGAACCCCGTCGACACGGCCAGGCACACTCGAAGGGTCTCCTTCGCGCAGCACTTGCGCCGCGTCGAGGAGGGGCGCCGGCCCCACCTGCTCGCGCAGCCGAACGCGCAGAGCGTGAAGCGGCTCGTCCGAACGAAGGCGCACGGGCCACAGCTTGCGCTTTGCTTGCGCGCAGAGGGTGCGCAATACGTCGAGTGCTGCCCACCATGTGTGCTCGTCGCGGTCGCAGCGCGTGTCCCACAAGACGATGCGCTCGTGCACCTCGGGCGGCACGATCCACGCCGCGTGGGCCTGAGGCGCCGCCGCCTCGCTCGGGCGCCCCAAGCCCACGCGGCGTGGATCG
>JALWZT010000029.1 GCA_027002405.1 Anaerolineae bacterium | reverse complement strand
CTTGCTCATACTCCCGAACCACCTGGATTCGGAAGGCTTCACTATACCGCTTATAGACTCGTTTGGCCATTTTGTTTATGCCTCCTTTTAGGCTTTGTGGCATAAACATATATCAGGACGGGTCAGAGGACGCAGAGTCAACTGATTACTGATGACTGATTACTCTATGGCCTCGGCCAGCGCGGGCGCGTCGTTCACGCCATCCCCCACCATGGCCACATGTCCATACTGCTGGCTCAGCTCCCGCACCCTGGCCACCTTAGCAGTCATCTGGTTGTGTTTTTCTTCCACCGCCGCAGGAAAAATTTGAGGGTTTCTTCCAGAAACAGCAGGGGCAGGGCCACCAGCAAAGCGAGCATCCATTGGTTGAAGGTGAGATGGGTGGTGTTCAACAGACGTTGGAAGACTTGCAGCTCCGAACCCAGGATGATCATCAACAGCACGAAGCCGAACAGCATCAGCTGACGGCGGTCGCTGAAGGTGTCCATGGTGAAAACCGTGCGGCTCCAATGGTTGTTTTCCAGACCATTGATGACGTGGAAGAAGGAGAAGGCGGCCAGGGACATGGTGGCAGCGATGGCAGCGTCGCGGTATGCACCTTCGGCCCATTGCCGCAGGGCCAGGATGCCCACGGTCATGACGATACCCTGGTAGAGGAGGCGCAGGGCCACGCTTTTGGTGATGATGGGCTCGTTGACCTGGCGAGGAGGCTTTTTCATCAGGCCCGTGTTGGGTTTGCCAAAGCCCAAAGCCACACCGATGGGCCCATCGATAATCCAGTTGATCCACAAAATCTGGAGGGGATTGAAGGGCACGCCACCGGCAATATGAAAGAACCCTGCGGCGAGGAAGCTGAGGATGAAACTCACCAGGGTGGCCATCTGGAAGCGGATAAATTTGAGCAAGTTGTCGTACAGGGCCCGGCCAAAGGACACCGCCTGGACGATGGTGGCAAAGTTGTCGTCGGTGAGGATCATGTCGGCCGCGCCCTTGGAGACCTCCGTGCCGGTGATACCCATGGCGACGCCGATATCCGCTTTCTTCAGCGCGGGCGCGTCGTTGACGCCGTCGCCCGTCATCGCCACCACATGGCCCAGCTCCTGCAACAGCGTCACCAGCCGCACTTTGTCTTCGGGCGCCACCCGGGCGATAACCCCGATCTCATGCAATTGCTGCTTCAATTGGTCGTCGGGGATGGCTGCAAATTCAGCGCCGGTGAGGGCGCGGCCCTCGATGCCCAGCTCCTGGGCGATGGCGCCCGCGGTCACCACATGGTCGCCGGTGATCATCCGCACCTGGATGCCCGCGCGCTTGCTTTCCGCAATAGCCTTCCTGGCTTCGGCTCGGGGCGGGTCCACCATGCCCACCAGCCCCAGCAGCGTCAGGTCCTCCATCAGCGCCAGCAGATCGGTGTGGGGGTCGAAGGTGTCGGGCTCCAAGTCTCGTTGGGCCAGGACGAGGACGCGCAATCCCTTGTGGGCCATCTCATCGTTGGCTGCCATGATGCGGGCGTGGGCTTCCTGGGGCAGGGGGGTGATCTGACCGTCAGGGGCTTCGTAGAATTTGGAGCGGGCGATAACCACATCGGGAGCGCCCTTGACGTAAGCCCGGATGACCTCCTTCCCCGACGGATCCTGGATGCGGTGGAAGGTGGCCATCATCTTGTATTCGGAATCGAAGGGCAGCTCCGCCACGCGAGGATAGGTCTGGCGGGTGAGATTGACATCGACGCCCCCCTTTTCAGCCAGCACGATCAGCGCGCCCTCGGTGGGGTCGCCCACCAGTTCGCCATTATCCAACACCGCGTCGGTGCACAGGGCCATGGCCATCAACGACGGTTTGATGTTATCATTCTGCCCTGCCACACTTTTGATCTTCCCATCGATGTCGTAGCCCTCGCCCGTGATGGTGAAATGCCCATCGGGGATGATCAGCTCCCGGGCGGTCATCTTGTTCAGGGTCAGGGTACCGGTCTTGTCGGAGCAGATGGCCGAGGTGGAGCCCAGGGTTTCCACCGATGGCAGGCGTTTGACGATGGCCTGGTGTTTGGCCAGTTCGGTGGTGCCGTAGGCGAGCAGCGTGGTGACCACCGCGGGCAGGCCCGTGGGAATGGCGGCCACGGCCAGAGCCACACCCACGATGAAGAGCCCGTGCAGCTCCTGGCCCGCGCGCAGGCCCATCAGCACCACCAGGACCAGGGCAATGCCTGCCAGGGCCGCGATGATGAGGGTCAGGCCATCGAGCTGCTTTTGCAGGGGCGTTTTCTCGATTTCGGTCTTGTTGAGCATCTCCGCGATATGCCCGACCTCGGTCTTCATGCCCGTGGCCGTGACAATGAGTTCGCCCCGGCCGCGGGTGACCGCGGAGTTCATATAGGCCATGTTCACCCGGTCGCCCAGGGGCAGATTCGCCTGGGGGAGGGGATCGACGGTCTTGGGCACGGGCGTGCTTTCTCCCGTCAGGGCCGACTCTTCGATCTCCAGACTGGCGGCTACGGCCAGGCGTCCATCCGCGGCCACCACATCCCCGGCTTCGAAGAGAAGGATGTCGCCGGGCACGACCTGGGTGGCGTCGATTTCCACCGTTTCGCCGTTACGCCGCACCTTGGTGGTGAGCTTCATCATTTTTTGCAAAGAAGCCAGGCTGGCTTCGGCCTTGGCTTCCTGGTGCATCCCCATGATGGCGTTGGACACCGTCAGCAGGATCAATACCAGCCCTGTGCCGATATCCTGCACCAGGATGATGCTGGCCAGGCCTGCGATCAGCAGAATAGTCTGCATGAAATCCTGATACTGGGCCAGGAATTTCTTCCAGCCCGGCACTTGGGGCGCTTCGGCCATCTCGTTGGGGCCGTATTGGGCCAGGCGTTGTTTGACCTCGCTATCGCTGAGCCCGACCTGGGGGTCCACCCCGAACGCCTGTGCCACATCCTCCACCGTTTTTTGATACCAGGTATTGTCATCCATGATTCAAATCCTTTTTATGAAAGGTGTCGCAAAACCTTCCATCCCCACGCGGATAAAAGGCCATACGAAAAACAAGCTGGACACTGGTGTTTTTTGATCTTGACACGAATGAACGCGAATTTCACGAAAAAGAATAAGAAAAATTCGCCAAATTCGTTTAATTCGTGTCGAAAAATGGCGTGAAAAGCGACAGAAATACGTTTCGCCAGACTCCAGAAACAAGATAAGGTCGGCTGACGTAGATGCCTCGGTGACTGTCATGCTGCTATTTTAACAGAAAGACCACGGGCTTACAATCATCTCGCAGAGGACGAATACCCTTACCGGTTGGGACGCACCCAAATCATTCTCGCCAGACTCCGGTTTTATAGAAACTCTGAAGGGTCTGCTATTATTAGCTTGATTCGAAAAGCAACCCATTCCCATAGCGACTATGTCATCCAGCAAAAGCTTCGAAGCAGAATCAACTTCTGCACACCGGGCGAAAGCCCAACATCAGGATAAAGCAAACACGCAAGAGCGTTGCGCCTCTCTGGTGAAGGAGTTGATGTCGCGATATCAGTGGGCATTAATCTCGGTGGAACTATTGGCAGCCAGGGTGTGTGAGCGATTTACGGCTTTGAACGGAAAAATTCCTCTATCCAAAATCGCTATACAAGAATATACGCTGGTGTTGTATGAGGCTTGCCGTCAGGAGGATGAGTTATCTCGCAAAGAACGCGCTTATACAGAACTTTATCGCTACATTTATCATGTCGCAAAGAAAAAGCGGCCCGAGGTGGGAGAGGACCTGGCTCAACAGGCCATCTTGCTGGTCCATGAGCAGTTCGAAAGCTGTCGCGAACCGGGAGCATTTCTGCAATTCGCCCTCTTCAAACTCCGTCAGGCTGAAACCCAATGGCTTCGACTCGAAGCCAAAGCCGCGTTGTCCGATGTGGAAATGCCTCTCTCCCAAATCCAGACGCGGGAACAAACCATTTCACCCCAAGCGATCACGTTGGAAAATGAGCAGGTGAAGGTTTTACTCCAAGCCCTGGCCCGATTGAGCGACGAGCGGAAGCGGGATGCGATTGTCTTGAAGTATTTCATGGGATTGAGTGATGAGGAAATCGCCAAACAGCTTCATCTTACAGCAAACCATG
Source organism: Anaerolineae bacterium (assembly GCA_027002405.1). Taxonomy (GTDB): domain Bacteria; phylum Chloroflexota; class Anaerolineae; order J102; family J102; genus M2005. The sequence goes on along the minus strand of JALWZT010000029.1, from coordinate 24,914 downwards.
TGCGCGTCCTCAGAAACCGGGGCATCCAGCAACTGAAACAGGATGCCAACCTGAAACGATACTTTCTTGATCTCGAGTAACTTTATGATTTATGTAGAGCCTTGCGACGTCATTCCGAGGGAGCGAAGCGACCGAGGAATCTAGAACCTTCGCTCCCTCCGGTCGCTCAGCATGACGAATATCTGCGTCAATCTGTGTCACATCTGCGCAAATCTGCGTTCCCATTTTCGTCCGTATCGGCGCGGGCGAGCCCGCCGTTGGACTGTAATGAAAAGGCCCCTTTCTGCTCTTTTTGACTGATACAGGGAGCTTTGAATGCCCAACCAACTCTGTAGGACAGCCACCCAGTTATTACAATCGTATTTTGCAGAACCTCTTGAGCATCATCTCGATGTTCTCCTTCAGCATCTCGATGTGTGCGAGGTTTGTTCTTTCCAGCCCTCCTTCCTCTGGGAAGCATTACAGACAGCGGGTGAGGATGAGCTGACATGCGAGGCGTGTTTGGCTCAATTGCCCGAATATATCCATGCCAGTGAGACCGGTATCGAGGCAGTGCAACCCTGGTTGGCTGTCACCCGGCACCTTAACACTTGCCCTTCCTGTGCAAGAGAATACGAGGCTCTGCGTGAGTGGGTGGCCCTGGCCGAAGAGGAGATGGAAGAGGACTTTGCTGCTTTCTCCTCGCCCGATCTATCGTTTCTCAGAGAACCACCTCAGAAGCGCCTGCCATCGCCCCCAAAGTTTTGGCATATTGATGCGCTAGGCGCTCTGATCATCGAATTCTCCGCCAAAGTCGTAGCATCGCTCATCTCCGGCCCGCCTTTGGCCATCCAGGGCCTGAAGGGACGGAATGATGAGCCTCATCGGCTGGTCATTGATGGCGCCTTGGAAATCCTCCGGCTCAGGGCGGAAATCGCTGTGCTGAGTCCAGATGATGCAACGTATACCCTCCTTGTTCGCGTCATCCCCCAGGGCCTGTCCTGGCCCCACCTGGCCGGGCATAGGGTGGTTCTGGAGGGGCCAGGCTATCCCGCGAGAGTGCAAATGACCGATCCGTATGGAGAGGCCGTGTTTTCCCAGATCCCCAAAGCCGTGTTGCCCGAGATACGAATCCGTATCGAGCCCGGGCGCACCGGAGCCAGCCAACCATCATGACCGAGGAGAGGCACGGTATTCCCTTTACGCCCCTGGCAACTGGGCGTGAGACCTGTTTTCACCGGAAAGAAAAAGGACGAAAGGCGCCCAATAGAAAGGATGGGAAAAAGGTCGCTCTTCCCTTCTATAGCGTGTCGATTCTCCTAGCATCTGAGAGACCTCCGCACCTGTCAGGGATTGAAGAAAAAGTTGGGCGCCGTGCAATGCTGCGGCTGGATGGAGTCCGGACATCAGCTTGCGATAAAATTCCTGCATCAATAGCAACGTCGAGACTTCGTCGACCCGCCATAACGAGGCCATCACGGCTTTGGCCCCCGCGTGCAAGAAGCTGGTGGGAAATCCTATGAGCTCATCTCCCTTTCGTACCCGACTGAGCCCACTTTCACAGGCGCTCATCACTACCAAAGCCGCTTGCAATTCCATCAAGTTGAAGACTTCTCGGGCGGTAAGGCGAGAATCTGCATTCAGTTGCAAGTAGGAATTCAGAGGCGCGTCCGACAGGAATTCGCCATGGCATGAGAAATGGAGCATGTGATACCGCCTCGATGCCTGCATCAACCAGGCTTTGTCACCTGCTTCCCCCGTGATAGCCACCCCATCTGTGAGATGCGCAATCAGTCGCGCCTCACGTTCCGAGAAGCGTAGCTGGGAATCCCCTTGGATATCATAGCCCCAGGCCAGACAGGAACTGGGTGCAGGGACAGATGATGGTGTCAATAGAGCGCTGGCGCTGGGACTGTAGGCGATGTGAGGGCCATCCCTTCGTAATAGAGGACGTCCATCAGAGGCTATAAAGGCATGGAAAGGGAGATAATGCAAGGGGCCGTGAGGCACCAGATAGAGCATCCGTTTCCCTCGCCACAAATCTTCAACCGGCGCGATGAGAAATCGATAGAGAGAACGGAGCATGCCCCTATTCAAAAAATGACGTTCGGCAACCCTATCGATACGCCGAGGGAGCAATAGATTAGGCGAAAGTCCTGTATCATAAGCGCGAATATCATCCCGAGTGATGGCAAACAACCCTATGCGGGCGGGAGGGAAGCGATGACGCTGGGCTAATCTCTGGGCACGTATCCGTTCATCGGGATGTTCGATAAGGCCCGTGGTGAAGTAAGCCAGCAATACCGCGTCCTCGGGCAGGGCCTGTTGCACTTCATCCAGCTTTCGGGGCTTTGCCTCCAGATCAGAAGGCACCACATCGCCATGGGCGAGAAAACTGTCCAGCAAACTACGGGAGCGAGCCTGCTCTGTGATATTGAAGGCAGAGATGATGTCCCCACGTTCCAAATGGACGAGGACGAGATGGGCATAGATGTCTTCCATGGTGCCGAAGAAGCCCTGGCGGACCTCGGTCGAGGAAATCTTCGTCCGCAGGCTCTCGATACGGTTCACAGCCAATGCATAGTGAGCTGCTGCCCCATCGAGGTCCTTCTTTTGCTGGAAGAAATAAGCGAGATTGGCGAGGGCTTCGATTTCTTCGTAGATGTTCCCGAATTCGGAAATCAGTGCCAATGCTTGCTCAAAGGCTTCCTGTGCTTTTTCCCAATCAGGGGCACTTTGCATGAGATAGACTTCCCCAAGATTACCGAGGGTGAGTCCCATGCCATGGCGATCGTGCAACCGTTGGCAGATGGACAGATCCCGTTGATACGCGGCAATCGCTTCCTCCTTTTCTTGCAATAGAAAATGGATGGCGCCCGCCGTGTTGTGGATCGATCCTTCCAACCAAAGTGCGGCCTCGCTGTCGTCGTCCGCTTTTTTGAGGGCGCGGAATGCCTGACGGCAATAGTCCAAGGCCTCATGAAGCGCGGTCTCATCGAAGACCCCTTGATTATACCCACGCCGGGTGGCAATGGCCATCTGTTTCCAGGCCCGCGCCTGCTCGATGGGCAATCCCAGGGATTGGAAGACAGCCAGGCTTTGTCGATAGGCTTCCACGGCCTCTTGCCAGCGCCCCTGAACCTGATAGCTGCGCCCCAGAGCCCGCCATGCCCGCCCTTGCATTTCTGGCTCCTGGGTCTCGTGCAATACTTGCAAAAAGACCTTCTCGGCCGAGGCAAAGTCGCGATCCCGTTCGAATAACAGAATGCCTTGCAAATAGCGGCGCCACGTGCGCCAAGAAGCGGCCTCATCTACCTGGGCATCCCATTGATCGAGGATGCTTTGACAGCGTTCCAAATCGCGTAAGCGTAACGCCGTGAAGAACTGATCGATCCGGGTTGCGCCTGCGTTTCTGGATTCAGGGAGTTTTGTCATGAAAAACCTTTGGAAAAACCACCAACCTGCATTTTATCATCTGTTGGTAACGACAGGTTTCATGCTGGTTTTGCTCCTGCTGCTGGGCAGCAGTGTGAAAGCGGACAACATATCCGATACCGGTGGGCAATGGACGCCCTTCCTGGACATTGTGCCGGGGCAGGATGGCACGTCGCTCTATGTCAGTGCGGGCAACGGCGTTGCCATCGGCGATGACGTGGAACTATATCTTCCCACTCATGACAAAGACTCCTGGACGATGGTTTTTTCGCCGACGTCGGGGGTTTATGTCGCCACAGTGACCGGGTTCACGCCAGGCATTGATGAGAAGAAGCCGCTGCGCATCACATCGTCGCGGGGTTATGCTACCGGGTTGACCGAATTGGAGCACATCTATTGGCCTGCCTCGGCCATGGGGGCCATGCAATCGGCGGATGGCGCGCTGGAAGTCATGGTGATGGATCCGGCGGCATTACCGCAGGAAACTTACATCGTCATCGTTCCCAGTTTTGGACCGCCGGGACCGCTGCCGCCGGCCCATGCCATGGTGGGGAGCGTGTACAGCATACGAGCATCAGGGGCTCGAACCGCGGCCGACTCCCCATTGATTTTACACATGTATTATACAACCGAGATGCTCCATGGATTAAATCCTCATACCCTGGCGATCTTTTTTTGGGACGCCTCGCGGCAACGCTGGCAAAAGCTGGGAGGGCGACTCAGTGTCGATGGGGGTTATCTGACGATATCCACTCGATCTTTTGGTGCTTATGCGCTTATGGCAACGGAAACATGGCTGGATGAATTCGACGATCTCACGGGTTTGGATTTGGGCGCGGGCATGGAAGGCATGATGTGGGAGAGAGAAGGATCGGATTGGGCCCTGAAGTTGGCCCAAAGCCCGGGCGCGGGCGCAGTAACCTCCCTTCCTATTCGTTTGCCCGAGGGCATGCTTTGGGATAGCGTCCATTTTCGATGGACCTCCGATCCCCCTACAACCACCCTGCGCGTGGACATCCTGGATGAAGAAGGCAGAGAGCTTCTCTCTCATATTTCCTCGGGAGCCAGTTTGGCCGGTCTGGACTCTCGGGAGCATCCCAGATTGCGTTTGCGAGTCAGGATGGCATCCTCGGCAGCGGGCGCGTCGCCCGAATTGAAGGCCTGGGGTCTCTCCTGGCGCTCCCAGCCCAGAATTTTCCTTCCGGTACAATTACGATAAAAGTTTTGAGGAAAAATGATGCCATAAGGGACGATTCGCTGTAATGGGCAGGGATTTTCCCGCTCTTTTTTACAAAATCGACAGTACAGTTATGGTACATCCCATTGGAACATCATCTTTCCCTTACCCATCAGGAGGTTACCATGTCCTCATCTGATTTACACCAACAGGAAATTAAAAAAGCTGAAGAAGCCCTTGACAAAGCACAAGGAGGAGCGATAGGTCGGACTGGATCCATGGCCCTGGGACTCCTAGTAGGGATCGTCAAGTTGGGGTTGTACTTTTTGCTTATGATGATCGTCATAATCATCATCCGTATGATTTTCTGACTGGAGTCTGGCGAAAAGGATTTTGACTCCTCGAAACAGTATTTTTATCCGCAGATTACGCAGATTGCGCAGATTTTTGATTCAATTTCTTCTCTTTTTCTGTGAAAATCTGTGAGAATCTGTGGATAGAATAAAAACGCCAGTGTCCAGTTGTTGATTGAGAAAACAGGAGAGACATGATGGAAGACTTCTCGATAAAATCCATCCTCACATGGATATTGTGGTTGATCATCGGCTCTATCATTTTTGCAATTCTGAGTGGGTTAAATTAACGCTCATCGTCATCGCCTTTCGGCATTCTGGATGGTTCCACTTCGAATTTACGCTATCCGGAGGAAGCATCCGAAGCCACCTTCGCCAACAATTCCTTGAGGGTACAAAATGTCACAATCATTTTTGGATGTCGTGCCAGACTACTTACAAGATGGCAAGCATCAAAAAACCCTTGAAAATTACCAGGATATGATAAGACTGGTGGATAAAGCCTTACACGTGTTGATGCAGGAGGATGAAGAACCCATTTTAGTGGCCAGAACCTTTGCTCGACAACGTTCATCTGACCATGAATACGCCGTTTATCTTTTTTTCACCACTCGCAGGATATACAGCGTTTATCTCAAAAGAGGATTTATGCGGAAAATCAAGATAGAGCCTGGCATCATCGAATATCCCGACATCCAATTGAAGGAAAAGGGACTCATGTTCAAAAAGATGCATCTTGTCGGCAAGTATCGCAAAATTGATGATCCGGATGACAAACGACGGCGCATTACTGGTTTACGCATCCCCGACGACGTGCTTGTGACCGAGATTTCACGGGTATTGCAAATCCATCATGGTGTTCCAAATGTCAGTAACACCCAACAACTCCCCACGTTTTCTACAGAGCAATCAGATCCGGTACAGCTATTGCAGGAATTACAGAAATTGCGCGATATCGGCGTTCTTTCGGATGAAGAATTTTCCCAGAAAAAGCAGGAAATACTCTCCAGATTGTAAGTTTTTGGCGTTCCCGTGCTTCTCACGTTGTTTTTTGACATGTATGAAGCGAATTTGGCAAATTGCCCTTATTCCTTTTTGTGAAATTCGTGTTCATTCGTGTCAGAATCAAAAAACGCTAGAGTCCAGTTTGCATATGCAAATGAGGAGATGCTGAAAATGGAAGGAGGAACAGTCGCAATCCTGGCAATCATTGCTATTTTTGTTGGGCTGTATATCATCGCTCTCCCTGTCAAAATCGCGGCTGCAATGATGGGGGCACAAAGGACGGGAATGTTTTCCTGCCTTGTCGCTCTAATCATTGCATCTATCCTGCATGGCTTGGGTCTGACCGTGCCAGTAGTTGGTACAATCGTTGCTTTTTTCCTCTCTGCATTGGGATTCGCAATCATATTGGGGACCGATTTCTTTCGCGGGATTGGCATTGCCATTCTCCATATCATTTTTTCAGCCATTCTGGTGCTCATCCTTGTAGCCGTATTTGGCGTAAGCCTGGGACCCATTCTTTCATCAATATCGATTCGCTAACCAATCTGGCGGCACCTAACGGAGGAAGCTATCATGAAAAGGAAACGGCTATGGTTCTTCTTTCTTTTCACGTTACTCATTGTCTCAGTAGCTGGTTGCAAAACGCAAAGTGATAAGGCCGCTCGAGATGAGGCTTATGGCACGGCCGTGATTGGAGTTCGGTTCTATATGCGTCACGCTGCCCCCATGCTTGCCGAGCGGATCGCAACAATTTTGATTGAGCAACGTGCTGTTAAGACGGTTGATCAAAAGATGCTGGTGAAAGCAGTAGAGGAGTGGCTCGAAGCACGGCCAGATATCTATGAATCGGGCCTTGAAGAATACATGGATGCATTCGGTTTCTCTACCGAAGAAATGCAATTGGAGGGCATCGAACTTGACACGCCCGTGCGATTGACCTTTACAGTGTTCGTTCCGGTGAATGACAAGAATGAGGTTGCAGATGAAGCAGCCAGCATCATTCCTGCCTTACGCATCAATCGGCAACGTTTTGAAATCGATCCTTTCTAACTTACGGATTTCCTGAAAAAACTCATTTCACCGCAGAGTACGCTGAGAGCGCAGAGAAAATCCTGGGGTTTCGCAGAGAAAATACCTCTGAATCCAGTCTTTTATCTCTGCGTCCTCTGCGTTCTCCGCGGTGAGCAACCTTTTTGCAGTAAAGCCAGTTACGGAAAGCCAGTATTCTTCATACGCACGCTTGCTCATTAACCAAAGATGTGACATACTTGCTTGACACTCCCCTCCCTTCATAAAATCGAAAGATGCCCCTAAATGATGCCTAAAAAGAACCGCTCCTTCATGCGGACTTTTCAAAGTAGTTGGATAAAGCAGTGGATGAACATGTCCTTTTTGACAAAGGGGTTGTTGACTGCTGTGGTGTTGGCGTTCGGATTGATGATAGGGCCACGGGTCTTTTCGGGGGCCGGAGTGAAGGCGCAATACGCGAATCATAACAGAGCTGTTTTGCGTTCCCCAGAGCGATTCGCGGTCAAAAAGGGTGTCGACTCCCCCCCTTATCCCCTCGTCGAGACCTTCGACTCACCCGCGGATTTCATCCAAACCAGCGACCATGTCTTCATCGCGGATGGTCGGGTGCACTGGGATGTGAAAGGGGACGGACCGCAGTTCGTATATCGATCCATCCCCCCCTTCAGTGGCGATTTTCGTCTCACCGTGCGCGGCACCATTGAAGGAGGGGAATATAACTGCGGTGTGGGTGCAGGGGTAGGCGATGCCCTCGATCACGGTGTCGGTGTGGGATTTGAGCTTACTGGCGGCGGTTGCGATATCCATGGACCTCTGATCGCCGCGTATGGCGTTGATCTTCACCATCGCTATCTGGGCTGTCAGCCTCAGGGCACTTTTTTGTGGGTGCAATCGGGCAAGGCCTACACTGCCACGCTGACGTTCACCCATCCCGAGGGCACGTTGGCCGTGGATGGCGTGGGCGAGCAAACCGCCACGCCCCAATATGAAGGCGTCATCGACACATTGATGGTGGGCCGAGAAGGGAATCCGGGCATGTTGCGCTGTGTAGGGTCCGTGGACACGATCATCATTGAACCCCTTAATGCGCTCATTGCCCCCACGAATCTGACGGCGACGGCGTCCTATCCGACGCAAATCGAATTGACCTGGCGAGAAAACGCGACCGGAGAGGATGAGATCCGAGTGGAACGCTGGGATGCGGAGGTGGGCTGGCAAACAATGGTTGCTTTGCCAGCGGATGCGGCTGCCTGGCACGACAGCGCGGTCATGTGTGATTCCCATTACCGTTACCGGGTCGCTGCTTATAAGGCCGATGGAACCTTCTCGGGATACTCCCCTGTGGCTGAGGTTACCACGGCTCCATGTATCGACGTCCTGCGCGAGGATTGGGAGTCGGGCATTGACGTGAAGGTCTGGCGAGCCTATGGATTTCCTCGCCCCGAACTGCGCGCAGGCGAAGGCATAAGCCATAGCGTCGCTCTGGATCCCAATGGGGATGGCATCTTCGCCAGTGGCGTCATCACCCAAAAGCGGTTCGATACCACCTCTGGGATCGAGGCCCAGGCCTGGATTCGTTCTCGAAGTCCGGTGGGACAGATCTATTCGGGCCTTGAATTTGCCCTGAGCACCTGTCGGGCCTGGGATCGTTATGAAGAATGTGGCCCCTATACAAATGTAGCGCATGTCATTTCTTACCCTGAAGAAAATCGCGTCGCCTATCAAGTGTTGCTTCACAAAGCCTTTAACGAAGTGTTTGCCCCAATGAATGACGCCTGGCAACACTACCGCATCCGCATCCGTCCCGATGGGCGCGTGGCGTTTTATCGCAACGATATCCTGACCTTCGTTGATCCCGACCCTATTGATCTCAGCGCTTATCCCGCGCTGACCATCGATGTGCGGGGACGTTCCATCAACTCGGAACATTACATCGACAACATCCAGGTAAAGACCCCTGCAAAGCCCGCATGGTATGTGCACGTGGTGGACAAAGATGGTTTTCCGGTTTCGGGGGCGGTCGTATACGCCAATGGCGAACCCTTGGGCAAGACCAATCAGGCAGGCATGGTCAATGTGGCCTTTCTAGAAGAAGGCACCCTGCTGACCGCATTGAAGCTGGTCAAAGAGGGCAGCACCTACCGGGGAGAGCACGATGGTTGGGCGTATCGTACGTATCTCACCAGTCTGGACTGGCGGCAGGGCGAGGCGCTGCCGTATCGAGTGCAGGGGGCGGGCGAACAACGACTCGTTCTTCACACGCATCATCCCCTTACCCTTTTCAATCTGGTGGTTTCTGTCGAATGGGATGCAGATGCCGCGTATTTACAAACATTGGCTCGGGCTCTGGGTCACGCGTCCGACTATCTTCTGGATGTGACCGATGGCCAGATGGCTTTGGGATATGTGCGCATCTACGAGAATGCGGAACACTGGTCCGACGCCGACATTCAAATCTTCACTCGAAACATTGTACGCCCTCATGCCTACATTGGCGGACTCACGGATGCCGACACATCCCATACCATTCGCCTGGGGCGCGCCTGGAATGGTTCCAGTGGCGCCCAAGGGGCCTGGGATGCGCCCGATGGCTATCGAACGATCATCCACGAATTTGGGCATTATGCCCTTTATCTCTGGGATGAATATATTGGCATCCAACGAAACCAGGCGAACGAAATCATAGGCGAAATCCCAACAACCTGTACCGGACCTGAGAATCGCGAGGCTGCCACCGAGGATATCAATGCCAGCGTGATGGACTGGCAATATACCAGCACGGAGCTCAGTTGTCGAGGGATAGAAGGTCTATGGTCTGGGGATTGCGAAGAGACGCTCCAGTTTTCTATGACTGGACAATCAGCCTGGGAAACAGTGGCGGAACAATATCGCGACACCCAATCACCTCCACGGTGGCAATTGGAAACGCCTCTGGGTCGACACGCCATCTGGTCTGGGCCGCATCATCTCCCTCCGAGCCTCCCCACCTGGCCCCAGGTCTCTGTCATAGCCGATGCGACCCATACCCAACCTCGTCAATTAGTGGTTCTGGGCCCGGACGACGCGCCCTATCCTTTTGCCATTGTGGCGCTCTACAAGCTGGATGGCCGGGTGATTGGCCAGGGATTGACCGATAACACAGGGCAAATTCAGATATTTGGCGCCGAACAGGGGGATCTGGTGCGAGCGTCTTCCATCGATGGCGGGTTGGCGGGAAAAGTGAAGGTGGAAACGCCAGAGCTGCCTCTGACTCTCCATCTCGCTCCCCCGGGCATGCGATGGGCCCAAGTACACTCCAGCCCATTCATTCAAATCATTCCTCGATCTGGTCCCGACCCTGACCATATCGATCTTTTCGTCCTACTTCATCATTTCGATGCAGATATCACGCCAATTGTGGCCATGACCTTGCCCGGGGAACGTACAGAGTATACCCCTGTTCTCCATTATACACCTGCCACAGGCATCTTCGAAGGGCACATTGCGATGTCTGCAGAAAGATTGGGGACGGGCCATATTCGAGTGGTGGGGGTGGCAGACGATGTCTTAGTTCGCCAACAAACCACCTTCCGCCTGCAAAGCTCACAAAATAACCGATATCAAGAAATTTTCTCCGACGACGGCAATCTCGAACTCTTTTTGGATGAAGGCAGCCTGCCCGGGAACAGGACCTACCTGGTGGTGTCGACCATGGGGACATTGCAAGGGCCGCCGCCAGCAGGTTATTCGGTGGTAGGGGATATCTATAATCTGACAGCCTCCGGAGCCGCATCCGTTCTGGAGAAACCCGGACTGATTCGTCTGCGCTATGATAATGCCATGTTGCCTTCCGCTCTATCTCCTCGGCATCTCAAGATATTTCATTGGAATCCTGTCTCCCGGGCCTGGGAGCCTCTCACTGTTTCCGTCACGTTGGATGAATCTCGAAAGATGATTACCGCTCCTGTTTCGGTTTTGGGAACTTATGCATTGATGCGACCTTCACGGTTTCAGGTCTATCTACCTGCGATGACGAACTGACAAAGTGAAATGGGGGGCGATTTTTGACATATGAGGATATTTCGGATAAATTGGATCATGAGCCTGGATAAGCACTGGTATATCGTGTTCTTTCCGGCCATGGCCCTGCTGCTCTTTGGCCTGGGTTGGAACCTCATCGGCGACGCGTGGCGGGACATCATGATCCCCGGCTTCGCAAAGGATGATAGACCCCATGTCTTCCCCTCGTTTCACCTGGGAACGGCTGACCCTGAAGTTGGTCGTTCCCTTCCGTTTATCTTACGGGATCAGTACGACCCGCGAGGTCTTTTGGCTGCGCCTGGCTGGGGATGAAGGCTGGGGCGAAAGTGCCATCCCGCCCTATTATGCCATTTCTCAGGCTGCGATGGTGGCCTACTGGCAAGATCAGGCCCAGCGGACGGACCCTTTCCCCGACACGGTGGACGCCATCTCCCATTGGGTGGGGGATCAAGGCCCTGCGCCCGCGCGCTGCGCGCTGGACCTGGCCCTGCACGACCGTCTGGCGCGGCAACGTGGGGGGCCCCTGTACGAACTGCTGGGATTGCCCCGTCCTCAGCCCCGCCCTACCGCGTTCACCATTCCCATTGCCGAACCTCAGGCCATGGCCCGCATGGCTCAGGAGGTCGCCACCTATCCCGTGCTCAAGATCAAACTGGGCAGCGAGGATGACGTGGCCCGGGTGGCCGCGGTGCGGGCCGCGCGGCCTGATGCTATCATCTACCTGGATGCCAATGGGGCCTGGTCACCCTCGGAGGCAGTGGACCGCATCCGGGCGCTGGAGCCCTATGCCATCGCGCTGGTGGAGCAGCCGGTGCCGAAAGAGGACATCGAGGGCATGGGCCGGGTGCAGGCCCGGGTTCAGGTGCCGCTGGTTGCGGATGAATCGGTGCAAACCCTGGCCCATGTGGACGCTCTGGCCCGCGTGGGCGTGCAGGGCCTGAACATCAAGCTCATGAAGGTAGGGGGCCTGGGTCCCGCGCTGGCCATGATCCGACGGGCTCGGGAACAGGGCATGCGCATCATGCTGGGATGCATGATCGAGACCTCGTTGGGGGTCACGGCCATGGCCCATCTCATGGCCCTGGCCGACTGGCTGGACCTGGACGCGCCCCTGCTCATTGGCAACGATCCCTTCCAGGGCGTGCGCTACGACGCCCGGGCCCGGGTCCACCTTCCCTCCCGCGCCGGCATCGGCGTTGTCCTGACCGAGAAAGTAATCAGTCATCAGTAATCAGTAATCAGTAGGTTGGCTGTTTCTTGTGTCTTTGCGCCCTTTTGGTTAAAGATTATCTGCAGGAATCTGTGTCGCATCTGCGTAAATCTGCGTCCCCATTTTCGTCGTTATATGGCATATGGCGCGCTGCACAAACCGAGGCCAGGGCAGAAACCAATGTTTGCTCGGTGGATAATTGGGCCAGAGATTTTGGATGAGGCGCGCTGATCAACGGCGGCGATAGACGCCCATGAGCTCGGTTTGGGCCAGAATGTGCCCTTCCATCGCCCGCAATACGTCCGCTTTGGTGGCCGAAGCCGCCAGGGGCAAGGTGAATCGCATGCCCTTATTTTACACCAAAACCGAGCAATTACTAGAGCCTGTTATGCACTTTGCTTCCCTCAAAGCTCAGGATCGCCGCATCGGAGGTTGGAATTGGCCGCGGATAACGCGGATAAAGCAGATTTTCGCGGATTTTTCAAACAGATACCATGCTTTTTCCCAAAAAATCCGTGTCGATCCGTCGCATCAGCGTCATCCGTGGCGAATTGAAACGCCCGCCATCCACAAAATCGCGTGAAACTGGCGATAAGTTCATAACAGGCTCTAGTCGGAAGGTAACCAATTATAACACGTGTAGCCGAGTTATTCAATGTTGAATCGATCTGGCCCGGGCGTTCCCATTTCCTGGCAGGCGCTGGCCGAGCCAGCGTCCCTGGGAGGCTGGTGGCTGTCCAGAAAGCCAATGCCTGTTAACCAGAGATAAAGGTCCGAATCGTGAACTCTGCGCCCTCAAGCAAAATTTGAACCGCGGCAAAAGAAAGGAGCCACACCAGGAGGACGATGATGGGGAAGAGAATGCTGCGCCACCCCTTGAGTTTGTGCGCCTGCACACCGGCGATCCAGATTGCAACGACCGAGAGCATCAGAGTGAGGAGTCTGGCCAGGTCTCCCACCAGGGGCAGCAAGGCGAGGATACTATAGAAACGGGTGATGTAGGCGAAGCCCACCGCGCGCAGGGTGGTGGTGAAATCCCCTTTGCCGCCCAGGATGCGACCGCCGACGAAGACGAAGAAAACCAGAATCAGCGCGGCCAGGAAATCACTTATGAATTGCCGCCAGTCATAAATCGCGGCCGATGTGAAGCCGCCGAAAAACACGCCCAATAGCAAAAGCAACAACCCGGGGCCGGTCATGTAGGGATCGGCCGCGACGTCCCGATACGCGCCCACCTCCAACACCAGGGCTTGCAGCGCTTTACCCACCCAGCCACGGGCAAAGGAAAATCCCTCGCGCAACGTGGAAAGCGACCAGGCCTCGACCCTCGGTTTGGGGGACCGCCTGGGGTTGAAGGAGATGGCCTCGGGCGCTTCGTCCCGATAGCGTTTCAGGATATGATAAACATCGGCCGAGTTCGTGGTGGGGGAGACTTCCAGATTGGGCGGGTGAAAGATGAAGGCGTCGGTCTGCTCGCCGCCCATACCGCCATGATTGCCGATAAGCTCCTCCATGGCCGCGACCGTACCATCGGAAAACACCGTACTGTTCACAATCAGGTCGCCGGAGTGGGGGAAATCGGCCACGCGACGCATCTGTGCGGCCCGCAGATCGGGGTCGCCGAACATGACCATCGGGTCCTCGCCCGTGATCTCGCCGGTATGCAGATTACGCGTGCCGGCCTTGCCCAATGCGAGGGGCTGCCCCTGGCTGTTGTAGCCCACCACCACACCGACGCCCTCATGCTGGACCAACTCATCCACCATGCCAGGATAAACGGCCTCGAGCTCCTCCAACGTGATCTTGCGATCAGCCAGGTCGAAATAAACCTGTGCAATGTTGCCGCTTCCGCACACCGTCATGTTCACATCCTGCCCGATGGTGATGGGCTCCTCCTTGATGGCGGACGTGGCTCGATCAACCAGGTAACGCCTGGCCCCGCCGACCACCTTTCGCCCCACAACCCCCCGTTCGCCATGCTCCTGCGCATTCTCCAGCTCGGCCGCGATGGCAGTCAGGGTGAGGCCCCCTTCATCCCCGCCCAACGACGCGACCACCCGCACATGTTTGGGCAGGAGCGACTCGATGTATTCCTTCAAATCCATGCCATAGCGTTGTTTGAACGTGGCGCCAAAGGACTGACCGTGATCGGAGAGCACGACCAGATTGTAAGGCCGGGGGGCTTTGCGCCCGATAAGGTCGAGCATGGCCGCAATGACCTCATCGTAACGGCTCAAGACATCGAAGGCGTAGCGACTCCACGGCCCGGAATGATGGGCCACTTCGTCATAGCCGGGCCAGGTGACATAGATGACCGGTGCCCCGCGGATGAGTTCCAGGCCCGTGAGATAACCTGAGATGTCGCGCATGAACACGGTGGTGGCCGCGCGCAGGAAGGGATAAGCGCCGTGGAGACGGTTCAAACGCGGCCGCACATTCTGCATCACATCTCGGGCATATTGCCACACCTCCACCCCCGCCTCCCACAAGAAGAGGATGATCACCCGCACGAGAAAATAGGGATTCAACATCAGCAAGGAAATATCCCGTCCTCGTTTGACTCGCTGCTCTCGGTTTTGAGCCTCGAGATCCGCCAGGGTAAGCAGCGAATGGCTCGCCTCGCCGTTCAGCATGTTGTTGATGCTGGCTCCCCCGCGCAAGAGCCCCTGGCCGCGAGTGTAGCGAGCGTTGATCTCGGTGGCATCGTGGCCCGAAACATACAACTTGCGTTTATCCTTGTCGTACCAACGAAACGCAGGGATGTCGTAGTTATCGCCGTACATGATCCCGGCCTGACAGGCGGACGTCTGGGAGGGCACGCCGCAATCCACACGGGAGAGCTGATAACCATGCACGTCCATCAGGCGTTTGAACGTGGGCAGAAACCCTTTTTCGATGGCGTGTTTGGCATGCCAGTAGCTCAGGCCATCGATCTCCACCATCAACAAACCCGGCTTCGAGAAATCCTCCTCCTCGTAAAGGCTGCGCCTGGCCAAACGTTCCACCACCCCCTGATAAAAGGAATTTTCATCATCCACCGTGATGATGGTGGTGATGATCGTATTGATGAGGCCGAGAATGAGACCGCCCAAGAGCGCGGCCCAAAAACCCTCCACCGTGAATCCCTTGATCAGCGAGGCGGTGATCATCAGGGTGAGCGCGTTCACCAAAAATCCCACCAGGAAAACGAACACAAAGCCCAGAGGGATAGAGAGCATCAGAATCATGGGGCGGATTAGCAGGTTTGCAACGCCCAGCACTAGGGCCGCGGCCGCGGCAATCACCAGCCGAGAGCGGCCGCCCACGCTGGCGATGGCGATTCCGCTCACCATCTCCGCGGTGAGAAACAGGGAGACCGTGTCGATGAACCACACCACCAGCAAACGAAGGATGGCTTTGATAAGGGCTTTGAATGCGTGCATACGCTGTCCCGTAAGTAGAGTAATCAGTGATCAGTCATCAGTAATCAGTTGCGGGGCTAGCCGGATTCGTCCGGCGCCGTTCTGGTGCCCGGCGACTTGATGAATGAAATGTGGGAGTGCTAGTCCTGGGTCTGGAATTGCAGCAGCACGCCGGTGGGGGTGCTGAGGATCAATTGCTGGCCCTGAGCGCCCTGGATCTGGAAGCTCGTCACCTTGTCCAGGGTGGTCAGGAATGCTTGCTCCTGATTCATGATAGGCTGATCGCATGTCTTACGACCGGCTTTGAGCTCGCTGATCTGGATCGAGCCATCGCTGCCGGTCTGATACTTGCCGGTGAAGTCGTTGCAACCGGCGAACCCGGCCACTCTGCCGCGCAAGAATGTGACGTTGATTTGGGTGTCGGGCAAGGTGTTCAGGAGCACCCATTTCCGGCCTTTCAGCGCATCCGAAGGATTAATGGGTGTCGAGGTGGGTTCAGGTTCTGGCGTGTCGGTGGGCTGGGCAGTGGGCGTGGGCTCCTCCACCATGATTTTGATGGTGGATGTGTTTTCGAGCCCGTTGTTGTCGGTCACGGTGAGTGAGACTTCGTATTTGCCCGCTTTTTGATAGGCGTGCGTCACTTCCTTGTTGGTCGATTGCATGCCATCGCCCAGGTCCCAACGATAGCCGGTGATTTGGCTGCCCTCCGCGGCTCGCGAATCGGCCGCGCTGAGGGTGATGGATTCCCCGACCAGCGCCTGAGTGGGGCCGCTGATGACCGCGACGGGCGGCTCGGCGGGCTTGGGCGTGGGAACCGGGGTGTTCGTGGGAGCAAGCGTGGGTTGAGAAGCGATAGGGGTGGCCGTCGGCTCGGGTTGAGCCCCCAATCCGCCGGATAGCAGGTAGAAAACGCCGATGAGAGCGGCCACGATGACCGCGACAATGAGAATCTTCACGCCTGTGGAGGCATTGTTCCAGAAATCCATAGAGTAGGGGTTTCCTTTGTTGGAATGGATAAGGTGAACTCAGGAAGGGAACATTTTATGTCAGCGGAAAATGTCCCCGAAGGGGGACATGCGGCGGAACGCCTTCAGACCTGAATTTATTCGGCGCGCGTTTACGAACCGAATTGTGATCTACTCACCTTGAGAAAAGCGCGGCCGATAGGGGTCATGTGCCCACCAGCTTTCGCTTGGGTAATCGGAAGGAAAGGACGAGAGCCAGGAGCGAGAAGAACGCCAACAGGCTCACCCCCGCTTGGAAAGCCTGGGTGCGCGCCAGATCGTAAATGCGCAGAACTTCTTGTTGGATATCGGGACCAACGCCGCTTCTGGCCAAGCCCTCCTGGATGACCTCGTCGGAGACCAGTTCCACGCCATCCTCTACGACCGCGGTCAATTGGGTCTTGGTCTCCTGGGGGATGGTCGCGCTGGTCTGGATGCCCTCCCTCGCGCTGGCCGTGAGCGCGGCCAGCAAAATCGTGCCGATGAGCGCCACGCCAATCGCGTTGCCGAGCTGTTCGAAGGTGCTGTTCACCCCCGAGGTCTCGGCCGTTTGCTCAGGCCCCACCGAGGAGAGGATGAAGTTCAGGATTTGCGAATTGATGAGGCCCAGACCAAGGCCGAACAGAGCGCCAAAGGCCAGATCCTTCGCCTGGATGTTGGGCTGGATGGAGGCGCCGATCACGACCAGGCCGACCGTGGCCAGCACAAAGCCCACAACCATGATACGGTTAGCGAAGAATCGGGCCGAAAGTTTGGAGCCCAGCACCGCCATGACCAACAAGCTGAGCGAAAAAGGCATCAAGGCCAGCCCGGTCTGCATGGCTGTGTAGCTGAAGCTCAATTGTAGCATCAGAGGAAAGATATAGAGGAATCCGGCCATAATGGCCATTTGCACAAAGCGCACGGCAATGCCCCGTTTAAGACCAGGGGTCTGGAAGATGGAGGGTTTGAACAAGCCATCCTCCCCGCGCGCCTCCAGGCGATCTTCCCATTCCATCAACAGCATGATCATGATGACGCCGAAACCGATCATGATGGGCGCGATGGAAAGGCCAAAAGGAGCCACGGTCGTTTCGCCGATCACAAAGGGTTTTTTGGCCAGGAAGAACCCGTATTCCTGAGCCTGCAAAATGCCCAGGACGAGACTCGACCAGCCCAGAATGGAAAACAGGCTGCCCAGAAAATCGAATTTGGGGCGGGTCCCCCCCCGTTCGTCGGGCGTGAGCGTGCGCGAAAGGATGAGAACGAGAACCGCGATGACCAGCTCGGTGCGAAAAGCCCAGCGCCAGCTAATGTAGGTGGTGAAGAAGCCGCCCACGATAGGGCCCACGGCCGCGCCCACCGCGGCCACCGCAGCCACGATGCCGTAGGCAAAAGCCAGGTCCTCGCCCTGGTAGCGTTTGCGCAACAGCACCTGAATGGTGGGGATCATCAGGGCCGCACCCACGCCCTCCATCACCGACCAGCCGATGATGATGACGGTCAAACTTGGGGCCAAGGAGGCCAGGGTGGTGCCGATGCTGTAGATGATGAGACCGACGACGAAGATCCTTTTCACGCCGAAAATGTCGGATAAACGACTGCCGATGAGCATGAGCGAGGCCATGACCATGGCGTAGATGGAAATAGCCGATTGCACCCCCACCACGGTCGTATTCAGGTCCACCACCAGAGCCGAGATGGACACGTTCATGATGGTGGTGTCGATGACAATGATGAACATGGCCAGGGCCATGGTGATCAGGGTTCCCCATTTTTTCATGATGGTTTTTCCTTAGTGAGCGTCAGGAAATAACGTCCCTTTTTGCCGCAACCCTTGCCGAGTAAACTCGTGCCTATGGAGGCGCAAGCCCCCTCCCTTGGTTCCTCCCCCACTCCGGGACGGGCGGGGGAGGAAGTAGGGAAGGCGGATTCGATGGCGCCAAGGGTCGCCCTTCGGCGACCCCTTTTGTCGCCGTTTTGGACGGCGGAGGCCGTCATCTGAGCCCCTTCCGTTGTTCTCCCCCGCTTGCGGGGGAGATGAAGAGGGGGCGGGCCGTAGGCCTTACGTGTTCGACTTCAGTCGATGAGCACAAAAACGGAAACTAATTTTTAGACGGTTACTTGGATAGAGGTCATCAAATCAGATGTTCCAGGTAGATAAGCCCCAAAACCACGGACGCCAGCCCGCGAGGGCCAAACCACCCCATGAACACCACCGAACCCGGTCGCAACTTCATTCCCATCAAGGAAATCGCCACCGCAACCATCCGACGCCGCGTCAGGCTCAGAAGCGCATAAAGTCCGACGGTTAGAGTCATGGCGGTTAGCCAGGGCGCAGCCATCATGCTAAACAGATAAAAAACAAAATAAACCAGGAGATGTGCCCAGTAATTCACGATTTTCGCCAATCCGCCGATTAAAATCAGGGCTGGGGGCCGGCCCCGACCTTGGGTTCCTCTGCGAACCGAATCGTGATCTACTGAAACCACCGCGGAGAACGCAGAGGACGCAGAAAAGATGGGATTCAGGGATGCTTGCTTCGCGCAACCTGACGGTTTTCTCAGCGTTCTCAGCGCACTCTGCGGTGAAATTTTTTCAGAAGAACTAGGGCTGGTTGAAAGCGTCAGCCAGGATCAGGACGCATCGTCGCCTTCGGGGAGGGGCTTGGGCTTTTCTGCGGGGGTGATCACGGTCGCCTGAACAAAGGTCTCGTCACTACCTGCGGGCGTGTTTTCGTCCACGATCAGGGCGCCTTCCGCCGTGATCACGCCCGTTTGCACCGACGCGCCTTCGGCGTCACGAATGCCCACCTGATAGACCACGCCCGTTTCGTCCGCGTACGCCGCGCCGGCGGCTGCGCCTTCTTCTGTCACCGCCAGACCAAACATCTCGGCCGTGGTTTCATCGAAGGCCAGCCGTTTCAAGGCCACGCCCTTTTCTGTGAGCACGATGCCCAGCAGCATGTCCTGCTCCTGGGCCTGGGCCTGGGAGATGGATTCGCCAATGGCCCGTACCAAAGGCCACACATCCGCGTCGCTGACATGTTTGCGAAATGCCCGCAAGAAAGCCTGGCTGGTGATCACCACCACCGCGGAGGACCCGGGCCGCAGGGCCGCGCCGATCTGTTCCAGGCTGGAATCGCGGAAGCCCGCGTCGCCGCGAGCAGCGGCTGCGCCCATGGCCGCGCCTGCGCCCGCGCCCAGGGCGATGCCCATGGGGCCTCCTAGCACCCCGATGACGCCGCCGATGAACGCGCCAACGCCCGCGCCCCGCCCCACGGACATGTCGCCGGTTTCGTGATAGTACACATCGCCATCGGGGTCTTTTTTGATCACCGCGGCGGCTTCGTAGTAGAAGCTGCCCTGCTTTCTGGCCTGCTTCATGGCTTTCAGGGCTTGTTCTGCCGCGTCTTCGCTACGAAAGGCCGCGACGAACAGGCCCACGCTCGCGAGGGATTCAGGTTGACCACTTTCTTCGTGGGGGGTTTTTTGCGCTTTGCTCATGATTCTCTCCTTGATGGGATGGTAGGGTGTTATGCTTCTTCCGTGGTGTCTGGATTTTCTTGCCTGAGTTCAAGTTCGGTTGCGGCTTCGCGATAGCCTTCCGCGGTCGCGGCCCGAATAAGCGCCGCCCGAATACGAGGCGATATCGGCCAATAGCCCCAGGCCCAGCCACAGCCAATCAAACCCCACCAGGCCGCCGGGAAAGACCAGCACATACATGATTGTGGTCCAGGGCAAGAAGAGAAAGCCTAGAAATTGCCAAAGGAAGGGGATGCTGAACCGAGAGAAAGCCAGTTGCCAGCGAACGGGCTGAACCAACCACCAAATGAGGATGGCCAGACGGGGGCCAAAAAGAATCAGGGAAGTGAAAAAGCAACACATAATTATCAATCTCCTTTGCTACAAGGTCGTCTTGATTTTATCTTTCCCATGGAAAGGGGCAATGACGAAATGACCGCGGTCCCTCCCAGGGAAGCGCCCAGGGGCAGCCCCTTGAACAGACCCGAGGCCAGATTGGCTCTATGCCCTGGCCGATGAAGTCCTGGGATGCATCCGGGTAGTCGCCATCGGGATTGGCGATGCTCTGGCTAATGGCCGCGGCCTGGATGAGGCCGATGAGGGCAATGGCCAGGGCCGGCAGGATCATGCTGGGGGAAATGAATGGACCAGAAGCCCTTGGCCGGAACGTTCATAGTGATTGTTCAAGGGGGACGGTCTCATCTCTCTTCAATGCCCGAACGGAAATCAAAGGATAACGGAGATTATACAATGTATTCAGAACACCGAACAAAACCGCCTGATCAACCACTTCGCCCCTTAAGACGGTTATGTCTTCTCCGTTCTCCACGTGAATGGTCACGATATGGAAACCGCCCAGGCGATCACTCCAGGCTGAGCTCAAGCAACCTTGAACGCGGATTTCATATCGTCCGGGCGATTCCATTTTCAGGGGATCCATCATCATTTGGGGTCAAAAGAACGGTTTGAAGGCGAGAAACAATGAAGACACGAGGCGGCACGCTGGGGGAGGGACGAAGGCACGAAGGGGGAAAGTGGCAGATAGCAGGTGGCTACCAGTAGTTACGTCCAAAAAGCACCCAAATTCTATTATATCCCCCTTTTGGTTTTCGCCATAGGCCCGAAAAGATGTAAAAAAGGTGTAGTCCCGAGCACCGGCCGGTCGATGATTCATCGATTTTCACGTCATGGCCAGGCCTGTGGCGGCTGCGATGAGGGGGAAAGGGTATGATTTCAGATGATCCTTTCGTGCGTGGCCGAAGAGGGCAAGATGCCCAGGGCAATGGCCTTTTCCACGGCCTGGCGCCTGTTCTTGACGCCCAGCTTTTGATAGATATTACTGGCGTGGCGTTTGACGGTTGTGGGCGCGATGAATAGTTCGGCCGCGATTTCCTTGTTGCTGTAGCGCCGAGCCAACAACGTCAACACATCAATCTCGCGATCGGTCAAGGGTTCGAAGAGGACTGTTTGATCAGGAAGAGAGGCAGGCCGGGTGGCGGAGAAGGATCGCAAAATGTGAGCAACAAAGTCGCGCGTCTCGATTTGCTTCGCCAGTTCGTTTAACAACATCGCCATGTCGGGTCCCAGTTCCACAAAGGGGCGAATCCAGCCGCCCGGCCTGGCCAGGGTGAGCGCTCGTTGGAGGAGGGTCAGCGCTTGCTCGGTTTGCGCCTGTTTCTCATAAAGGAGCGCTTCCAGGGCCAGGAGGTCGATCAATTGGCGAATGTTGTGAGTGTTCTCGGCCATGCGCCGATGCTCGGTCAGCCTGGTCTTCGCCTTCTGCAGGCTGTCGTGCGTCCCCTGGGCGATAAGCGCCCGGCATTGGGTGACGCGAGGGGTCTCCAGCCAGAAGAACATCACCCCCCCGTCGGTGCTCAGGTCCGCGGTTTGCAGCCACTGCATCGCGACCTGCCGGTCCCCTTGCAAGAGCGCGGCATGGGCCTGGCAGGAGCGAGCTACAGCGACATCCGCGGGGTCGCGAGTTGTGCGGGTGAATTCGAGAAAAGTTTGCAAGGTCTTTTCCACATCCTGTAATCGCCTCAATGCCTGATAGGTGAGCGCCAACCCCGCGAGGGCGTCCACAGCAGCCCGCTTGTGCAAAATATGGCGTCCTTCCACCGCGGTCTCGAAATAACGCGCCGCGGGCTCCAGATCATTCCAGAAATAACGAATATATCCCAACAAATATGAGGCCCATCTTGTGGTGTAAGCACTCCCATGCGTTACTCCCCCTTCGTGCAGCTCGAGCGCCAACCGTTCGGCCTCATGCAAATTACCAGATAGAATGTGAACAAAGATAAGCGTCCCCAGCAAACGCGTCATAAGCAGGGTCGGCGGTTTTTGATCATAATAAAGCCATTGGGTTAGGGAACGAATCACGTCCTCCTTGCGACCGTTCATCAAACCGGCCAGACCCCAAAACACCGCGGCTTCGCCCCATCCCTGTTGGTAAGACCTCGGCATTTGCTGCAAGGCCTGATCAAGGAACTCGACACTACGTGTCATATCACCCCGCCAAAACCAACTATGGCCGCGAAAGAAATTGATCTCCCCACGCAGACCATCGGACGCGGGCGCATCTTCCAAAAGCGCCTCCATCGCATCGAGAAGGGGTGAGATGCGCCATAATTGGAACGCGTAGTAGGCCACCCAGGCTTGAGCCAGAAGCAGCTCGGCCCGGTTCTGCTTGACCTCGTCCGGCAGATAGGAAAGCCAGCGTTTCAGGACGTGCCATTGATCCGCGTTGAGAATGTCGCGGCGATGTTGCGCCACCAGATCCGCCGCGGCATCAACGTCATCGGCCTTGAGCGCGTGATGAATGGCCTCGTCGATGAAGCCGTTTTCCGCGAACCACCTGCTGGCGCGGCGATGCAACGTGGCAATCTCATCGGCATCCAACGTTTGCGCCAGTTGATGTCTCAGCAGGTCTTGAAAGAGATGATGATAACGAAACCACTCGTGCTCGCGATCCAGAGCAAAAACAAAGACGTCGGCCTGCTCCAGCCATTGGATAAATTCTCGCCCAGACATTGCCGACGAAGAAGCATCCGCCTCACAAAGGGAGTCGCATAAAGACGCAGAAAAACGGTCGAGAATGGCTGTCTTTAGCAACCGTTCCCGGATGAATTCGGGTTGTCTTAAAAAAACCTCGTTGAATAGATAATCTATCACCAAGCGTTGGTCGGAAAATCTTTCAACGATTGCGTCGAGTTCGCCAGGATCTTGCAGGGAAAGAAAACACAGATGCAGGCCCACGGCCCATCCTTCCACTTTTTCTTGCAATACAGCCGCTTGCTGGGCATCCAAAGGCTTTCCGTACGCTTTCTGAGCAAAAGCCTGCGTTTCATCGATGGTGAAACGTAAATCCTCGGCTCGGAGCTCGAGCAAGTGGCCGCGAGCGCGCAAAAGCCGAAGATTGAGGGGGGGATTCAAACGGGTGATGAGAACCAGATGAAGCCCGCGCGGGGTGTGGGTGAGCAATTCATCGATAAAATCGTGAATCGCCATATCACGAATGAAATGGTAATCATCGAGCGCCAAAATAAAGGGCTGATCAATGCCGTTTAACTCGTTGATAAGCGTATCGACCAAAACTCGCGAGGGGGGAAGCTCGGGCGATTGCAAAAGTGCCGAGGCGAGAGGCACGGCGTGGGGGAACAAACTTTCCACTGCGGCCACAAAATAGCGCAGAAAAAGCCTCCATTCACTATCTTGCGGCTCCAACGAAACCCAGGCGAAAGGTTGCCGACATCTCGCGAGCCACTCGGATGCCAGAGTGCTTTTGCCATAGCCGGCCGGCGCCACTATCAATGTTAATTTGCGATTCACCCCCCTGTTGAGCCTCTCCATCAACCGCGGTCGTTCGATCAAATCACCAACCACACGAGGGGGATTGAGTTTGGTGTGAACAAGGGGAAAGAGTTTCATAAAGATTCCAATACAACCATGACTTCAATGGTGGGGCCGTGTTTAGCCCAGGCCCAAATCGTCCGCACCTTTGCATTTTGTCAGTTGATTGAATGTTTGGATTGTATCACAACTACCCGGTACCATCGAAAAACCGCGGTCTCTTTATTATTTCCCCCTTGAGCCTTCGTGCCTTTGTGACTTTGGGGTAAAAACGTCTTGCAGAAGGAGCTGTATAGTTACTTCTTTTTCGTGAAATTCGCGTTCATTCGTGTCAAGATCAAAAAACGCCAGTGTCCAGTTTGATATTTTTCCGAGAGGGGTGCGTCCTATTTCGGTTGAGGCTGTACTCACCGACTGAAGTCGGACACTTAAGGCCTATGGCCAATGGAGGGCCTTCGCCGTCCAGTCGTCCGGTCGACGGAGGTCGACCGTCGGCGCGAAGCGCCTAAAGAGTCCGAGTTATGGAGTTTTACAAATTAAACGGGTCATAGGCCTCATTCTATTACCAGATTGTTTTGTAAATGTTCATCACTCGGATAGGAGGCTGGCGCCAACTCATTTAGGACGCACCCTTCCGAGAGAATGCGATAGAGGGAATGATTTTCGAAATCCTCATGCAGGAGGTTTTCGACGCCATTGCAATTAGATTTGGTCTATACCAGATTGCTGTGGTATACTCAATCGCGATTTCACGATGGAGGTGACGCCAGAGCCGCCAATCATCCATTCGACGCCTTTCACACCCAACCACGTTTTCAAGTCATCACTCAACCCAACCTCAAGGAGGAACAAATGAAACGCAGAACTTTGATTGTCATCGTGTTGATCATGGCCGTGGGGCTGTTGTTGGCCGCATGTGGCGGCGGCTCTGCTCCGGCCACCAAAGAGG
>JALWZT010000028.1 GCA_027002405.1 Anaerolineae bacterium | reverse complement strand
CGTAATAGGCAAAAATGTAAAGGGTATGGTTTTGCAGGTAACGCAGCAGGTAGCGAATGGCCAGGAACCCCGAAACAAAGGCCACCAGGAACCCTACGGCCAGGGGTAAGACGCCCATGGCGCCCGTCCCCATCTCGATGAGGTCTTTGATCTTCAACAGGCCCGCGCCGAAGATGATGGGCGTCCCCAACAGAAAGGAAAATCGGGCCGCGGTGGGGCGGTCCAGGTTCCGTGCCAGGCCCGCGGCGATGGTGCTGCCGCTGCGGCTGATGCCGGGCGCAATCGCCAGGGCCTGTCCCATCCCTACGAACAGGGCATCCCCATAACTTAGCTTTTCCATGATTCGCCCCTGGGGGTGCCGTTGCGTCCAACGTTCCGCGAAAACCAGGAAAAATCCCGTGAGAATCAGGAAAAAGGAGACCGCAACAGGTTGGCTGAAAAGGCTTTCGAAGAAGCCTTCAAGCAGAAATCCCAGGACCGCGGCGGGGATGGTGCCCACCAGGATGGCGAAGAAAAGATGGTCTTTTCCCTGGGCCGGTTCCCCTTTCAGCTTGCGGCCCAGGGCCAGGAGCATCTCCCACCAGTCTCGCCAGAAGTAGATAAGCACGGCCAGAAGCGTCCCCCAATGCAACAGGGCATCGAACGCGAGACCTGGGTTTTCCCAGCCCAGCCACCAGGGAAGCAGCACCAGGTGCCCGGAGGAGGAAACGGGTAGAAATTCCGTAAGGCCTTGAGTGAGCCCCAAAATAAATGCTTGCAAGGTGGTCATGATGATTCCCCGTGAGTTATGGTCATTGCTGCTATGTAAATAGGATTCGGATCAGGATTAGGATTGAGATCATCAGGACAACGTTGAGCGAGGCACCAACGAACGTCAAACGTAAAACGTGAAACGTCAGCTCATGACGCATGACGTTTGACGCTTGACGAAATCGGCTTCCCGCGCCAACGTGGCCGCGAGATGTTTTCATCCGTATCGGCGAACTGCCGTTCGTTGTGACTGCTTTGTAAATAGGATTCGGATCAGGATTAGAATTGCGGATCGCCAGGCCTACGTTGAGCGAGGCGGCAACGGGCGTGATGCGTGAAACGTGAAACGTGAGCTCATTACGCATTACGTATCACGCATCACGTGTTCGGTTCCCGCGCCAATCGGACCGCGGGGCGTTTCCCTTGGTATCTGCGCGCTGTCGCTTGGGACGCCCGATCAGGATAATCGAGCGCCGCACGCGGGGCAGAATCGGTCTTGGGCCCGGACTCGGGCGCCGCATTGGGGGCAATAGCGGACAGCCTGGGAGGAAGAGGCCGCGGGAGCAGGGGCAAGTCCCGAAGGGGGAGCAAATCCCCCTTGGCTGCGCGCAGCCTGCACCAGACGTTCCGCTTCTGTTTCCAGCTCGGCCGATGCCAGAGCGGCCTGCCTTCGATCAATGGCCTTGAGCACACTGGCTGCCTGTCGTTTGAGATGAGCCACCTGGCGTTCGTAGTCTTCGGGCGACAGTTTCCCTGTATCCAGGTCGAATTTCGCTTCGCGAATGGCCTGGTAAAGCTGGTCTCGGCGGTTATAAAGGGCCAGGAGTTTGGGGTCCACCGAGATATCGGGCGTGGTCGTGGCGGCAGGCGTCCGCAAGAATGGAGCCATCACCACGATTGTTGCAAAAAGAAGGAGAATCAAGGCAATGAGAAGCCACATAAGCCGATGAAAAAGAAGAATGATGTGTGTCAGGATTTATGCAGGTTGGGGAGCGACGGATTGGGGCGTGCGGGCCCGGCGAGGCACGGGTTGTTTCAATGGCACCATGGCAAAGAAGGCGCCCAGGATCATGACCAATCCTCCAATCCACATCCACAGCATCAGGGGATTGACAAAAATTTCAAACGCGGCCAGGTCCCCACCCCGTTCAAAGCCATTGAGAACGATATACACATCCTCCCGGAGGCTGGTATGGAGCCCAACCTCGACGGTGGGACCCATATCCTTCGCGGAGCGGGAATGATAAAAGTTCATGCGCGGGTAAAGAGTGGCCACATTTCGATCCCCCTGGGTGACGATGACCGTGGCTTTCATTTCATCGTAATTGGGACCCTGGGTTTGTTCCATGTTCACATAGCGGAAGGTGTATCCGCCCAACTCGGCCTGGCCATTCAAGGGGATACTGGTTTTGAGATTGTGTTGGAATGCCACGGCTCCCACCATGCCAAAAGCCATGAGCACCACACCAAAATGGACAATATAGCCTCCGTAGCGGCGTTGGTTCCGGGCCATGACGCCCCACAAGGCAGAGAGCCAGCCTTCGTTTGTGCTGCGTCGTCGAGACGCGGCCCCCCGATAGAATTCCCAAAAGATGGTGCCCAGGACCAGGGCCGAAAGGCTCCAGGCCAGGATCGGAACCCAATGTCGCGTGACCAGAATGAACACCGCACCGGCAACGGAAAGGGCCAGGGCGACGGGCACGGCCAGGCTTTTTTGCAACATGGCATTGGAGGTGCGCCGCCAGCCCAGCAGAGGACCCACGCCCATCAACAGCAAGATCGCCAGAAAGATGGGGCCATCCACCTTGTTGAAATAGGGGGCATTGACCGCGATCTTGGTCCCGCTCACCGCTTCGGAAATGATAGGGAACAGGGTGCCGAACAGGGTCACAAACGCCGAGACCACGAAAAGCACATTGACATAGAGAAATGCGGCTTCGCGACTGAGCAAGGAATCCAATTCCGCGTCGGATTCCAAATCGGGCAGGCGGTACCATACCAACGCGAGATATCCCACAAAGGTAAGGACAATGAACCCGAGGAAAAGGGGGCCGATGTTCGACACGGCAAACGCGTGGACCGAATCGATAATCCCGCTGCGGGTGATAAAGGTGCCTACAATGGCCAGCCAGAAGCCCAGGAACGCCAAAATCATGTTCCATACCTTGAGCATGCCTCGGTGTTCCTGGATCATGATGCTATGCAAGAACGCGGTCGCAGTCAGCCAGGGGATGAGCGATGCATTTTCGACAGGGTCCCAGGCCCAAAAGCCGCCCCAGCCTAACTCCAGATACGCCCATTGGCTGCCCAGCAGGATGCCCATGGTGAGAAAGGTCCAGGGCAGAAGGTTCCAGATGCGCACGCGCTTAACCCAGCTATCATCCAACTCCCCCGAAAATAAGCTGGCCGTGGCATAGGCAAAGGGCAGGGTCATGCCCACATAGCCTAGATAGAGGAAAATGGGATGGGCGACCATCCAATAGTTTTGCAGCAGGGGGTTCAGCCCCGAACCATCGGCAGGGATGAAAAGTGCGGCTCCCTGGGGCCGAAATACCGCCCCCACGGTGCTGCCATCGGGTAAAACCCACAGTCGGTTGAAGGGATTGGAGGCAAAAAGGGAGATGATGAGGAAAAAGGCCTGGACAAAAAGCAGCGACGCGACCAGCCAGGGGCCACGTTTAGGTTCTTTTTTCCATAAAGCTGTCACCATCCCCGTGGAATAGATGGCCAGCAATAAGCTCCAGAAGAGCAGGGAGCCTGATTGGCCTCCCCATAGGGTGGATACTTTGTAAAACATGGGGAGGGCCCGTTCGCTGTGGCTGGCCACATACTCATTGGAAAAATCATCCGTGACCAGCATGTAAACCACGGCCAGGGTTGCAATGAGGATCAGGAAAGAGACCAGATACAGGGCATTGCGCCCACTGGCGGCCAGGATCGGGTCCTTCTTCCGGGCCGCGAGCACACTGACAACGAGGCCATAGAGGGTGAACAGAAACGCGATGAGGAGGGTGATAAAACCGAGATCGGACATAAGAGGATAAGATGAGCGTGGCTTCGTAAAATTGGGGTTATGGGGCCTGAAGCAATTTTTGGAGCAACTGATCCAAAATGGAGCCGTTGGGGATGGCTCCCACGTAATAATCCACGATGTTCCCTTCTTTATCGATGAAGTACGTCTCTGGCACGCCCTGGACCCGATACGCGTTGTAGGCTTTGCCGCCTAAATCCAGGGCATTGGGGTAGGTGACGTCGTAACATTGCAGCCAGGCCCGGGCGTTTTTATCTTGATCCAGGTGCGAAAGGCCGATAAACAACACCTGGCCTTTATAGCGTCGCCATGCACTTTCCAGTAACGGTTGTTCATCTTTGCACGTGGTGCACCAACTGGCCCAGAAATTCAGCAAGATGGGGGTCCCTCGCAATTTAGAAAGCTGTAAGGTGACGCGATCATATTCCGAGGGCCGGGGTTTCTGCACATCATCGACGCAGTAAGCCTGATAATGGGAGCCGAAGAGATCGTTGAGCGCGGGCATCAGGGTTTCGGGCGGCAACGGGTCGCTGGGGTAGGTGGTCACGATGAAATCTGGGGCCTGGCCCGAACTGGCCCGCTGCGAGGGAGGGTGGAGGATCCCGTAATAGAAGACCACGAGTAAGATGATGCCCACGATCGCGATCAGGGCTAGAAGGGTGAATCCTCCACGGCGTTTGGGCGAAGATGGTTGTTGGGAAGACATAGGCATATAGTAATCAGTTATCAGTGATCAGTAATCAGTGTTCAGTAGAGCCTTGCGACGTCATTCCGAGGGAGCGAAGCGACCGAGGCATGTCCTGAGCTTGTCCTGAACGAAGTGAAGGACCTCGCCGAGGGAAATCTAGCGAAGCGCAAAAAACCACGGCATGGCGCTCGCTTCGCTCGCTAGATGCTTCGCTCCCTCCGGTCGCTCAGCATGACGAACATCTGCGAAAATCTGCGTTATATCTATGCAAATCTGCGTTCCCATTTTCATCGGTATCGGCGCGGGCGCGTTCGTCTCAAAATTCCTCCAGTTCCTCCTCCACCCGGGCCAGGTATTCATCCTCCACTCCATCGGTCATAGGGCCCGGTGAGGGGGCTTCGGAGGTGGGGCTTTCGGGCAGGGGCGTTTGAGCCCGCTGGGTCCATTTACGACTCATCCACAAAGCAAATCCCAGGCCCGCCAAGACCAACGCGGCAGGCATGATCCAGGCCATGAGGTGGAATCCTTGTTTGGGGGGTTCACCCAGGATGACCACACCATATTGGACGACAAACGCATCAATGATTTCCTGTTTGCTTTTCCCTTCCAACAGCATTTCATCAATCATATCCCGCATTTGCTGGCACACCTTTTGTTCGCACACATCCAGGCGGACCCCCTGGCAAATGGGGCACCAGAGTTCCATTTGGATCTCCTTGGCCAGGGCTTGCTGCTCGGGCGTCAGCCCGTGGGGGTTGTTTGGATCGGTGCCACCACTCTGGGCAAATGCCATGCCCGAGACAAAGAGCCACAGCAGGAGGAAAAGCAAGAGGAAAACGCGCTTTTTCATGGGAGGTTACAAGGAATGAGAGAGGGTTTCGTAGGATGGTATCCAAACATTATATATCAAATCCTATCATAGGCAGATGAAAAGGCCCAGGTTGGGAGATTAAAGGAAGATGAGTAATGAATGAGGGGTTTGAAATGAGAGGATAATCTGCATTCCCTTTTCACCATCCGGCCCCTACGGGGATTTATGGATTCGAAACCCCTTTGCTGAATTCTTCCCGCAAAGCCTGGATGGCTTGTTCTTGCCGGGGATCGTCGATGCGCTCATCGGCCTGGCGTAGTACTTGCAAGGCCATTTCCCGTTGCCCTCCCCGTCCCAAAGCCAGAGCAATGCCAATGAGGATGTCGGAGGTATCCGGACGCAACAGGTAGGCCCGGGTGAGAGGCCCGATAGCCAGGGCGTAACGGTGGAGATTCAAATAAGCCTGGCCCAACAGGCGCTGGGTCCAATAGTCATCCGGATGACGGGCGGCCGCCCATAGCAAATGTTGCAAGGCCTCTTCGTTGCGCCCTCGTCCCAAAAGGGCCGCGGCCAGCCCCACATGGGTTTCTATCTTGTCGGGGTCCCATCGCAGCGATGTTTCGTAAGCGGTGATGGCTTCCTGGAACTGTTGGCCGGCCCGAGCTTGTTCCCCTTTTTTCCACCACAGATCCGCCATCATCGCGGCATCGGCCCAGGGCGTTAACCCATGGGTTTGGATAAACGCCAGCCGGTCCTCCCCCTTATGCTGGGGGATCCAATACACATCCCCCCGCGGGGTATGAAAATGGATCGCTTGCAAACTGCGGAGCCAGGCTCGGAATTCCCCGTTGACATCCAATTGCTCCAGCGATTCCTGGGGGGCCAGCAGCCAGATGCCATCCCCCGCGTGAGCATGGGCGTAGACCAGGTTGAGATCGCTGGTTTGGAAGCCTGCGGGCGGGTTTTCGACCAGGCTTAGATGCACGCCGGACAAGGGGGCGATCCTTTGGAAGAAATCTGCCGGATTTTCCTTCGCCTGACAGCCAACGGCCAGAAAAAGCGCGAGGAAGAAAAGAACAGGCGCCTTGCGAAACATGGGGAGGGTTAGGTGAGCCAAAACTCGGTCTTCCGGGGGCGATATTGGATGGCTTCTGCAATATGCTGGGGCGCGATCTGGTCTTCGCCGGCCAGGTCTGCGATGGTGCGGGCCAGTTTGATGACGCGATGATAGGCACGGGCGCTGAGTTGTAATTGGCGCATGGCGGCCCCCAGGAGTTGATGCCCGGCCCGGTCCAGGGGACA
Organism: Anaerolineae bacterium; assembly: GCA_027002405.1. Classification (GTDB taxonomy): domain Bacteria; phylum Chloroflexota; class Anaerolineae; order J102; family J102; genus M2005. Next base: position 22,481 of record JALWZT010000028.1, on the reverse strand, counting down.
AAAGCGACGGACCTCGGTGGGGCCCATGTCCGCGTTGGTTTCGATGTGAGGGATATCCGCGAAACGGGCCTGTTGCCGGCCACGGGCTGCCATCACCCGTTCCCGCACGACCTCCGAAGGCTCTCCCAAAGCATCATCGGCCAGTTTTTCGTATTTCACCCGGGGCACATGGACATGGATGTCGATTCGGTCCAGCAAGGGCCCGGAAATACGTCTTTGATAGTTGCGAATTGCGGAAGTGGAACAAGTACACGCGCGTTCTTCGTCGCCATAGTACCCACACGGGCAGGGGTTCATGCTGGCCACCAACATGAAATTCGCGGGGAAGGTAACGCTGCCCGTGGCGCGAGACAGGGTGACGATTTTGTCTTCCAGGGGTTGTCGCAGCATTTCCAACATTTTGCTGCCAAACTCGGGCAATTCGTCCAGAAATAAAACCCCACGATGGGCCAGGCTGATTTCCCCCGGCCGAGGCCAGCGACCCCCGCCGATCAACCCCGCATAGGAGATGGTGTGGTGGGGAGCACGAAAAGGAGGATGTTGGATCAAGGGGCGTTCTGGGGTGAGGCGATCCGCCACAGAATAGATGCGAGTGACTTCTAAGGCTGCGTCCTGGCTTAGTGGGGGAAGGATGGTGGGGAGGGTGCGGGCCATAAGGGTTTTGCCCGAACCGGGCGGCCCGATCATGAGCATATTGTGCCCGCCCGCGGCCGCGATTTCCAGCGCTCGTTTCACATGTTCCTGGCCTTTTACATCGGCCAGGTCGGTACTGAAGGGTGGGCGCTCCGCAGCCAGGGCCTGATGAGGCTGAGGCGGAATGGGGACAACCCCTCGCAGGTGATTGACCAAATGGGCCAGATGATCCACAGGAATGACTTCAATCCCATGGATAAGGGCTGCCTCGGCCGCGTCGACCGCGGGCACGTAAATACGCCGGAAGCCCTCCCGCCGGGCCAAATCGGTGATGGGGAGAATGCCGTTGACATGGCGTAAACTGCCATCCAGGGCCAATTCGCCGATGAACATGGCTTCATCCAGTTCCTTGAGCGGGATTTGTTCCGTGGCAGCCAGGGCGCCTACAGCCATGGGCAGGTCATAAACCGGCCCTCGTTTGGGGAGATCCGCCGGGGCTAAATTCACCGTGTAGTAGCCTCCGGGAAAGACGAGCCCACTGTTGCGGATCGCGGAACGGACCCGGACACGGCTTTCCTGGACCGCGGTATCGGGTAAGCCCACAATGACAAAATACCCTGCACCACCTCCGCGTTTGTCCACTTCAATTTCAATCACCCGACCATGAAGGCCAATAACAGCACCGGAAAAGACTTTTGCCAGCATTTGGAATGATGGGGAGCCAGGAGGGAATTGGTGAAGATGCAACGGATGATGCGTCGGGCGCCGAAGACACCACGGTAGATATCATACCCGGATTTGCGGAATTTGAAAAACTTTGCTGCTTATAGGGGTTGGAGGATCCCTTCCTGGCTCAAAAGTGACTCCAGTCGAATTCTTTCCCAATTGACCTCGGTCAGTCGTGCCTCCAGGGCCAAACGCGCGTCCATGAACTGCAAAAGACGGGCGTTTTGTAAATCGGCTTCTTGTTTGTATGCCCGGACCGCTTCGGCAAGGACCTTTTTCCGGTTGGCCGCGGCTCGTGCCAGCTTATACTGCCCCTCTTGTTGGAATTGTTTGGCATTGGTTTCGGCTTCATCCATCCGCCTTTCAAAAGCTCGTTGACGTCGTCGCAAACGTTTCACCCCCTGGCTTAAAGCTTCTGTGATATCTTCCACCACTTCCAGATAATCTTCCACCGCGTGGCTATAATCGTCCAGGGCTTGTAAACGCAATTGGGGAGGGGTATCGGGGCCGAGAAGAGGATGTTTATGAAGAATGTGTTGAACGGTCTGGATTAACGTGTCCATGATTTATAACGTGGCGAGAGAACATGGAATGGAAACCCTTCATCCTATCTTGATCTTAACTAAATTTTCCAGAAATTTCCTGACATCTGGTTGACAAATTTGCAGAACAGTCCAACGGCTGGCTCGCCCGCGCCGATACCGAGGAAAATGGGGACGCAGATTTGCGCAGATGCGACGCAGATTTCCGCAGATGTTCGTCATGCTGAGCGACCGAAGGGAGCGAAGCATCTAGCGAGCGAAGCGAGCGCCATGCCGTGGTTTTTTGCGCTTCGCTAGATTCCTCGGTCGCTTCGCTCCCTCGGAATGACGTCGCAAGGCGCTACTGATTACTGATAACTGATCACTGATCACTGATTACTCTATTTCCAAAGCTGCCTGATACAATACGGAGCAAGGCTGCCAGGCCTTTCTATGGGGCATTGGATATTCGAATCGCGCCGAAACAAGGAAACTACCCAATACCCAATTCCCAGTATCCAAATAGCCACGCTTCCAGGTCAAACGCCCTATGCCCGAAACCCCGGAACGTAAACCCGAAGAACAAAGTTGGGCCGACTGGGTGGAAGAAAAAATCCAGGAAGCCCAGAAAAAGGGGCTTTTCGATAATCTCAAGGGGCAAGGCCGCCCTCTTCCTTCCCGACGGAATCCGTTTTTGCCTCAGGAGCAACAACTGGCCTATGATCTTCTGAAAGACAGCGGTCATACCCTGCCCTGGATTGAAGAAGGCCGGGAGATCGATCAACGTCTGAATCAGGCCCGCACGCGGCTGCAACGCCGCTATTGCTGGTATCAAGCGGAACGCGAACGCCGCCCAGGGGACGCACTCCTGGCTTTGGAGCAGGTATGGCAGCAATACCGGCGGGATTTCGAGGCGGAAATCGAGGCCATCAATGCCCGCATCCGCATCTACAATTTGAAAGTCCCCTCCTTAGCCTTCCACAAGCCCATCATCATCCTGGAAGAGGAATATGAACGCCTTCGACGTGGAGCCCCAGACGCTCCATGCCCATAGTTTTGTCTTCGACACCCACTGCGATACCCTGGGGCACGCGGTCGACCCCATACATGGTCGCGACCTGACCCAATGGGGGCAAAAGGGGCATCTGGACCTGCCCCGGATGCGTGCAGGGGGGATTAATGCTCAGATCTTTGCCTGTTTTCCTGGGTTTGATCGCTTAAACGCCTGCCCCACCAGCGCCTCCCTGGCCCGGGTGGAGGCCTTTTACACCTTGATGGCCCGCGCGCCTGAGCAGATCACCCTGGTGCTCACGGCCCAGGACCTGGCCCAACTGACGCCCCAAGGTCCCATTGGAGGGATTTTGGGCCTGGAAGGGGTGGAGCCCCTGGCCGGCCAATTGAGCCTGCTGCGTACATTCCATCGCCTGGGCGTGCGCAATGTGGGCCTCACCTGGAACCCACGGAACGCGGCCGCAGATGGGGTTGAGGTCGGGTCCTCCTTTGGCCTGACGCCCTTTGGCCGGGATGTGGTCGCGGCATGCAATGATTTGGGCATCATGGTGGATGTCTCCCATCTTAACCCTGCGGGGGTGGAGGATGTGCTGCGCCTGAGCCGTAAGCCCGTGATTGCCAGCCATTCCAACGCCCGGGCCCTGTGCGATCACCCTCGCAACCTCACCGATGATCAGATCCGGGCCATTGCCCAGGCTGGCGGTGTGATTGGCGCTACGTTTGTTAGTGAATTTCTCACTTCCGAGGATCGAGAGGCCACCCTGGACGACCTTTTGGATCATATCGACCATTTGGTGCAAGTAGCTGGGGTGGAGCACGTAGGTTTGGGGTCCGACTTTGACGGTTGTCATCCCCCCCAGGAATTGAATAGCGGCGAAAAATACCCCGCGATCACCGCAGGCTTGTTGCGTCGGGGGTATTCGCCTCAGGACACCCGTAAAATTTTGGGGGAGAACTTCCGCCGGGTGTTCCTGGAGGTGCTGCCGCGGAAATGAAAAGGGTGCGTCCTAAATGAGTTGGCGCCAGCCTCCTATCCGAGTGAACTCGGACTCTTTAGGCGCTTCGCGCCGACGGTCGACCTCCGTCGACCGTACGACTGGATGGCGAAGGCCGTCCATTGGCCGTAGGCCTTAAGTGTCCGACTTCAGTCGGTGAGTACAGCCTCAACCGAAATAGGACGCACCCAAATGAAAAGAGCCGTGTTCGCAGTTATCAGCAATCAGTAATCAGTGAAAATCTGCGAAGCATCTGCGAAAATCTGCTATGAAAATAGAATGATCGCTGGTTGCTGAGGAATCGCCAGGCCGACGTTGGGCGAGGCGGCAAAGGTTCGTATTGCGTATTCCGTATTCCGTCCAGTCGTTACGCAATACGCAATACGGAATACGAGTCACGCCGCCCTGGCCGCGAGGCGTTTTCATTCGTATCGGCGAACTGCCGTTCGTGATGACTGCTTTGAAAATAGGATTGCTATGAAAATAGAATGGTCGCTGGTTGCTGAGGAATCGCCAGGCCGACGTTGGGCGAGGCGGCAAAGGTTCGTATTGCGTATTCCGTATTCCGTCCAGTCGTTACGCAATACGCAATACGGAATACGAGTCACGCCGCCCTGGCCGCAAGGCATTTTCGTCGGTATCGGCGCGGGGTGGCCCGCCGTCGGACTGCTTTGAAAATAGGATTCGGATTAGGATTGAGGTCGTCAGGATAACGTTGAGCGAGACGACAACGGGCGTGATGCGTGAAAACGTGAAACGTGAGAACCTTACGCATCACGCATCACGCATCACGCATCACGTTTCACGGCCCGCCAACGTGGCCGCGAGGCGTTTTCATCGGTATCGACGAATAGTCGTTCGTGGCGCCTGCTATGAAAAAAGAGCCGAGAAGGCACGAAAACCATGTTGCATGACGAAGCTATCGTTTGTTTCGCGCCCGACCCCAGTTGGCAGCACCTCTGGCGGAATCGGCATCAGATCATGACCCGGCTGGCCCGACACAACCGGGTTTTGTTTGTGGAGCCGACACCTTATTTGCGACCTGTGGGGCAGGCTGTGCGCGAGCAAGGCCTGGCCCCCTTGCGAGAACGCACCTTCTACAGCCCCATGCCCAATCTTTGGGTTTACCGCACGCCCAATCTTTTCCCCATTTCGGGCAAAGCCCCTTTGCGCCAGGTCACCTTCGCGTTGCGGCGAGCGCATCTGCGCCGGGTATTGACCCGCTTGAACATGACTCACCCCATCCTCTGGGTTTTCCGCTACGATTTGGGCGAGATGGTCGGGCATCTGCAAGAAAAGCTTTTTATTTATCATGCTGTGGATGCCTACGCGGGCTACGCGCTCAGCTCCCCGGACCCTGCCATTCGCGGCCGGGCCCAGCGCGTTGTCGCCATGGAACGGGACCTGGTCCGGCGCGCGGACCTGGTTTTCGTTTCCTCGGCCAATCTGCTGCCCGAAAAACGGGCCTGGAACCCCAACACCTACCACGTTCCCAACGGCGTGGATTACGCCCGCTTCGCTTCTCCGCCCCAAAGCATCCCTGCGGATATCGCCCAGATCCCCCGGCCTCGTATCGGTTACGCGGGCGCGATCAACGCCAAGCTCGACTTTTCCCTGTTGGAACATCTCGCCAGGACCCGGCCGGATTGGCAATTGGTGCTGGTAGGCCCCATCCTTTTGCCTCAACCCGATGAGCTTAACAGTTTGCGTTCCTTGCCCAACGTGCACTTCCTGGGCCGCAAAACCGTGGAGGCCCTGCCCGGGTACATGCATCAATTCGATGTGGCGTTGATGCCCTACGCCCGCAACCCATGGACCGAACACATCAATCCCCTGAAACTGTACGAATACCTGGCCACGGGCCGTCCGATCGTCACCACGCCGATTCCCGCGGTCCAGGATTTCTCCGAACACCTCTCTATCGCGGATAATGAGTCCGCTTTTGTCCAGGCTGTGGCCCAGGCCCTGGACACGTCGGACCCTGCAGCGGTGGCCCGGCGCCAGGCCGTGGCCCGAGAACACACCTGGGACCGCCGCGTCGAAACCCTCTCGACCATCATCCAAGCCTATCTTTTTGATCTCTGAACATACCATGAACGAAGCCCCTGATACCACCTTTGCCACCTATTTTCGCATCCTTACCAGACGATGGTGGCTTTTCATCCTTTTGCCCGTCATCACCATGGTGGGTGTGTGGCTGATGAACCAATCGGCCGAGCCGGAGTACACCGCGTATGAGCGTTTGCAGATTATCCCGGCCGAAACCCAGCGGGTAGAACTTTTCGCCCGCACCCCTACCCTGAACACCGCACAACAACTGCAATCGGTTCACGATGATTTCTATGATGTGATTCGGCTGCCTTCGGTCGCGTGGAAGACCATCGACCAACTGGGCCTGGATATGACCGCGGAGGAATTCATCAAGCGGATCGACACCCAACATTTCTCCGAGTTCATCACGGTGTCCATCCGTATGCCCAAACCCGAACTGGCCAAAGACGCGGTCACGGTCCACACCCAAAACGCGATTGAAACCTTTCGCCAGATCCGCACCACCCCCGCGCAGGTCAATCTCACGTTTCTGGAAGACCAGGTGGCGGAACATGCCAGACAATTGGAGGCGGTCCGGGCCAGATTGCAGGCATTTCAGCTAGAGCATGATGTCAGCCAATTGCCGACCGACATCGCTGCGGCCCAGGATGCCCGGCGTACCCTGGCCATGGAGCGAGATCGGTTGCTGGCCCAGGCGGCTCAGGCCGAAGCCCTGGCCGAAAACTATGATCACATGGCCCAGCGCAGCCTCCAGCAGGCTCAGGTTTTGCAGGAAGAGCTTTTGGCCGCCGCGCCCATAACGACTACGGAGGGAGTTTCCGAAACCCAGGTCATCACCCCTACCGCGGTGATAACAGGCACAACGGCCACCGCGACACAAAAGGAACTCACCACGGCTTCCCTGAAAGCCCTGCTGGCCCGGGCTGCACAGCAGCAGAGCCGGGCACAAGAGCAACAGGCCCTGGCTGCAGGATATCGGGCCGCGGCCGCGGATTACGACCGCATCCTGCAAGAGCGGCAGCAAGCTATCGATCAATTGGTGGCCCTGCAGACCGAATACCAGGGTTTGAACGATCAGCTTAAGCAGGCCCAGGGCATGTATGATTTCCTGGTGGATAAGGCCAACGAGGCCCGGCTGAAAGTCACCCAGGGGGATTCCGTGGGGTACCTCACGGTGATCACACCCGCGCGTACGCCCACCGAACCCACCCCTCGCCACGTGATGCAATCCCTGCTGGTCGGGGTATTGGCCAGCTTGCTTTTGGCCTTGCTCCTGGCCTTTGTGTTGGAAATCATCGAGCGTTACACCGCGAGCCGGGATTAAGGGCTGTTATGCACGTTGCTCTCATCAAAGCTCAGGATCGCCGCATCGGAGGTTGGAATTGGCCGCGGATAACGCGGATAAAGCAGATTTTCGCGGATTTTTCAAACAGATACCATGCTTTTTCCCAAAAATCCGTGTCGATCCGTCACATCAGTGTCATCCGTGGCGAATTGAAACGCCCGCCATCCACAAAAATGGCGTGAAACTGGCGATAAGTTCATAACAGGTTCTAGCCGACCGAAGTGGCGTCTGCCACGCCAGCCCGCCCGGCGATGAAGTCGCCGGGCTATAAAACGGCGCCGGATGAATCCGGCTAGGCCCGCAGGGGCGCTGTTTCGAGCCGGGAGAATTATCCCCCACCGCTAGCGGCTGCCCCTCGCATCGCCACCCGCGGGGCCAACGCCAGCCCCAGACCTTGAAGCGTCTCCCAGACCTTCAAGGTCTTTGACGCCCGCCCGGCGATGAAGTCGCCTTCTGCTCGCGCCTAACCTCGGCCTAACAATCCTCAATCCTAATCCTGATCCTATTTACGGAACAGGCTCTATGCGCGTCCTGCTTCTAGGCCCTTATCCCTTGCCCGGCCGTCCCATCGATGGGGGCGTCATGGCCGTGGTGCACGCCCTGGCCCATGGTTTGCAGGAACGGGGCATGGAGGTGGCCGTGGCTTCTGCCGGACCCCATCTGGAAGACGCACGAAGCGAAGAGCAGGGGCTTGTCATCTACCGCGTCCACACCCCCCCTTTGCCTCGTCTGCGTCGGCACTGGTGGGTGCGTCGCAAACTCCAGCGGGTGATCCGTCAGTTTCAGCCTCAGATCGTGCATGCCCATGGCACCGGGCTCTACGCGACAGTCGCGTTGAGTTCAGCCCGCGCGGCGGTGATCACCGCGCATGGTGTGGCTTATGAAGAAGCCCGGCGTAGTCAACCCCGATCCATCAAAGAGCGTCTGGCCTGGCGCTACGATGCCCGTTCCGAAGCCCGCAATCTGGCTCGAACCCGATACGCCATCGCCATTAACCCTTACATCCGCCGGGCTTTTGACGCTTACCCGGCTATCCACTGGTTCCATATCCCCAATCCGGTGGATGAACGTTACTTTCATATCCAGCCTCGGCCTCAGAGGGGGCGGCTTTTGGCTCCCGCCCGGGTCATTCCCCGCAAGGGCACCGATGTCCTGATCCGGGCCTTCATGGCTGTGGCCGACACGTTCCCCCACGCGCAGCTCCGCATTGCTGGGGAGATGACCTCCGTGCCCGAGTTTGTGCAGAAATGCCGTCAGATGGTTGCGGACGCGCAACTGACCCACCGGATTCACTTTCTGGGGAGTCTGGATTCTGAAGCGATGGTGGAGGAATATAGCCAGGCCGCGGGGGTGGTGCTGGCTTCGCGTCAAGAGACCGCGCCCGTGGTGATTGGCGAAGCCCTGGCCGCGGGATGCCCAGTGATTGCCACCCGGGTCGGTGGGGTTCCGTGGATGGTCGAGCACGGTGGCACGGGGCTTTTGGTACCTCCCGAAGACCCGCAAGCCTTGGCCCGGGCTTTGGCACGCTTCCTGGCGGATGAGGACGCGGTGCGCGATTGGCGGGCACAGACTCGGGCCGCGGCCCGGGTCTACCGTCTGGACGCGGTGTTGGATGCGACAATTCGGGTTTACGAGACGCTGCTTGCGGAACACGCGCCACGAACGGCAGATCGCCGATATGGATGAATAGAGAACGCAGAGGACGCAGAGTCAACTGAACACCGCATACTGCTCACCCCGTGCCCGACAATCCTCAATCCTAATCCTGATCCTGATCCTACCATGCCCCCCATCACCTTCCATCCCGCCATCCTCCGTCCTGATCCCACCCGTCGGCAGCGCATCCTTCCCATCCTGCAGGCCGCGTTGGACGCGGTGGACCCCGAAGTCGCGGTCCAAAAGGCGGTGATTTGGGAACCGGAGGGCGTGCAGGTGCAAGACCGCGCCTACCGGTGGGGAGACTATCGCCGCGTCGTCATGCTCGCCTTTGGCAAGGCCGCGGTGCCCATGGCCCGGGCCGTGCGCGAGGCCCTGGGGCCTCATTTGCATCAGGGCCTGGTGATCACCAAAGAAGGCCACGGGCCTGCCGACCCCCAGCAGTTGGCGCCCCTGCGTCTCTTCGAAGCTGGGCATCCCGCGCCCGATGCCCGCAGTCTCACCGCGGCCCGGCACGCGGTGGCCATGGTGCGTGAGCTCGGGCCCGAGGACCTGCTCATCACCCTCATTTCCGGAGGCGGCTCGGCTCTGCTCACTCTGCCCGCGTCCGGTCTTACCTTGCAGGATCTGCAAGTGACCACCCAGCGGCTCTTGGCTTGCGGAGCCACCATCCACGAAATCAACGCGGTGCGCAAACATCTTTCCCAGGTCAAAGGGGGGCAGCTCGCCCGCCTGGCGTCTCCTGCCCGGGTTCTCAGCCTCATCCTTTCCGACGTGGTGGGGAATCCTCTGGACGTGATCGCTTCGGGCCCTACCGCGCCGGACCCCACCACCTGGGCCGATGCCTGGCGGGTGATAGAAACCTACAACCTGGCTTCTCAGCTCCCCCGGGCGGTGCGAGACCACCTGCTGGCGGGATTAGCCGGGCGACTTCCCGACACCCCCAAACCCGGCGACCCTATCTTTCAGCGGGTGCAACACATGATTGTGGGAGATAACGCCCGCGCGGCCCTGGCCGCGCAGCAGGCCGCCCAGGCCCAGGGATTCCACACCCTGATCCTCAGCACCTTTGTGCAAGGGGAAGCCCGCGAAGTGGCCCTGGTTCTGGCCGCGTTGGGCCGGGAGATCGCCACCCATCAACGTCCTTTACCCGTGCCCGCGTGCTTGCTCCTGGGGGGCGAAACCACCGTTACCTTACGGGGGCAAGGGCGAGGCGGGCGCAACCAGGAATTGGCCCTGGCCGCGGCCCTGGCGCTGGATCACGTCCCCCACGGCGAGGACATCCTCATCTTCTCCCTGGCCACCGATGGCAACGATGGCCCCACCGACGCCGCGGGCGGTTTGGTGGATGGTTCCACCGTGGCCCGTGGCCGGGCCTTGGGCCTGGATGCCCGGGATTTCCTTTTACGCAACGACAGCTACCCCTTTCTACGGGCGGTGGGCGATCAGCTCCGCACCGGCCCCACCCGCACCAACGTCAACGACCTCATGGGGGTGTGTGTCATGCCCTTGTGACCGCAGCCATTGTGCCACCCTGGGCCCGGTGCACTCATCCACCAGGAATCGCATCTAAACGGCTTCCTTCAGGCGCGTGCCACAGATGACGGGCTTGCCCGCCATGATCCCGGGGCGATGGTGATGCGCTCAATTTTGTCTTTTTCCCTTAGTTTTTTCGACCTGAGAGTCTGGCGCTCACCAGCCGATTCAGACTGACGCCTTCTTCCGCCGCTTCGATGGCCAATTCCCGATGCACCTCCGGCGGAATTCGCACTACGAATCGCCCGCTGTACTGGCGAAGCGCCAGCGGTTCGGGCACAGGCTCGCCATTGGCTTTCAGATCCGCCACTACCTGCGCCACTACCTCGCGGATGCCACGCAGCGCCTCTTCAGGCGTCTCCGCCAGCCAGCTCAGGCTGGGGAACTCGGCGCACAGGCCCACGTATTCTTTATCTTCGGGCGACCAGGTCACCCGATATGTATACCGATCATGCTTCAACATCATTGGCCTCCAGTTTGTCAATGGCTTTGAGAACTTGTCGCACCTGATACGCTTTGGCCATACCTTTGTGATTCTGGATATTGACCCGCGGATCGCCAGGCCAGGGCGTCTTGTAGACGCGATGGCTGCTGCCTTTCTGGCGCGGTTCACCGAAATAGTAATCGCAGACCTTGCATAGGTCCCGGAACCGGATGTTCTTCGGGCTCTTGCGCATGGCCGCAACAATGTCCTCAACTTTCGTCACGTCTTCATGATACCATTATTAGCATCAATGTCAAGCCGGTGCCGAGGGATGAATTCCCCGGCTAAAAAACAGCGTCCCTGCGGGCTAGCCGGAATCATCCGGGTTTATACTGAAATCGAGACCATGAAAGCTACGGCTCCTTCAGCGCAGATCCGGGCTTCTTTACAAGAACCGAGCATCGACGAGGTGATTCGGGCCTGCCATCGCGCGTTAAAGAAGCATTATGGTGATCGTTTGATTGACGTCATGGTGTATGGGTCGGCTGCCCGGGGGGAAATGACGCCCGAAAGCGATCTGGACCTTCTGGTCCTCCTTCTCCCTCCCTTTGATTTCTTCACCGAACTTCGCCAGATTGTGGATGTTCTTTATCCGATCCAGCTTCATTCCAACAGATTGATCTCTGCCAAGCCTGCTTCCGCAGATGATTTCGAACGCGGGGCGTCGCATTTTTTCCGCAACATCAAGGCAGAATCCATGCGCGTCAGATCATGAACAAGGAGCATGGAAAGGCATTGAGTTGGCTTTTTGAATTGCGCGGGGTGGGCGATTATGGCATGATGCTTCACGTCACAAAAGAAGAAGCGGAAAGAGCCATTGCACTCGCAGAAAATTTCGTCGTCGCCGCTCAGGAGCTTATCGGTCCCAATTATGTCCGTTGAAATCACCATTCAACTTTCCCAGAATCTGGCAGATCGGTATCAGAAAGCTCTGGTTCTGAAGCAATCTGTAGCCCGTCAGGCTTTTGATCAGGCAATCCAACATGGGGAAATTTTGATTAGGAGTCACGCACAAACGCGCATAAATCCGCCAAGGGGCATTCGGCACACCGGGGCTTCTGTGCCTTGCACACGGCCCGGCCATGGCGGATAAGGTTGAGATGAAGGGGATATAACCACGCAGGTGGGGCCTGGGCCTCGATAAGGCGCATCACCTGTTCGGGCGAAGCTTTGGGCGGGGCCAGGCCCAATCGCCGGGTGACACGATGCACATGGGTATCTACCGGAAACACAGGCATGCCAAAACAGAAAAGCAGGACAATGGATGCGGTTTTGTACCCCACCCCGGGCAGGGACACCAGCCAACGCCGGGCCTCTTCCACAGGCATTTGGGCCAACCAGCCAAGCTCGAAATCCCCTCGCGTTTGGTAGATGGTTCGCAGCGCGGCTTGAATCCGGCTGGCCTTTTGCCGGGCCAACCCGCCCGAACGAATGACCTCGATCAAACGCTCGGGCGGTGCGGTCATCACCTGATGCCAGTGGGGAAAGGCCTCACGTAAGGCCCGGTAGGCCCGGTCGGTATTCACATCGCTGGTATTTTGGCTGAGGATGGTCTTTACCAGCGTGCCGATGGGGTCCTGGCACCCGCGGGGGCGGGGTTCGCCGTAAGCCGCGAGCAGGCGTTGGTAAACAGCGGTCAGCAAAGGGGAAGGGGTCATCCTTTCAAATACCGTGCCATCCGTTGTCCTGCAGCTTCCAGGGTTTCCAATTTCTTGGGATACGCAAAGCGGATGAGCCCTTCGCCATCCGCGGGATTGGCGTAGAAATTCGGTCCGGGCACCACGGCCACGCCCACCTCGGTGGCCATCCAGCGGGCGAAGCGGTCCGCGTCCCATTGGGCCTGAGGGATGGGAAGATGGCGATAGTCGGCCAAGATGTAATAGGCACCTTCGGGTTGGGAGAAAACAAATCCCAGGTCATCCAGGATTTCGGTCATGAGGCTGCGGCGATGGTGGTAGTCCTCCCGCAGTTGCTCGTAGAAGCTTTCGGGCAGATTCAATGCGGCCAGGGCTGCGGCCTGCAAAGGGGTGGCCGCGCAGATGGTCAGGAAATCATGCGCGGGCTTCAGGGCCCGGGCCAACGTGTCGGGCGCGATGGCATACCCCAGACGCCAGCCTGTCACCGCGTACGTCTTGCCGAACCCTCCGATGGTGATGGTGCGTTCCCGCAGTGGCTCCAAGCCGCCCGGACTTACATGCACCCGGCCATCGTATAGAATCTGATCGTAGATTTCATCGGTGATGAGCACCAGATCGTACTTGGTGACCACATGAATCACCGCGGCGATTTCTTCTTGATCGAACACCCGGCCCGAAGGGTTGTGGGGGGTATTCAGGATCATGGCTTTGGTGCGAGGGGTGATCGCGGCCTCCAGGGCCTCCTGGTGAATGCGGAAATCCGGGGATTCCAACACGACCGACACCGCGTGGGCATCGGCCAGTCGCACGCCCGGGCGAAAGGTCTCGTGGGCCGGGTCTAGGATGAGCATCTCATCGCCCGGGTTCAGCACCGCGAGCATGGCCGCGGCCAGAGCTTCGGTGACACCGCATGTAACCACGATATGCTGGTCGGGTTCGACTTCCCAGCCCAGGCGCTCGGTGTAAAGTTCAGCCAACTTTTGCCGCAGGGGAGGATAGCCCCAGGTGATGGTGTATTGATTGAGCCCTCCCCGGATGGCATCGATCGCGGCCTCCATCACCTCCGGGGGCGGGCCGAAGTCGGGGAAGCCCTGGCTCAGGTTGATGGCATCATGTTGAATGGCGAGACGGGTCATCTCACGGATGACAGATTCCTGGATGTGATCAAAGCGGTGGGCGGTTTGCATAAGACATCCTCAGAGAAAATGACGGGAGTGAACCTGAGTAGCATGAAGGTTGTGATGCGGGCAATGATACATGAAATCGCCCGAATTCGCCATGTTCACTGTAACTATACAGGTATCCCACACAACGCTTTGCCACGAAGGCTCGAAGGCCCCCTCCGGCTCCCCCCGCACACGGGGGGGGAGAGGCGAAGACACGAAGAGAACCTTTTATTTTCTCCTTCGTGCCTTTGTGCCTTCGTGTCTTCGTGGTCGTTACCTTGCTATGAAAGGGCGTGGAAAAACAAAATTGTGACAATTTTTTCATTTTATGCTACACTACATCGCACCGTTCCATCCTTATCGCGAAGGCTCTCTTTGTTTTTGCTACGGGCGTTCGTCAGGAAGGCCCCGTGAGGTCTGTTCTGGCAGAAGGTCCTTCGTCTCACCCCACTTTTCACCCTAAAAGGAGGAGGAATGATGTTGAAACGTGTCCTTGTTGTGATGGTTTTACTGGGAGCGCTGGCCTTGTTGCTGGCAGCTTGTGGCGGCGGTGGCCCAGATACCATCAAGATCGGTATCAATGCCCCGCTGACCGGTGATATCCCCAAGGTTGGGGAAGGCACCAAGTATGCAGCAGAGATGTGGTTGGAGGACAATCCCGAGCTAGAGGTAGGGGGAAAGAAGTACAAGGTCGAGCTGGTCATCGAAGACAATGAATCCAAGGCGGAATCCGCGGCCAAGGCCAACACCAAGCTCATCACCCAGGACGAAGTGCTGGTGATTGTGGGGCCGCAGTCTTCTAAGCAGGCGGTGCCCGCGGGCGGTGTGGCTAATGACCTGAAGACCCCGATGATCAGCCCCTGGTCCACCAATCCCAAGACCACTAAGGATCGACCTTGGGTTTTCCGCACGCCCTTCCTGGACCCCTTCCAGGGCCCGGTGCTGGCCAAGTTCGCAACCGAGGAATTTGGTGCGGAGAAAGCCGCGGTGCTTTATGATGTGGCCAGTGACTATCCCAAAGGTTTGGCCGAATACTTCAAGAAGGCGTGGGAGGAGATCCACGGCCCGGGTTCGGTGGTTGCATTTGAAAGCTTCACCACCAAAGATACCGATTTCAGCGCCCAGTTGACCAAGATCAAGAATTCAGGAGCGGATGTGCTCTTCCTACCCCAGTATTACAACGAAGTGGCGTTGATTGTGCCCCAGGCCCGGCAACTGGGTTGGGATAAACCCATCCTGGGTTCCGATAGCTGGGGTTCGGCCGAGCTGACCAAGCTGTGCGGTGAGCCCTGCTATGGTAGCTTCTTCAGCACCCACTATGTGGCCAAAGGGGCCAAGGGCGCGACCAAAGAATTCATCGATCGCTATCAGGCGAAATATGGCTACGTGCCCGATGATGTGGCTGCCCTGACCTGGGACGCCATGAACATCGTGAAAAAGGCTATCCAGGATTGCGGCAAGATCACCGGCGATATTGAAAAGGATCGCCAATGCGTGCGAGATGCCATGGCCAACATCAAGGAGTTTGAAGGCATCACGGGCAAGATGAGCTTCAACGAGCAGGGCGACCCCATCAAGTGCGCGGTCATTGTCCGCATCAATGACCAGGGCGAATTCGAGTTCTACAAGCAGGTCTGCCCCGAAGGCATGCAATAACCCCATCCTGTGCCATAGGTTTTCGGGAAGGAAGCCGGGAGCTGGTGGGATGGCACGTCCCTCTCGCCAGGCTCCCGGTTGCTGCGCCACCAAAATCCACTCTTGACTCAACTTCCCTGGAGTGAGTATGAGCGCTACCGAATTCTTCCAAAATGTCGTCAACGCGCTGCAATGGGGGAGTTTTTATGCGTTGATTGCGCTGGGGTATTCCATGGTGTATGGGGTGCTGCTGTTGTTCAATTTTGCCCATGGGGATATTTTCATGGTGGGGGCGTATATTGGCTTCTTTGTCGCTACCGCGTTTTTGGCGCTGTTTGCCTCGGGCGTGGGGATTATCACCTTACCCTCCTGGGCCATTCTGGTATTGGTCATTCTTGCCACCATGTTTTTGACTTCGTTTGTGGGCATGGCCGTGGAGCGGATTGGGTATCGACCTTTGCGTCATGCGCCTCGAGCATCGGCCGCGATTACCGGGCTGATGATTGGTATTATTTTTGAAACATCCATTTTGGCCATGTTCGGTGCGCAGCGCATGAAGTTTCCCGAACTGTTGCCCGGGCTTGCTTCGGCAAGTCAGCCTACCTTTGGCGGGGTGATCATCTCGTGGCAGAAAATTCTTATCGTGGGGGTGGCTTTGGTATTGATGTTGTTGCTGCAATGGTTTGTGAGCAACACCAAATGGGGGATGGCCATGCGGGCCATGGCCTTTGACTTCGCCGCGGTGCCGCTGATGGGGGTTCCGCTGAATCGCATTGCGGCCCTTACCTTTGCTTTGGGGTCGGCTCTGGCGGGTGCGGCCGCGGTCCTTTACAGCATGGCCTACCCTGTATTAGACCCCTATATGGGCATCACCGTCGGCTGGAAGGCGTTCGTGGCGGCCATCTTGGGCGGCCGCGGGTCCATCAAAGGCGCGGCCCTGGCTGGATTTCTCCTGGGGTTCATCGAAATTTTTGCCGCCACCGTATTCCCATCCACATACCGGGACCTCATCGCGTATTCCATCATCCTCATCATCCTGGTCTTTCGACCTCACGGGATGTTTGGTGAGGAACACACGGCCCGGTTACGGTTGTAAGGGAGGCTGCCATGGCATCGAAACTCACAAACAAAGCGGCCTTTTTCAAACAAACGCCGGCCCTGGGATGGTTGCTCACCGGGTTGGTCATTGCCGGTCTGGAAATGGCCGTGGGCAAACCCCTGGCCCGATTCCTGGGCATCGGCAAAATCCCGGCGCTGTTTGGCTTCCTGATCATCTTCAAAAAACCCAGCTTGCAATTCCCTTTTATCTTCAACGATTTAGGGATCATCGCCGGGGTCATTGTTTATGATATCTTGATCTATCTCCTTCCCCTGGTACTGGTCACCTGGCTTACCTACAGGTTGACCAACCGGGTGGCAGGGGTGCTGTATCGCAAATCCGCCCTGCTTTCGGTCTTACTGCACATCCTGCTGCTTTATCTGGTTTTGCGGCTTTGGACCGATATCAGCACCTATCGGGAGTTGGTGACCCGACTCACCATGATCGCGGTGATCGTTACCCTGAGCCTGAACGTCATCAACGGCTATATGGGAGAATTTTCCACCTCTCATCCCGGGTTCATGGCTGTGGGGGCCTATGTGAGCTCGGTTTTCACCATGGCCCTTTTCACGCAAAGTGATTATTTCGGCCCGGCCCGTTTGCCTGCCTCCCTGGCGCCGGTGTTTTTCCCCATTGCCCTGATTCTGGGGGGGGCGGTGGCTGCCTTCTCTGCCCTGGCGGTGGCCATTCCTTCCTTCCGCACCCGGGGTGACTACCTGGCCATCATCTCTCTGGCCTATATGTTCATCGTCAAAAGCCTTTTCGAAAATCTAGAGGTTGTAGGCGGGCCCCGGGGCCTGGGAGGCCAGCCCGATCTGGCTTCCTTCCCGGTCATCTTTGTATGGATGGCGCTGGGTATCTGGATTATCAACAATTTTGTGCGCTCGACCCTGGGCAAAGCCCTGAACGCGGTGCGGGATGATGAGCTGGCCGCGGACGCGATGACGGTCAACACTCGCAAAACCAAGATGACCGCATTCTTGTTTGGCGCGTTCTGGGCGGGCCTGGCCGGCGGGCTTCTAGCCCACGTGCTGCGCTACATCAACCCTGGTTCCTTTGGCCTGCAGAAACTGGCCGAAGTCCTGGCTATGGTCTATTTCGGTGGGCTCAACTCGGTGCTGGGCTCCATCGTGGGCGCGGTGAGCATCAATCTTCTGGGCGAAGCCTTGCGCCCTCTGGAGCTTTACAAATGGATTGTGATCCCGGTCATCCTCATCCTGGTCATGATCTATCGCCCAACCGGTCTCATCGCGTTCCGGGAGTTCGACTTGGTCGAAATCGTCAAGCCCAAAGAGATAAAGGAGGGGGACGATGCCACTGCTTGAAGTCAAGCACATGACCCATTATTTCGGTGGCCTGCGCGCGGTGCATGATTTCAACCTGAGTATTGAAAAAGGTGAAATCCGCGGGCTTATCGGCCCCAATGGCGCGGGGAAATCCACCGTGTTTAACCTGATCACAGGCATCTACCGTCCCACCGAAGGCCAGGTGATCTTCAAGGGCCAGAACATTACAGGGAAACGACCGCACCAGATCGCGGCCATGGGCCTGGGGCGTACCTTCCAAAACCTGCGCCTGTGGCGCCATATGACGGTGCTGGAACATGTGAAGATGGCCCGTTATTCCAAACTCACCTATGGACTCGTCGGGGCTTTCTTCGACACCCGCAAACGCCGGCGGGAAGAAGCAGAGGCGGAAAAGGTGGCGCGCGACCTGCTCGACCTGCTGGGCGTCTACAATGTGGCCCATGAGTTGGTGACCAACCTGCCCTACGGTATGCAACGCCGGGTAGAAATGGCCCGGGCCCTGGCTGTAGAGCCGGACATCCTCTTTTTGGATGAACCCACCGCGGGCATGAATCCCGAAGAACTGGTGGAGATGATGGATGTCATCCGCCAGGTGCATCAGGAGTTTGATTTGGCCATCTTCCTCATCGAACACCGCATGAAGTTCGTGATGGAGCTCTGCCAGCGTATTCAAACCCTGGTGTTCGGCGAAGTCATTGCCGAAGGCACCCCGGAAGAAATTCAGAACAACCCCAAAGTCATCGAAGCCTACCTGGGGGAGGAGGTGGAAACCTGATGTTGCTTTCGGTTCGTAATCTCCATGTCTCCTATGGTCACATCAAAGCCCTGCAAGGGATTGATTTTGATGTGGATGAAGGGGAGATCATTTGCATCATTGGCGCCAATGGCGCGGGCAAAAGCACGACCCTCCGGGCCATCTCCCGCCTGGTCCCTGTGCAAAAGGGAGATATCCTCTTTGAAGGCAAAAGCATCCTGCACGTGCCGCCCGAAAAGGTGGTCAGTGAGCTGGGTATCTCCCATGTGCCGGAAGGACGTCGGATTTTCGGCAATCTCACGGTCAAAGAAAATCTAACCCTGGCCACTTATGCGCGCAAGGATAAGGAAAACATCAAACGGGACCTGGAGTACATGTTCAGTGTATTCCCCCGGCTGGAGGAACGTTTGAATCAAAAGGCCGGTACCCTGAGCGGTGGCGAACAGCAGATGTTGGCCGTGGCCCGGGCCTTTATGACCGCGCGGCGGGTGATGATCCTGGATGAGCCCAGCATGGGGCTGGCCCCCTTGCTGATGCTGGAGATGTTCAAAGCCCTGGAAGAGATCAACCGGGAGGGCACCACCATCCTGTTGGTGGAACAGAACGCGCGCATGGCTTTGAAATTTGCCCAGCGCGGGTATGTGCTGGAAACCGGGAAGATCGTGCTCCAGGGACCCAGCCAGGAACTGCTGGATAATCCGGATGTGAAGAAAGCCTACCTCGGCGGTTGAGGTGCTTTTTCCCCATGGCACGCAAACGGAAGTCCGGTACAAAGACATCTACGTTTGGCTCGGGAGGGCGGGCCGCGCATGATGCCAGCTATTTTTATGCCAGCCGCATGTATCAGGACCTCCCCGGCATGGATGAAACCAGCCCCTATGTAGAAAACCCGGTGCCCGCGGAGGTCCTGGATAGGGTCATCCTGGGCGATAGCCGCCGGATGACCCATCTGCCGGATGAAAGTGTGCATCTCATGGTCACCTCGCCCCCCTACAACGCTCGTAAAACCTATGATGAGGACCTGACCCTGGACGAGTATCTCGATCTGCTCCGGGCCGTGTTCCGGGAAACGTATCGTGTGTTGGTCATGGGGGGGCGAGCCTGCATCAATGTGGCCAATCTGGGCCGCAAGCCCTACATCCCGCTGGCCAGTTTCATCAATCAGATCATGTTGGAGGAGGGGTTTTTGATGCGGGGGGAGATCATTTGGGATAAGGGGGGAAGTGCGGGCTCATCCACGGCCTGGGGAAGCTGGCGTTCGGCCAGCAATCCCACCATCCGCGATGTGCATGAGTATATTTTGATCTTCTCCAAAGGTCGCTTCAAACGGGATTCCATGGGGCGCGAAAACAGCATCAGCCGTGAGGATTTCCTGGAATGCACCAAGAGTGTATGGCGCTTTCCCACAGCCTCGGCCCGCCGGGTGGGGCATCCTGCCCCCTTTCCGGTGGAGCTCCCCCGTCGCCTCATCGAGCTTTACACTTTTCGCGGTGAGATTGTGTTGGACCCCTTCATGGGCAGCGGAGCCACCGCACTGGCTGCCCTCCAGACCGGCCGCCACTTCGTGGGTTACGACATCAACGCCTCCTATGTGGAACTGGCCCGAAAGCGTATCGCAGAACTATTGCCATGATCCCAACCAGAGTTTCTCATGCACCAGAAATCAAGATTATGGATAATTGAATTGGTGGTGGTGCTTTTGGCGGTGATTTTCTTCCGCTTTTACCATCTGGATTCCTCTCCACCAGGATTCCATTACGACGAGGCCTACAACGGGCTGGATAGTTATGCCCTGACAATGCAGTCCCTAGGGGAATGGCCTATTTTTTTCAACAATAACTTTGGTCGGGAACCCCTATTGATTTATCTGCTTGCCATTGTCCAGACATTGGCGTTTCCTGCGCCCATCGTTCTACGAAGCGTCATGGCGTTCATTGGAGCGTTGCTTTCAGTGGGGCTGTTTTGGCTGGGATGGGAATTGGGCCTTGCGTTGAAGATTAACCATCACCGGTTTGCTCTCTGGAGTGCGTTGGTGCCGCTGACAATTTTGTGGAGCCAAATTTTTAGCCGGTATGTTATTCGGGCCGAGCTTTTTGCTTTTCTATTGGTACTCTTTTGGGCGGCATTATGGCATGCCTGGAGGCAAGGAGGATGGTTGACCTGGATGCTGGCGGGCATTTTCGGCGGGCTGACATTTTACACCTACATCCCATCCCGCCTGATCCCTTTCATGCTGGCTCCCTTCCTGGTGTGGGCGTATTGGCGCTCCAAAAGCCGAATAGTCAAGGACGCTCCCAAGCTTATCATTGCAGCGCTCACTGCACTCATCATCGCATTGCCACTGATGTGGTATTTCTGGAACAATCCAGTGGCATTTTGGACACGAACCGACCAGGTGAATATGTTTCAACAGGGGGCTTATGCCATCCTTCACAATGTCGTCGCCGTTATAAAAATGGCTTTTCTGGAGGGAGATCAAAACATCCGAAACAATATTCCGGGCCGTCCTGTGTTGGACCCTGTCATGACCATCCCCTTTTTACTAGGGCTGGCAGCGCTGGTGCGGCGGTGGAGGCAACCAGCCGCGATATTTTTAGGAGTATGGTGGGGCACCATGCTCACGCCGACCATCTTGAGCGACTTTGCTCCCAATTTCTCTCGGGCTATTGGCGCGATGCCTGTTTTCGTGCTCATCGTTGCTTTGGGTTTGGAGCGTACAACAAGTTGGCTAACATTACGCTTTCCATCCCGCCCTCATTGGGCTTGGGCCGCGGGCCTGGGCTTGGTAGGAATAGGAAGCGCCTTGACATGGCATGCCTTTTTCCTACAGTGGTCGCCTTCGCCGCTACTCTTTTACGCCCGCGACGTCGGCTTCTTACAACTCAGCCCCCTGGTAGAGCAATATGCCGCAGAAAACATGCGGGTATACATCAGCCCGCGAGGAAAGAACCACCCCACTTTGCAATACGCCCGTCTTTCGACAACGGGCCGATGGCCTTCCCCTCTCCAAGGATTCGATGGGCGCGTGTGTGTGCGTGTTTCCACCAAAACCTCTGCTGCGTATCTGTTCATTCTGCCAGAAGACTTTCGGGGTCCTGATCTCCTCGCTTCCTACCTTCCCCAAAGTTCCGCTTCCATCGTAATCAGAGACAGAGAGAACAAGCCATGGGCGCTGGCCCGTATTCAAAAAGAAGATGGGCAGGTTCAATTCCCCGAAATGACGCCGTACCCCGTGGTCCTGGATGACGGCATAGAATTGCTCGGTTATTGGTTAAGCCAGTCAGAACTCACTCCGGCAGACCGTCTTTATGTACGCCTTTTTTGGAAAGCAAAGCATTCACCACAAAAGGATTACACCGCTTTTGTCCATCTCATCACCGATGATGGGCAGTCTCAATCGATGGTGGCAGGTGCAGATGGAAAGCCAGGTAACGGATCATGCGCTACCACAACATGGTTGCCGGGTGAAGTGGTGGTAGATGAAAAGGAGTTGGTGGTTCCAGCCAAAGCAGGGCAGAACGCCTCAGCAACATACTTCCTGGAAATCGGCTTTTATGTGCTGGAAACCGGCGAGCGGCTTTCGATTCCGGAGCATCCTGATAATAGGATACTCATTGGTCCCCTTTTTACCTATCCCTGAACTTCTGATTCTCTGAAATTTTATCGAACTAAGGCGGAAGAGGCGCAGGATGAGCTAAACTGGTAGCTAAGTGAGCGTTCAGAAATAACGTCCCTTTTTTCGCAACACTTGCCGAGGCGTCGTTTAGCCGAGCGAAGTGGCGTCAGCCGCCGCCCGGCCGGCGATGAAGTCGCCGGGCTATAAAACGGCGCCGGATGATGAACGTTTACAAAACAATCTGGTAATAGAATGAGGCCTATGACCCGTTTAATTTGTAAAACTCCATAATCCGGCTAGCCCCGCAG
>JALWZT010000027.1 GCA_027002405.1 Anaerolineae bacterium | reverse complement strand
CGCCCACCCCAACGCCAACGGCCACGCCGCCCCCGGGGCCCACCCCTCTGGCCCCGGCTCAGCCCCAGATCCAAACCCCTGAGCCGCAAAAAGCGCCCACCCTCACTCCAACCCCTGCTACCCTGACCCTGGTCATTACCGAAAAAGAGGCCAATCGCATGGCTGCCCAGGCCCTGGCCCAACAAAAAGACCTTCAGGTCACCAACCCCAGGGTCGATTTCCGTCCTGGCCAACTCTACTTTTCGGGTGATGCCGTGTTGGGCTTTTTCAAAGTCAACATCGGCATTTTGGCCACGGTTCAGGTCACCGCGGGGGAACCCCAGGTGGTGGTGCAGGAGATCGATGTGAACGGCAGCCGGGCCACGGGCTTTATCCGTCGTCAAATCGAGGCCATGATCGCGCCTCAATTGGCCCAACTGACTTCCATCTCCAAGGATTTTTATGTGGAAGATGTGACCATCACCGAAGACCGCATGTTGCTTACCGGACACGCCCGATGACCACACCCACGTTAATTTGTGCTATCCTGGCTAAAAACGTCGTCCAACATATTGGGCCGTGTGTGCAAAGCTGTGCTTTTGCAGATGATGTGATCGTGTTCGATTCGGCCAGCGATGATGGAACTCAGGACGCGGCCCGGGCCGCAGGGGCCCGAGTCGTGGATACCCCCTTCATCAACTTTTCCCAGGCCCGCAATTTTGCCCTGGAACACACGCCCGCGGATTGGGTGCTTTTCGTGGATGCCGATGAACGGGTGACCCCCGAACTGGCCGCAGAGGTCCGACACGTGATCCAGCATGAGGATAAAGCCGGATGGTGGGTCCCTCGCTACAATTACATTATCGGTCATGTGATGAAAGGGGGCGGATGGTACCCGGACTATCAATTGCGGCTTTTGCGTCGCGAAAAAGCCCATTACGATGAAACCCGTGAGGTCCACGAAGTTGCCATCATCGAAGGGGAAGAGGGCTATCTGCAAGAACACCTCATCCACTATAATTACGATTCCTGGACTCAGTTTCATGCCAAGCAGACGCGTTACACCCGCTATGCAGCCAACACCCTGCTCAAAGAAGGGGTGCGAGCCCATCCTCGCCATTTGGTGACCCGTCCCGCGCAGGAATTCTGGCGGCGCTTTATAACCTGGCAGGGGTACAAAGATGGGCTGCATGGCTTGCGACTCAGTCTGATCATGGCCCGTTACGAACAGAAGAAATACTGGTGGATGCTTCAGGCTCAAAGGTGATGCCATGCCTGCCATTGCCCTCCTTTCGGATAGCGCTTGCGATCTTCCTGCTCCCTTGCTGGCACAACACGCCATTACGCTGGTCCCCTTGTTCATCCGCTTTGGCGACGAAGAATTTCCGGATCGCTATGAGCTCCGGGAGATGTTTTGGGCCCGATACGCGGCGGGGGAGGCTCCCCGGACTGCCGCGTCCCCTCCCCCCATTTTCGCGGATGCCTATGCCCAGGCCCTGAAGGAGGCGGATCAGGTTTTGATGATCACGGTGACCGGCGTGCATAGCAGCACCTATCATCACGCCCAACTGGCAGCCCAGGCTTTTCGGGGGCGGGTGCAGGTTTTTGATTCTCGGGCCATCTCCCTGGCTCAGGGCCTGCTCGTTCTGCGTGCGGCCCGGCGCATCGCCCAGGGCGCCACCATGCCCGAGATTTTGGAAGACCTTCATCAGGCCCGGGATCGGCTGCGCTTATGGATTTACCTGGACTCCCTGGATGCGATCCAACGCAGCGGCCGCCTGGCTTCGGCCATGCAGACCCTGAAACGGGCCTCGGCTGCGTTTTCCATTCGCATCCTGCTGGATATGCGCGAAGGCAAGCTGCATCTGATGGGCATTGTGCGCAGCCCTCGCAAAGGCATCAGGCGCATCGTCCGGGAAGCCCAAGGCCGGCGGGCAGAAGCCGTGGCCGTGGCTCATACCCGGGCCCTGGCTCGGGCCCACACCCTGGCCGACGCCGCGGCTCCTGTACTGGCCTATCCTCGCGAGCACATCCTCATTGCCGAAGCAGGCCCCATCCTGGGTGCCCATGGCGGGTTCCGTGCTCTGGGCCTCACCATCATCGAATCCCCGCGGGCCTGAACATGCGCCACGAGCGGCGGCTTGCTGATACGATGAAAAATGGACGCAGATTGACGCAGATATTCGTCATGCTGAGCGACCGAAGGGAGCGAAGCATCTAGCGAGCGAAGGGAGCGCCATGCCGTGTTTTTTGCGCTTCGCTAGATTTCCTTCGACTGCGCTCAGGACATGCCTCGGTCGCTGCGCTCCCTCGGAATGACGACGAAAAGCATGGCGTCGTTTATCCGACCGAAGTCGCGTCCACCACGCCCGCCCGGCGATGAAGTCGCCGGGCTATAAAACGGCGCCGGATAATTCCGGCTAGCGACGCAGCGCTGTTTCTTCTGCTCGGAGCTAAACCTCCGAGCTACGGATACGAAGCCCTGCGGGCTGGCCACGGGAGCCCCGAAGGGGCTTTGTACGCGTAGCCCGAGGGTTCAGGATACTGTTGGTTTACTGCGCGAGTACGCCGAATAAATTCAGGTCTGAGGGCGTTCCGCCGCATGTCCCCCTTCGGGGACATGTTTTCCGCCCGGTTGGGCCTGTCTGC
>JALWZT010000026.1 GCA_027002405.1 Anaerolineae bacterium | reverse complement strand
GTTTTTTGCGCTTCGCTAGATTCCTCGGTCGCTTCGCTCCCTCGGAATGACGTCGCGGGGCTCTACTGATTACTGATAACTGATCACTGATTACTCTATTTACATAGCAGTCGCCACGAACGACAGTTCGCCGATACGGATGAAAACATCTCGCGGCCACGTTGGCGCGGGAAGCCGAGCTCGTGATGCGTAATGCGTGATGCGTAAGGCTCTCACGTTTTACGTTTCACGCATCACGCCCATTGTCGCCTCGCTCAACGTTGTCCTGACGATCCTCAATCCTAATCCTGATCCGAATCCTATTCACCCCCATGCCCGCCAAGATCATCCTCAACCCTTATTCCAACCGCTGGGGAGCGAAAGCCCGCGCGGGGGAAGTCCGGGATCTTTTGCAGCAGATGGCCTATGAGTTTGATTGGGTGACCATGGAAGGGCCAGGCCATGGGGTGGAGCTGGCCCGGGAAGCCGTGGCCCAAGGCTACGATCCGGTGGTGGCCGCGGGCGGAGACGGAACCATCGGCGAAGTGGTCAACGGCCTGGTGGGGCAAGGGGAACACGCCCGGGCCACGCTGGGCGTCATCCCTTTGGGCTCAGCCAATGATTACGCGTACCAACTGGGCATCCCGGATGACGATCTGGAAGCCGCGTGTCGGCTTCTGGTCGCTTCCCGTTATGTCCGAACCCTGGATTTAGGTCGGGCCAATGACCGGGTGTTTATGAACGATTTTGTGGTGGGATTGGGCGCGCTGGTCAATATCGAAGCAGCCAAAATCACCCGTCTGCGAGGGCCTGCCCTTTATATTGCCGGCGCGCTCAAAGCCATCCTCAAGGCCCAATGGCCCGAAATGGCGTTTCGGTGGGATGGGGGGAGTTTGTCCAAACGTCGGGTGCTGATGGCCTATGTGGCCATGGGCTACCGCACGGGGGGCGTGTATTTTCTGGCCCCCCGCGCGCAACAAGACGATGGGCTGCTGGATTTTTTGGCCGCGGACGCCCGGTCCCGCCTCGGCGTCTTCAAACTTCTCCCGCATACCATGAAGGGCACCCATATCCATGCACCCGGGGTGATTTATCATCAATGCACCTGGGTGCATATGGAAAGTGAAGAGCCCTTGCCCATGCTTTTGGATGGGGAGATCATCCCCGAAGGGCCTTTGCAAGTGGATGTGCGGGTTTTGCCCGCCGCGATCCAGGTGATCGGCGGCCCCACCCCCGGCCCACGACCGGCTATCGCTGCAACCTGACCGGGGTCTGGGCCAATAAGATCAGCCCGCCATCGGCTCGAACCACATACAC
This sequence comes from Anaerolineae bacterium, assembly GCA_027002405.1. GTDB lineage: Bacteria > Chloroflexota > Anaerolineae > J102 > J102 > M2005. Next base: position 7,516 of record JALWZT010000026.1, on the reverse strand, counting down.
AGCCACCACGCCCGCGCGCGCGGTCTTGGGGCGTCGGCATGTCACCACCGTTTGCCAGGTACCATCCTGGGCCACCGATGCCTGCGCCTTGCCCATCACCACCCCCGCGGTATCTTCCACCCGGACCAGCAAAATTGGGGTGGGAAGCCGGGCAGCCTGGCCCGAAACCGGCACCTTCCCCCGAACGCCCATGCCCGCCTGGGGCTGAAGAATCCGTACGTGCATGTCGCCCACATCCCCCGCGAAGCGCACCTCGGTCCAGCCCAACAGCCCTTCCTGACCCTGACCAGGGAGATACACCGCCACCCGGCCCGTACTCAGAGTCGGAGGGTTCTGAAATGGCACCTCGGACGAAAAATGAACCCGCCCATGGGCATCGGGCACCCCTTCCACCTGCACCTGCCCCAAAACCTGGCCCTGGGCATCTTCCACCTGCACCCGCAGCGGCCCCTGGTAACCGCCCCCCACCGCCCCTGTGACCACGACCCGGGTATGAATGACATCATGAGGCTGGGGCTGGCTGATAGAGGCATAATAGAGGGTCTGGCCCGGCACCTGGGTTTGCGAAGGGGAGATTGCTGAAGGCGAGGGAGTGGCCCGAGCCAAAATCTGGGCAGGGTCGGCTGCCAGCAGATTATACTTGCGCACCAGAATACGACGGCCCTGATAATCGTTCACCGCGTACCGCAATTCCCCCCAAACCTGAATCGCACCATCTTCTGGGGTGAGATGTTCCAGCAGGGCCTGGATTTTGGGTTTGTTGGTAGCCAGGCCGTAGCGCCGTCCCTTTTGATCTTCAAAATAGCGGGGATACGCGCTGCCCGGCGGTAAAGGCTTCACCCAACCGGTCAGACCTTTGACCCGTTTGGATTTGGGGCGAGGCAGGCCCGAAAACGCCATGCTCGAAGCGATGCCCCGGGCATCGACCTGCCCCAACCAGCTCAGCACCTTCTTCTTGCCCTCCTTACGCAGCCAGATGAGCCGCCGCGATGAGCCCTGGCTATCGATTTCAGCCGGGCCAATGAGGGCCTCCCAACCTTGGGCCGTCAGCGTGGTTTCCACGGTCATTCCTTCGGGGGTGACAGGTTCCGTGATGGGGGTGAAGGCTTCGGCAGAAGGCATATCGAGCAAGAACCCGGCTTCGACGTATGCCAGGGCCGCGGTGAGGGTTTCGGTGATGGTGGGATGCGCGGGCGCGGGTGCGGGCACCGTGGGGGAAACCGCGGGCGTAGGGAAGGTCTGGGCCGAGGAGGTGGGAAGGGGTTGTGGAGAGGGCGCGACAGCAGAAGCCGCGGTCGCCTCGGCCGGGAGAGGCACGGGCGTGGCCAGCAACCCAGGCGCGGGCGTGACCATCGATGGGGGGACGGCACATCCGACCAGGATCCCCATCCACATCAGAAAAAGGAATGCTCGTAGCATAGGCGTGTGCATGTTACGGGGGTTACGATTCATCATGTACGGAACAGGCGACACGAACGGCAGTTCGCCGATACGAATGAAAACGCCTCGCAGCCAGGCTGGCGGACCGTGATGCGTGATGCGTAATGCGTAAGATTCTCACGTTTCACGTTTCACGTATCACGCCCGTTACTGCCTCGCCCAATGTGGGCATAGCGATCCTTCCGCAACCGACGATCACGCTATTTTCAAAGCAGTCCAACGGCGGGCCAGCCCGCGCCGATACCGACGAAAATGCCTCGCGGCCAGGGCGGCGTGACTCGTATTCCGTATTGCGTATTGCGTAACGACTGGACGGAATACGGAATACGCAATACGAACCTTTGCCGTCTCGCCCAACGTGGGTCTGGCGATCTTAATCCTAATCCTGATCCGAATCCTATTTTCATAGCAGTCTCTCCAGCAACGCCTTGGCCCGCCGCGCGGCGATGCCACGATGGCTGATGGCGTTTTTCTGCGAGGGGGTGAGCTGGGCAAAGGTCGCGCCCAAGGGGGGCACAAAAAACACAGGATCGTAGCCAAATCCTCCCGCACCCTGGGGTGCATCCAGGATGACTCCCGCGCAGGTGCCTTCTGTGGTCCATACCTCCCCACTGGGAGCAGCAATGGCCACCACGCAATGAAACGCGGCCGTGCGCTTTTCGGGAGGGACGCCCTGAAGTTTTTTCAGCAAGATGGCAATGCGGTCCGCGTCGGTGGCCCCGGGCCCGGCATGGCGGGCCGAATGGACGCCAGGCCACCCGCCCAGCACGTCCACGGCCAGGCCGCTATCATCGGCCCATGTCAGAAGGCCAGAAAGCCGGGCATAGGTGCGGGCCTTGAGCATGGCGTTTTCTTCAAAGGTGGCGCCTGTTTCCTCCACCTCATAGTCGATGCCGACATCGGCCAGGGAAACCACCTCCAGGGGCAGATCCGCCAAAAGATCGCGGTATTCCCGCACTTTTCCTTGATTTCGTGTGGCGATCAGAAGTTTTTGAACCATATCATTCGAGGATATCATAACCAAGTTTGTGTAAAAGTGCCATATCCAGATGGTGACGAAGAAAAGCCCTGTCTTCCTCACTGAACGCGTCCTTCCACCGGGCTTCGCGATAGTAGCGTTGATAATCATAAAAATTTTTGCCCGTGTCCCCCTTGGCGGAAGGGATCACGTTGCGAAAATGCTCGCTTTTCCAGGGAAACCCGCCTCGCTCGGCCAGGTCTTGCAAAGCCTGTTCAGGGGCCGCGACCAGGTCCTCGTAACGGAGCATCATGCCACGGACAGAAGGAAGCAAGCGGATGTAAGAAGCCACCTTCTGGTTCCACAGGGCCACAGGATGGGGGAAGATCGGTTGAGGGGCATGTTCTCGGCCCAACGCGGGCCAGGGGGAGCGGATAAAGGTGGCGAATGCCGCCGCGGGTTGGGGGTGGTGGTAAGGTCGCCGGTGCAGCGAAAGGAGCCAGGCGTATGGATTTTTGACCAAAAAAACGAAAAAGGTGTGCTCCAAAGGCCGCGCGCTACGGGCCAGTTGGGCCCGGCTGGGCGCACACATGTGCTTCCAGCCCAGGTTATAGCGAAAGGTCAGGGTGAAATAGAGATCGATGACCTGCTCCCGACGAGAAGGCCATCGCCGAAAAAAGCGACGCAATCGGGTGGGTGCCACTCCCGGCAACAAGGTGGCGGCCAGGTTTTGCGCCACCAACCGGGCCAGATAGTGGGTGCCACAGTTTCGTTCGCCGTAGATTTTGAGATAGCGGGTTTGGGAATGATGCACTGGAGATTATGATTTCCGATCAGATGGGGGCATGGCGAGCCAATCTTCGTCTGCCACGCTGGTAGGAGCCCGGCGCAGCAAAAGGTAACCGACCACCCCGGCCACGGTGGACGCGATCAGGATAGCTAGTTTAGATAAATCCGCCATGGTGGCGGGGTCCACGGTGGCCCATACGGCGCTAGCCAGCTTGCCTCCCCACCTATAGACATGCCCCCCTCCTTCGCTAAATGCCAGGGTGGTGATAAAAATAGACATGGTAAACCCCATGCCGGCCAGCACGCCCGCACCCAGAATATGGCGCCAGACCACCCCTTCGGGGAGTTTCCCAAGTTTCAGACGAACCCCCACCCAGGTGGCAAGCAAAACCCCCAGGGGCTTACCCACCACCAAACCTAGGAAAATCCCCAAAGTCAGAGGAGAAAAAAGGGCCCGCAGCAAAGAGGAATTGACAAACACCCCTGCATTGGCCAGGGCAAAAGCCGGCATCACCAAAAAGGCCACCCACGGATGGAGCAGATGTTCCAGCCGGTGAAGGGGGGAATCCACCAGCTCCACGGCCTGGGAGATCTCTGTCAAGACCGCGCGCTGGGCCCGGGTGGGAATCATTTGGTCTTCATCCCCGATGTCGGCGTCGAACCGGTCCAACAGATGATGAATCCAGTCGCTGAAATCGCGGACATCCATCTTAGTACGCACGGGGATGGTCAATGCCACCAGCACGCCAGCAATGGTGGCATGCACTCCTGAAAGGAAAATCGCCAGCCACACGCCGCCTCCCAAAGCCAGATAGAGGATCACCCAACGTCCTCCCAATCGGGCATAAAGCGCCAAAACCCCCACCAATGCCAGACCTATCAGCAACATCGTCCAATGAATTTGCTCGGTATACACCATCGCGATAACGAGAATGGCGCCGATGTCATCCACGATAGCCAAGGCTGTGAGGAAGACCACCAGGCTTAACGGCACGCGACGCCCTACCAGCGATAAGACCCCGACCGCAAACGCGATATCCGTGGCCATAGGAATCGCCCACCCCTCCAATGCTGCAGGATGGGTGCGATTCAGACTCCAAAAGATAAAAACGGGGAATACCATGCCCCCTACCGCGGCCAGGGCAGGGAGTATGGCTTTGCGAAAGGAGGAAAGCTCGCCAATCAAGATCTCCCGTTTGAGTTCGAGTCCAACCACAAAGAAAAACACGGCCATCAGCGCATCGTTAATCCAAAGGACCAGAGGCTCATTCAGCGTGAAATTCCCAACATCCAGGCGAATGGGAAGATGTATCAGAGCAAAATAGGAAGCCGACCATGGTGAATTGGCCCAAACCAGGGCCAGCAGGGTGGCTCCCACCAGAAGCATCCCACTGACGCCTTCGATATGGGCGAATTGACGGAAACGATAGCTGATGCGGTCGACAGGCGAGCGCTGGATAGGGGCTTGGCGTTTCATGGCTGAATTTCCTAAAAAATCTTAACCACGGAGACACAGAGAGCACGGCGAAGGAAAACGATAAGGTTTAAAGGAGATTTTCTCCGTGAACCCCCTTATTTTTCTCTGTGTCCTCCGTGTCTCCGTGTTGAAAAACCTCTTTGCAAAGGCGCCATAGCTTGGCTCCTAATCTCCTAATGTAGCAACCATAATGGCCTTGATGGTGTGGAGGCGGTTTTCCGCTTGATCGAAGACAATGGAAGCCTTAGATTCGAACACATCCTCCGTAACCTCCATGGCCTCTATCCCGAACTTCCGGTAAATATCCATCCCCACCTCGGTTTCGGTATTATGGAAGGCGGGCAGGCAGTGCATGAATTTGACATCGGGGTTCCCGGTCAGGGCCATGGTGCGGGCATTCACCTGATAGGGGAGAAGGAGCTCGATGCGTTGGGCCCAAACGTCGTCGGGTTCTCCCATAGAAACCCACACATCGGTGTAAAGAAAATCGGCCCCTGCCACCCCTTCGGCCACATCTTCGGTCAGGGTGAGGCGCGCGCCCGTTTCCCGGGCTATGGCCTGGCAGGTCGCGATCAGATCATCATGAGGCCATAAATGCCGGGGGGCACACAAACGGACATCCATCCCCATCTTCACCCCTCCAACCATCAGGGAATTTCCCATATTATTGCGAGCATCCCCCAGATAGCAATAGGCTACCTCCCGTAGGGGCTTGGCGGTGTGCTCTTGCATGGTGAGCAGATCGGCCAGCACCTGAGTGGGATGATACTCATTGGTAAGGCCGTTCCACACCGGCACGCCCGAGTACTGGGCCAGGATCTCCACATTTTCCTGGGCGAAGCCTCGATACTGGATGCCGTCGAACACCCGGCCCAGGACGCGGGCAGTGTCTTTCATGCTTTCCTTTTTGCCAATGTGGGTGCCCGTGGGGCCCAAATAGGTGACATGCGCGCCTTGATCATACGCCGCGACTTCAAACGCGATGCGGGTGCGGGTAGAGCTTTTTTCAAAGATCAACGCGATGTTTTTGCCCCTCAATCGAGGTTGTTCATAACCCCCATATTTGGCAGCCTTGAGCTGGGCGGAAAGTTTGAGCAAAAACTGAATTTCCTGGGGAGTGAAGTCCAAAAGTTTGAGAAAACTGCGATTGCGAAGATTAAAAGCCATGTTGCCTCCAGGAATGGTGGACACGTATTCGTGATAGAGTCGCCTTTTGATTATAACATGAGCTACTCCGAAAATAGTCATCAGTAATCAGTGATCAGTAATCAGTAACCTGACGTTTCACGTTTTACGTTTGACGCCCGTTGTCGCCTCGCTCAACGTTGTCCTGACGATCCTCAATCCTAATCCTGATCCTATTTACGGAACAGTCGGGGTCTTCTGGGCCCGGTCTTGCGCGTCCAGGAAGCAAAGCACGCCCTGGGCAATGGCTTCCGCGGGGATCTCCGGATGATTAACCAAAAGATCATGATCTCCCCCTAGATAACCCACTTCGATAATGGCCCCAGGGGTTTGAGGTGACACCCGCTGGAACGCGTGATATTGGGTCATGTCTTGGGTGATGCTCTGCGGACGGGCGGGCAGGCCTGTGCCCCGGGCGTAGGCATCGATGAGACAGGCCGTGAGCAACGCGTCCTGGTCTGGAATGACCGTCTCTTCGGGCCCGGCCACCTTGAACCCACTTTGATCGATGCAGGAATCCGCGTGGATGGAGACCAAAGCCCGGGCCCGGAGCCCTTCCAGCCGGGGATCATACTCATCCAGCAGGATGACGGCCACGCCAGCCTTGCGCAGGCGTTGGGCCACCCCTTGCGCAATGGCTTCATTGACCGCGGCTTCCATGGTGCCATCCTCACACATGGCGCCCGAATCGAACCCACGATGCCCCGAGATAATGGCCACGCGCGGGCCGGGAAAAAGATCGGGGATGACCCGGGCCAAAAAACGCGACTGTTGCATGCGATCCCATCCGCCCTGATAAAAATAGAGCGCGATCAAGCCACCTATCACCACCAGGACCATCATCAGCAGGCGGAACAGGCAGGTATGAAGGCGTTCCAGGCGGGCTGTCTCCATGGATGCTTCCATTCTCCACGAAACCTGCGCGATTTGCCAAATAGTCGCCACCCGCGACAGCGCGCCGATACCGACTCACCCACGAACCCGCCTTTGACAATTTCGTAGGAACACAGCATAATCAGATGATCCTCTCGCTGCATCAACATCCTCCTTACTTTTAGGTCCCATCATGATTGAAATCGGACAACTCTTGCGCCAAACCCGGGAATCCCTTGGTCTTTCCCTGGTTGAAGTCGAAGCGGAAACGCGTATCCGTCAGAAATATCTCAGTGCCCTGGAATCAGGCGACTGGGATGAATTACCCAGTGCAGTCACCGCCCGCGGCTTCCTGCGCCGTTACGCTTCCTTTTTGGGCCTGGACCCAGACGAACTCATGGCTCAAATCCCCAAGGACACGCTGGCCATGCCTGCGACAGCTTCGGACGCGTCGGATGCGTTATTTCAGCCCATGGATTTGGACCTCTACGAAGCAGCGACCCGGCGTTCGCATGTATTGCGACGGGTTTTAGGATGGGGTGTGATCGCACTCATTCTGCTTGCAGTGGGCTACCTTCTCTTTATTTACGGCTTACCCTATCTAAAAGGACGAGAAGAAAAAAGTCAAACCGCCCCTGTTCAGGTGACGTTACCGCCCCCCGGCCAGGCGCAACCCCCTGTCATCGTCGAAAGCCCCACATCCATGCCGACTCTGGTCCCTCCGACCTTTACTCCCACGCCGACCCTGGCCCCTACCGACACCCCCGCACCCTCTCCCACCCCTACCCTGGCCC